>JBAYRN010000001.1:0-125807 GCA_041676625.1 Vulcanimicrobiota bacterium
CCGGTTCGAAACAGCGCTCCTGCCCGCCGTTTCGTACCGTTGCTGCTGGTCCCCTCAGAGAGCAGGTAGATGGTGCGAGGGGGGATAGAGGGGCCTCCGGGAATGGTGCGGTCGTCGGTAGTCGAGCCGTTTTCGTAGGTGGTCACCACAAATTGAGCATCGGCTTGGTCTAGTGTCCCGGTGTAAGTTTCAGGGAGCGTTTCAGTCCCTGCTCGAAGATACTCTTCCACGGCTCGGGCGAGCCCGGCCTCGGCGGCATAAAGCGCCTGGTCAGACTGTTGATCGAAGGTGGACAATCGCAAGCTCGAGGTTCCGCTAGACAAGAGCGCGGTAGCCAAAACGACCAGCACCATGGTGACGAGCACCAGGGACGGCAGGACGACCGCTTGCCGGCTTTTCTTTAGAGGCCCTAATCTATCTTGTTGCATCCTTGCACCTTTCTCATACATACCTTCCTCGAAGGTGGTCGTTAATGATGAAGAAGAGAGACTTCGGTGGAGACATTGACTTCGACTTCTCGGTCCGAAATCGTGGATCCGGAAACCGGAGCCAGCCCCTTTACGGTCAGTGACAGCCGCACCTGCCCTGCCCCCGAGGCAGCGAAGTTGTCCACGTTTTGGCCCACCGTCCGCCGCTTCACAGAGGCTGAGTTTCGAAAAAACTCCGCAGAGACCTCACCACCCCCTTGGGGAGCCGGGCGCGTTGCCAGCGCGGACCCTGGATTCTGTAATGGGACCTCGCCACGGATGAGCGAGTGGCTGGCTGTGTCGTGATAATAACAAACCCATTTCTTCCAGATGATACTTCCGTTGAAGTCTTCAAACTCCAGGTAGGGTTCGTCGGGACCTAAAAGTCTGGGAAAGAAGTTGTGAATCGAGTGTCACGGGTGACCACAAGGGGAGATACTGAAGAACAGTTCTCGACCATTTCGATACTGATTTCGGCAGATCCTAAAACTTCCCCCTTGGGCAAAAAAAAACGAGCCCCCTGGGCCCGTTTTGTAATGAATCGCTTTTAGCTTTTCTTAGTACATGGCAGCCGGGTCGTTACGACGTTGCTGAAACGCTTTCAGCGCCACTTGAACGCCGCTACCCGTGTGGATGACCTTATAATCGGGCCAGTTGATGACATCGATATAGATCCGGACCGTGCTGCCCATCTGGCGAACGCGGACCTGACCGACCAATCCGAAGTCTACCGGTAGAGCAGCCTTGGGCTCCAGTCCGCCGGTGATGGAAGCGCCGTGAATGTCGACTGCGATGCTACGGTAGTCGGCGCTGCCGGGGGGCAGGTGCTTAACCGTGTAGTTGTGGCCACCGTGAATATCGACTTTGACCCAGTCCGGTCCTTCGGTAGCGGTGACGTTTCTGACCACATCAGCCGATGCCGCCAGGGTGAGGCAGGCCACCATGATCAGTGCCAACCCGAGTTTAAATGTTTTCATAATTCATTCCCTCCGTGAAACAAACCCAAAAATTCTATCAATACTCCCAGGCAAGCCTGGTTTGGAATTGCGGTCAATTTTGTGTTTGCCACAGAAAACCCTTCAGCCATGACGAAGTCGCTTTCCCAGGAGCCGCAGGTTCGTGGGCGAAGCAGCCCTCATGACGAGGGAAACCGAAGTCCTAAAGACCCTGTTGGAAGTCAGCCGACTGATCTCTTCGAACTACCCGATCCCCAAAGTGATCAAGCGGATCTGTGGTAAATTGCGAAGGCTTCTGGGCACCGATGACTGTTCGATCATGATCCTGAACGAAAAGAGCAGGCAGCTGGCTTTCAGTGAGTCTTCCGGTCTGACTCGCTGGGAGATGAAGAATATCCAGTTCTCTCTGGGCGAGGGGGTGGCTGGATGGGTGGCCAAGCACAAGAAGCCGGTACTCATCTCCAACGTTCGTACGGATCCCCGTTTCAAGGTGGTGCAAAATCAAAAGCGCTCCATGGAGAGTATGATCTCGTGTCCACTGATGGTGAAGCAACGAGTGATCGGGGTGGTGAGTCTGACCACCCGGGAGAAGGGGCACGTCTTTAGCGCCGATGAGTTAGAACTCGTGGTGCTGATGTCGGCTCACATTTCCCTGGCCCTGGAAAACAACCGGTTGTACGAGATTTCGGTTTTGGATGGTCTGACCAACATCTACAACCGCCGCTACCTGGAGCAGCGCTTGATGGAAGAGGTCGCCTACTCCAAGCGGTACACCAAGCCGCTATCCGTGGTACTGCTGGACATCGACTTCTTCAAGAACCTCAACGATACCTATGGTCACCAGGCCGGAGACCACGTGCTCAAGACCGTTTCCGAGTTGCTCTCGGACGCTCTACGGGAGTACGACGTGGTGGCCCGCTACGGGGGGGAGGAGTTTGCCATCGTGCTCCCCACCACCCCTAAACAGAAGAGCGCCACCATAGCAGAGCGGCTTCGTCTGGCAGTGTGCGAGTACGATTTTCGCTTCAAGGACCACAAGATGCGGTGTAGTATCTCCCTGGGGGTGGCTTCCTTTCCCGAGGACGGCAAGGATCCTGAGAGTCTGATTGCCGCGGCCGATGCGGCCCTCTACAAAGCCAAGGACTCGGGCCGAAATCAAGTCGCCCTGGCCTAATTGGCTTCTCCAGAGAGGAAACGAAGCTCCCCGGCAATAAGAGCGAGGGCGCTCGTCCCGGGGTTGGCCCGGGGCTTGAGATGAGGTTTGAGATTTGTGTATTCGGCCCGGGCCATAATCTTATTTGTTTTGTGTTCCCTTGCGGTAAGTGTGGCCCAGCCGCTCCAGCCGGAGGCCGTTTTTATTCAGGCCGAATCGGTGGAACGAAAGAACGGACTCACCATCGCTACCGGCAACGTGACCGTGGAGATCGAGGGGCTCCGGTTGGATTGCCAGCGCTTGATCTACGACCCGGCCCGGGGGTTGGTGACGGCCGAGCGGGAGTGCCTGTTTTCCTGGGGCGACAACTTTGCCGCATCCGAGACGCTGATCCTGGATGTCAACGCCCGCACCGCAGTCTTGAACCAGGCAGCGGGAAAGAGCGAAGGAGTGAGTGTAGGCACCGACACCTTCGAAGGAAGCCTGTACTTCTGGGCTGACACCCTGCGCTATTCCGAAGAGAAGGTCGAGTTGGAGAGGGCGGTTCTCACCACCTGCGATCTGGAACCCAACGATCTCCACTACAAGATCAACTCCGAACTGGTCACCCTTTATCCCGATGACAAGATCGTGGCTGCTAACACCAGCCTTACCATTCAGGGCAATCAACTCTACACGCTACCCACCGTCATGATCCCGCTGGACGGACAGAAGACCAGGCGCCAGACCTATTTCCCCAGCCCGGGTTACAATCGATTGGATGGAGCGTTCTTGCGCAACGCATTCGCCTACAGCTTCAACGAGAAGAACTACGGAACGGTCAATCTCGATATCTATCAGCGGTCCGGCGTGGGTCTGGGCTTGGAGCACTACTTCGACCTGGGAGACGCCGGCTTCGGAAACATCTACTATTACACCCAGGACGGCCAACTCTCCGAGCGAAACCGGTTTGAGCTGCGGGCCAACGGAAACTTCAAGCTGGATGAATTTACTCGACTGGGCCTTTCTTACAACGCAAACCGCTTCGAGCTTCCGGGCCAGGCGAGTCCCCTCAACGTGACCAGTTCCGTGAACCTCAACCGAAACGCTCCGGGGAGCTCCCTCCAGGTGGGAGCCAACTTCGCCAGCAACGGCGACAACGATAACCGCAACTACCGCTTTTACTACGACCACGAGATCAACGATCGCTGGTCCTTTATCACCCGAGCCGACCTCTCCCGTTCCTCCAACCGGGTGACCCAGACCAATCGATACCACTATCTCGGTAGTCTGCGCCACCGCGGCGATTTTTTTGAAGGCGACCTCTCCTACGAGCGAAGCGGCGGGCAACGAACCTACTTTCTCAATCGCGAACCGGAGCTGAGCTTCCGGACTTATCCGTTTCAGCTAGGGTTTTTACCCCTGGTTGCGGGAGCGAGTTTTGGGGTCCTGGAAGAGTCGCCTTCCTTTTTTCGCACCGAGCGCTATCGGTTCGACCTCAGGATCCCCGAGCAGACCATCGAAACGGGGGTCGGCAACTTTCACGCCGGGGCCGGGATCAGACAGCAGTTGTACGGTAGCGAACAACAGCAGTATGTGCTCGGCAGTCGGATAGGATGGACCAACGATATCGCTGATCACCTGCTGTTTCGCTTTGATTACAATTGGCAGGATAGCCAGGGCTATACGCCATTTCAGCACGACGTGACTTACGGCTACCAGATCCTGAGCGGAGGGGTCGAGCTATACTCGGAAGATGATTTCACGCTTTCCACCACCGGCGCTTACGACCTCAACCACAGCCGTCCCTACGAGATCATCACCCGCCTGGACGTGAGTCCCGTCGACGGATGGGGGCTGACCGCGGCGGCCAACCTGGATCCCAATACCGGTACCTGGCGCTCCATCGATTCGGGCATCACCGCCAAACTCTCTCCGGGAATCTCCCTCACCCATTGGAGCCTTTACGACCTTGTCAACGGGCGTCTCACCTATCAAAACTTTTCGTTAAACTACCAGGACCACGATTGGGTCGGGGGTGTGACTTATCGAGGCGTGCAAAATGAAATTTTCTTTCAAATGAGTCTGAAGGCGTTTCCGCTCCGACCGGTCAAGATCGGGCCCGACCCCAGCCTGCCCATCTTGCCGGCCAATATCAGCAACGCCTTCACCCGTTAGCGGGCGGTGACCTCGAACCTCACGATGTCGAAATTGGCGTAGGGGAAATCGTCGCCCAGGTCGGTCTGCACCTTCACATCGTTTAAGGGATCAAAGGGGTAGCTCTGGGGTAGTGGATTGGTGGCTCCCAGCCCACGAGTGACGGTCACTGTTTGCAGGCTGTTGGAATCGATGTTGGGCCCCTGTCCCTGGGTATCGATCAGCCGCCCCAGCAGCCCTCCGCCTTCGGTATCGGTGGTCACCACGTGGGCAGTGAAGACCTGAGCCGGTACAAACTGGTTGATGAAACTGGTGGAGTCGGCTGTGTCGATGATGATTTGAATGGATTTTCCGTCCGGCAGCACTTGAGCCTGGCCGGATAGGGGGCCGACCTGGGCAAACGTAAAGCCTGGATTCGGGACTTCAGCCAGACGATGGTACCAGTCGAAGTTCCGTCCATCGAAACGGATCACGTCGGTGAAGGTGTCCAGGTCCGTGACTTCGATGGGGGTCCCCTGGGCGTTGATCAGGATAGCGTAGATACCGCGACCGCTGCGGTCGACCTCACCGTTCGGATTGATCGCGATGGTAAATTCCAGCAGGCTCGCACCGGAAGGGTTGGGGTTGCCGCTTCCGGCCTCGCTTCGGTTGGGGCCCTCATCTCCGGCGCTGGCGCAACCCGCGAATAAAGTGGCAAGTACGGCCAGGGCCGCAAGGATTTGTTTCAACATTTGCTTGGGCTTCTCAGAGCGAATAAGAGTTCCTTGGAGGAAGGGCTGCGAACCCCGTGAATCAAGGGTGCTATGACCTGGCTCGATTTTGTGACCTTTCTTGCTGCCCTGGGAAGCCTGGGTCTGGCCTATAAGAGGGGCGTTGTCCTGGAAGTCACCGAGGTGCTGGTGTTCTTGATCAGCGGTTTTTTGGCCTTTCGCCTCTATCGACCCATCGGCTCGGCCCTGCACGGGTCGGTGTTCAAAGCGTTTAGCCAGGGTTTCGTAGAGAAGACCGTCCTGTTCACAGTCCTTATCGTCTCGGCCCTGGTCGTATTCGGAGTCGGCCTGAACGTTCAACGAAAGATGAAAGAAGAAAAGGTCCTGGATGGAAACGTCGACAGCTACCTGGGAGTGACCGTGGGACTCCTGAAAACGGCCCTCCTGGCCGTGTCGATTCTAGGTCTTTTGTTTTACCACAAGGCCTTCCCCCAGCACGAGATCGCCAAGATGAAGAAAGGCCCGGTGGTGAATGCAGTCTTGGGATTTCAGTTCGTCGTGAAGCCGTTCTTTTACATCATCGCCCCCTCGGATCTGGCCGACGACTTTATCGACAAGGGCTTGTCGGTAACCTCCAAAGGATGATCTCGCCGAACCGCTCTTGCCGCCTCCGTTTTTTACTCTTGCTGGTTCTGATGACCGCCGGACCGGTTCTCTCGCAGTCCAACTTTCTGGCGTCTGAACAAGAGATCTTTCGGCACGATAAGCAACTCAACCAGGTGGCTGAAGCTCTCGAGAATTGGCTCTCCGGCCGGATGCCCCAGGCACAGTTGCTGGATATTCTCAAGGACGCGCGAAAGCAAGGCGGTCCTTACCGAACTTTACCAAAGGCAGTGGGGACGAAATTGCACGGATGGGAGAGCCGGTTGCTCCAAAGTATCGAGCAGTTCGCCTCCCAAAAAGCTCCAGACGCAAAGGGGCAAAAGAAGCTTTTCTTGTCACTGGGCTCTCTGACCGAGTCGCGCTCCACGGAATTGCTCCAGTGGAGGAAGAATACGCTGGCCGGGTTGCTCGCAAAGAAGCCGGATGCAACCCAGAGGGCCTACTTTGAGTGGGAGTTGAAGTGGATCGAAATCTGGCGACGAGAGACCTTACTGACGAGTAGGTTGGAGCAGGCTTTCCTGGACGAGCGTTCCGCTCTGGACCCCCGCGAAATCTTGAAGTCGTTCCTCCAACTCACAGCGCAGGCCCAGCAGATCCCAGTTCCTGCGAATCTTGCCCAGGCCAACACCACCTCCCGAGAGCGACTGACTCTCCTGACCCGGACGGCTGAGCAGTTGGTGCGTCTGGACACCCGGCAAAGCAGTAGCGCCCTCACCAGAGTACGCCGTCTGAGCCGCCAACTTTCAGAACTCACCAGTCAGTTCCAGGCGGATCGATTGACCCGCCTGGAAAAGCTGCTCTAGAGCGGCCCGCCGGCGCGGGTTCTCTTGAGGAAGCGGCCTCGACCCTTCACGCCTTTGAACTCGCCGTCTTCAAAGGAGAGGTGCCCCCGCACGAAAACGTGAGAGGGGGTCCCTTTCAGGGAGAATCCTTCATAGACGTTGGAATCACATTTGCTGTGATGGGTCTGGGCGCTCACCGTGCCGGCCCGGTTGGGGTCGAAGAGTACCAGGTCGGCGTCGGACCCGGGCGCGATGACGCCCTTTTGGGGATACAGCCCGAACAGCTTGGCCGGATTGGTGCAACACACTTCTACCCAGCGGTTCTCGGTGATCCGCCCTTCGGCTACGCCGTGGGTGTAAAGCAGAGAGAGTCGCTCTTCCAATCCGTTCAGACCGTTCGGAATTTTGCGGAAGTCGTCTTTTCCCATGTCCTTCTGTCCCTTAAAGTTGAAGGTCACGTGGTCGGTGCCCACTGTCTGGACGATGCCGTTGGCCAGCGCCCCCCAGAGTGCTTCCTGGTCGTGTTTTTTGCGAATGGGCGGGGAGAGCACATACTTGGCCCCTTCGAAATTAGGCAGATCGTAGACCGAGTCATCCAGCAGCAGATACTGGGGGCAGGTCTCTCCGTAGCTGCGCCAGCCTTTCAGGCGAGCCCGGGAGAGCTCTTCCACTGATTCGCGGCAGGTCATGTGCACGATGTAGGCGGGTTGTTCGGCCAGGTGACCGAGTTCCAGGATGCGGCCGGTGGCCTCGCCTTCGGCCACCGGTGGTTGGCAGAGGGGGTGATAATGGGTCGAAAGCTTGCCCTCTTCAGCGAATTGAGAGGCCAACAGGTTCAAGACGTCTCCGTTGACCGCGTGGGCGGTCACCAGACCTCCCAGTTCGCGAACCGTTTGCATCAGGTCGAAGATCGCCTCGTCGGGGATCATGAGTGCCCCTTTGTAGGCGGTAAAGACTTTAAAACTGGTAATCCCGCGATCAAAGATCTCTTTGACCTCTTCCTTGATCGACTCGTCCCAGTGGGTGATGGCCATGTGAAAGGAGTAGTCGCAACAGGCCTTGTCTTTGGCCTTGGCGTCCCACACGGCGAGGGCTTCCTTCAGGGTCTGGTCCTGTCCCGGTAGGCAGAAGTCGATCACCGCGGTGGTACCACCGGCTACGGCGCAACGGGTTCCGGTTTCGTAGTCATCCTGACTGACCGCCCCCATGAAGGGCATCTCCAGGTGCACGTGCACGTCGATAGCGCCAGGTAAAAGCCATTTTCCTTCCGCTTCGATCACGGTGTCGGCGGCCGCTTCCAGAGAGGAGAGGTCTCGACCGACGGCGGCGATCACTTCTCCGTCCAGCAGACAGTCACCGTGATAGCTTTCAGCCGCCCCTACAATTTTGGCGTTCTTGATCAATGTCTTCATTTCATAAGTCCTCTCCCGGGAAATTGTCGAAAGGACGTTCTTGGCTACCGCCGGGTGACCCTTTTACCCGAGCTTGAATGGGCTGGTCCCAGAAAAAGGATCAAAAAGGGGAAATACCAAAAGGCGCCCGCCATGAGCGTTACCACTAACCCCAACATCTGTATCATCGATCACCCCCTGGTGACTCACAAGCTTAGCTTCTTGCGGCAGAAAGATACGGGAAGCAAAGAGTTCCGAGCCTTGGTGGAGGAAATAGCCGCCTTGATGGCCTACGAAGCCACCCGGGACTTACCTCTGGCCGAGGAAGTGATCGAGACCCCTCTCGAACCGGCGACGGGTCGGTTCATCTTCGGAAAGAAGCTCGGAGTGGTCCCCATTTTGCGGGCTGGGCTGGGCATGCTGGAGGGTATCCTGAGGCTGATCCCCAACGCCCGGGTGGGGCACATCGGCCTGTACCGGGATGAGGAGACGCTGGAACCGGTGGAGTACTTTTGTAAGCTGCCCGATGATCTCCCCGAACGGGATATTCTGATCCTGGACCCCATGCTGGCTACGGGAGGCTCGGCGGCGGCGGCCGTGAAGGCGGTGGAAGCTCGGGGGGGCAAGCCTGAAAATATTAAGTTCTTGTGCTTGCTGGCCTCGCCTGAAGGCCTCCAGCGCCTTTCTCAAGCCTGTCCGAAGGTGAGTATCTACACCGCTGCGGTAGACACCGGCTTGGATGACAACGGCTACATTCGTCCGGGTCTGGGAGACGCCGGGGATCGGATTTTTGGAACCCTATGAAGACAATCGTATTGAAACTAAGCTGTCTGTTGCTGCTCTTGGCGAGCTTGCCACTCGCTGCCGAGGAGGCGTTTTGGGTGCCTCGCAAGGAGCCCCTGGTCGAACGAAACTGGACGGCCTATGTCCCGGCCAACAAGGAGTTCGCCAAGCAGGCGATCCTGCTCCACGCGGTTCTGCCGGGAGAGTCGGTGGAGGTGCGTCAGGTTCTGGGGGCCATGTACAAAGAGGTGGAATCCCTCAAGGTACTGGGCCGCAAACCGGTCGAGTGGCGGGACGGCGAAGGCACCCTGGTGAGCTTCAGCGGCAAACAAAAGAATCGAAGCATCGTGGGGCGGGCGGTGATAGCTCCCTCCGAAGCCGGTACCGAAGTGGTCTTGCTGGTTCGTGATCCCGCTGCTGATTCGCGGATCATGCAAAGTTTTGAGTCCCTGCGGCTGCGCGTCCCGGAGTTTTTGAGCCTCAAATCGAAGCCACTGGGCGGTTAACCGACTCGCCCAAGATTGTGACCAGTTCACATTCTACCTCATCGCCACTGTGCTATAATTTCTAGAATGCTCCTTCGGAACCACGCCGCGCGCCCGATGAATGAGTCTGGTCTCTCTTTGCTCGAGATCATGATCACCATGGTCTTGCTACTTCTGGTCATCACCAGCTTTGCCACCATCTACCCCAGCGGTTTTAAGCTCCATCGCAAGAGCAAGATGTCTACTGAAGCCGCTCAGTCGGCTCGGGCGGTTCTGAATGAACTCAAGAGCTTGCCCATCACTCGCGAAGACGGAGGGTTGTCCCTGGCCTATCTTGCGACTAATGGCTACGCGGCGGAGGACACGGTGCTGGAGGGATTCCCCAAGACACAGCTGACGGAGGGTTATGAACTTGACCCTGAACAGGGCATCAAGGTTGAACTCTATGATCTTTCCGGGGGGACGGATCCTTCGGTTTACGCCACCATCAGTGTGACCATCATCTACGTAGACCCTTATCGGGGAAAATCGGAACCGATCCGGATGACCCTGGTGGCGGGGAAGAGCTGGAACCGATGAGAGCTGATCGTCGTGGCCTGACCCTGATCGAGGCTCTGGTGGCCGGCTTTCTGGCGCTGCTCCTGGGCTTGGTGATGGTCAGGATGCTGGGCTCGGGGCTGAGTGCTCATCGCAAAGGCGCGCAATCCCGAGACGCCCAGGCCGGAGCGCGCAACGTGGTCAATCTGGTGGTGGCTGAACTGCGCTCGGCAGCGGTGCCTCCTCTTTCCGAACCGGTGGTGATCAGTCCGGTGTTCTGGCCCGGGGTGTGGGGAGCGGAGCAAGAAGGGGCTTCCACCGACCTTTTTTATCCTCGGGAGGAACAGGAAGCCGGAGAAGGACTCGAACTGGATCTAGCGACCAATCGGGTGATTTACGTGCGAATGTCTGAGTCGAAAGTGGAACCGACGGGGGGACCACTGGATGCTTTCGCTCTGGTGGAATTGCTGGTGCCCAAAGACAAGCCGGGTACCCTGGAAAGGCGGATCTACCCGCTGGTGGCCCTGGGCGGGGCACTGGTACAAGAGCAGGTGGAGGGTGCTGATGGAGCAGCGCGTGATGGCTGGATGGTGGACTTATCCCTTTTGGAGGGGCAATCGCCCATAAATTCTGATATCATTTATGATGCAGGCAAGGACGCGCGGGTTAGCTTCCGAGTCGGACATCGAACTTTTGAGCCGGCCTCCGATCCGGGACGCACCCGCTATCCTCAGCCTTTTGATCCCGGGGTCTACCGGGTGGATGTGGCGGTAGCCATCGGATCCAACGGGGAAGGTGCTCTGACCAGCGCCTGGCCCCGCTCCGAGGAGTGGGAGACTTTGCGGGAAGAGACGACGGAACTAAAGATTCCGTCAGTGAGGCAGAACTGACAATGGCAAAGTCCAAGTCAATACGCGGCGTGACCATGATCATGGCTCTTTTCGTGACCTTTCTGCTGTCCGCTCTGAGCCTGGCCTTCGTCACTCTCATGATGGAAGACTCTCGGGGTAGCCGCAGTTCAGCCTGGCAACTCATGGCGGTGGAAGGTGCGGAGTGGGGAGTTGAAACGGCTCTGTCCTACATGGGCCGAGGAGGGAATTGGCAGCCTGCCTTCGATCCTGATCGACTCGTCTTCTACGATCTTCTCAACGCCAACCAGCCCAACGGACCCGAACATCTGGTCGCGGTGGCTGGGGGAGACGGCACCATACGGGTCGAGGTGGAGGCCGGGGAGGGTGAGGACGGCGCCCTTAGAACCCTGCGCATTGTGAATCCTGAACTGCCCCTGGGTGCGGTCTTGAACTTGGAGGGAAAACTCCTGGGCCGGGTGACGGTGGAGGTGAAGCCGGTCGATGTGCCATTAGCGGCCTACGGACCGGGCCAGGCTGCTCAGTATACCGTGACTTGTCTTTGTGAGTTATTCCGGGCCGAGGATGCCCACTTAGCGGATCCTGAACCGGTAGCCATATCTCATTTGGAGGCGTTGGTCAGGCCCGAAGTGGAGACCACCTCCCTTTTCCAGGTGCAGAACATGCGGAGCTGGGATGTCCAAGGGGTTGGGGTGGGCAGCCCCAATACCGCCGACAAGATCATTGTCCCAGCAGACTACAAGAGTGCCGGGTCGGTACGGGTCACCGGCACTGACCCGAAGCAGCCTCTTGCCCCCTGGGCGGGTCAGGCCGGCAATCTTAGATTCGAGGACCCAAATTCCGAGACCATGGTGTTTCAAGGTCAGTTATCGGTCGCGGAACTCACCAATCTCGACCAGTCCGGTAACGCCGTGGCCGGTACCGATTCCAAAAATTTCCCCGGTGGGGTGGTTTTCGGAGCCGATTTTCTGCCTTTACCCAGTACCGACCGGTATCTCTCCGTGGACCGTAACGCAGACGGCCAATTGGGGAGCGGTAGTCTGCCCAGCCCGGATGAGATGGCGGAGGCGGGCCAGGAATGGGGCTTGCTGGCGGTGGCATCTCAGGACGTCGACGGCCCTGAAACCCCTTACGGAGAGCTGGTTAGTGGCTACTACAAGATCAACAAAGAACTGATCACCAGGGCTCACGAATTGCATCCGCGGCTCCCAGACCACGGAAGTACGGTGGCGCTCGCCAAGCAGAATTATCGACCCGTCATCCCGGAAGTTGAAGTGCGCCTTCTCGAGGGGGGGTTTGTTCAAGTTAATGCATGGGAGACCAATCACGGAGACGGAGGCTGGAGTTCCTCGGACGGTAGTCTGAATACCTTGGTTTCTCAGGAACTGGGCAACTCGGTGGGGCCTCTGGGGCAAACCTTTCACGTGGATCAGCTGAAGAATGGATTGCTCTATATCGAGGGTGGTCAGGTCATCGTGCGCTCCGACTTGAGTAGCGGCCAGGCCCAGGAGTTTGAGGGGAGGCTTCAGATCGTGGCCGCCGAGGACCCCTTGAGGCGAGGCGAGATCAAATCCGGAAACGCCACCCAGACCTACCCCAACGCGGCCGAATCCATCTATCACCCGGCAGTCAATGAGTATCTGTCCTGGCAGGAGGGTCGCATGAACCTCCCCTCCGACGACCCGGACTATCTCGAACCTTCGAATTTTAAGGCTCCTCCCTACACGGCGGCCGTCCTGCGAGACGCTTATCAGTCGGGGGCTGTAACCGGCAGCGTCGCAGACCTTGCCGGAGTGGCCGACGACTCGCTCTACTGGCAGACCATCTCCGCGGGCACCGAACGCGAGGGAAATCTGGTGATAGCGGGCGATATCGTGAAAAAGGATCATTCGAACTCGATCCTGGGACTTACCGCCGAAAACTATCTGCTGATCAACGATCGGACAGCCGGGGTGAAGGCCAATCAAAATGAACTGGTCATCGAAGCGGTACTGACCTCCTTCGAGCACAGCCTGCAGTTCGACTGGGACAACACTTCCAACAATCGGGTCTACGATGGGGAGACTTCCGTCTACAGCATTTCCCGGGGCACCGGTTTCAATGGCAAGATTACCTTGAAAGGATCCATGCTGGCTCCCTTTTCCGACGTCGAAGGCGATCTCCAGGGTCGGGGCTATCCCCGCCAGGAGTTTTTGCATGACTCGGACCTGGGTCGGCAGTCACCGCCCTTTCAGCCAAGAACGCTTCTTTCCGAGTACCCCAACGATCAGATCTCCATCGCCTGGTCGATCATCAGCTTCAAAGACCGGACCAGTAGGGGTGTGTTCCTATCTGAGGAGGGGTAAATGCACTCCCATGACCGCTACCCCTCGTCAACGCAAACTGATCGAAGCCTATCCCAGCCCTCATGGCGACCGTTCTTCGCCGCTTGCCATCGGTATTAGCGGGGCCGGCGGGTTCGTGGGGAGCGCCCTCAGCAGTTTCTTGAAGCTGGCCGGACATCGCGTGGTGCCCCTCAAACGGGGCTACGGGCCAGTGGCCTCCGAGGAAGCTCGGTGGTGGCCGGAGCCGGACCTGGCCTCTTTGGAAGGACTGGATGCGGTGGTTCACCTGGCCGGCGAAACGGTTGCTCAACTCTGGACCCGGGCAGCCCGAGAGCGCATCGAATTTTCCCGAGTAGAAGGGACAAAAAGGCTGTGCCGAGCCCTGGCCGAGCTGAAGTCTCCCCCCCAGACTTTGATTTCAGCCTCTGCGGCGGGGTATTACGAGCAGACACTCGATCACCCGGTGGATGAGAGCGGACCGGCGGGGTGCGGCTTTTTGAGCCGGCTGTGTGTGGACTGGGAGGGCGCCACCCGCTCGGCCGAGCAGGCCGGGATCAGGGTGTGCCAACTGCGCCTGGGCCTGGTGATCAGCCCCAGAGGGGGCCTGCTGAAGCCTCAGCTTCCGTTTTTTAAACTCGGATTGGGGCCGATCCTGGGAGACGGACAGCAGATGCAGAGCTTCATCGATCTCGACGACCTGGTAGGGGCGATCTATCACCTCTTGCACACCAGAGAAGTCCGAGGCCCGGTCAACGGCACCGCTCCCAACCCTTTGAGCCAGGCCGAGTTTGCCCAAACCCTGGCCCGGGCCTGTGGGGCTCGCCAGTGGCTGAGATTGCCCGAGGCTCCCTTTCGAATGCTTCTAAAGGATCAGGCGGGCATGCTGTTTGAGGGAGTGGCGGCCCTGCCCAAACGACTCTTGGAGAGCGGTTACGTGTTTTGTGCGCCGACCTTTTCAGAGGCGCTCGACTATCATCTTTCCTGACTTTGACCAAACACACAGAGCAGTGGGAAGAGCAGTAAAAGGGGGCTTGCCTGATAGCTTAAGTAGAGGCCCAGAACGATCAAGGCTCCGTAGACCGTCATCCGGCCGGAGAAGGAGAGAAACTGCTTGAGTGTCGAGGTTGACCAAAAAACCAACGAGGTTCCACAATTGAGGCAGAACTCACCTCCCTGACCCACCGGGTAGTCACAACACCGACACCTGGAAGGCTGGGCCCATATGAAGTCAGACTCGTTCATACTCCTATCTTCGAGTCCAGGCACCCTATCCTCCTTGTTCCTTTCCGGTAAGAGGGTGAGCGTTTGCCCTAAAGAACCTGTACGCTATGGCAGCATCAACGCTTATTGAGTATGAGGTCCTGCAGGCCGGGCCTGAGTTGAAGGACGTCAAGCGAGCTCTAACCGAGTACGGACGCCGGGGGTTTCGGGTCTGCCACGTGCGGGTGGGTGACACCGGCATCTATACCTTCATTCTGATGAAAGACACCGGACGAAACCCCGAGGGCGAAGAAGCGCCGGCCGGCGGCGAGTGGATCGACGACGGCTTTATCAATGAGGAGACTTCCTGGACCTGACCGGGGGAGGTTTTATCTCGATTTCGAGGTAGCTCCAGGCTATGTCTTTCCAACTCAAGTTTTCCCGGCTGCTGGGCAGCCTTGTCTTATTTCTGGCTATCCAGGGTGCCGCTTGGGCCCCCTCCCACGAAATAGAGACCGGTCGAGGTCGGGTCTACCTGAGGGTGCTGGAGGCGAACGGAGTCTTGTTTTGCTTCGTGCCCAGCGGGCAGCCGTCCCTGATTTCGGTGACAGACTCTCCGCTCTGGGACCCCGAGTTCATCAAGACCTACTCCTCTCGGGTACCGATCGAGGAACTCAAGGTGGGTGCCTCCCTGGAGGCCGGTCCAGGGAGCCAGGTTTTCTGCTTTCTGGATCCTGTGAGCGGTCGTCTCACTTTGGAGGCGCGCTTCCAGGGTGAGGGGGACGCTAGCTCCCGGCGGGTTTCTCTGGAGCTACTTACCGAAGCGGGACCGTTTCCCAGGCAACTGGCCGTGAGAGCCCCTTCCATGGATCACCTTTACGGCCTGGGGGAGCAGCTTGCGCAAAGAGATCTGGGCGATACTCGCCTGGACTGGAAAGGTCGTATCCGGCACCCCGGAACCACTCCCACTTCCTTCTTAGACGATCCCATCGGGGTTTATGGCAACACCATGACCCCGTTGGCCGGAGGCAACGTGGGCAACGCTATGTTTCCCGTGCTCCATATGGTCGATACCGCCGGAACCGACGCCATGCTGTTTTTGGACAACCCCACCTACAGCCAGTGGGATTTTACCAGATCTCCCTGGACCGTTTCTTTTCGGACCGGGGAAGTCCGGGGGGCCCTGGCCTGGGGCGCCGAGAGTGAAGAGTTGCGCGCGCGCTACCTTAGCTGGACCGGCCGGCCCCCGGTGCCTCCACGCAAGGCTTTTGGGCTCTGGGTTTCCGAATACGGCTATGAAAACTGGGCCGAGCTGGAAGACAAAGCCGAGACTCTGCAGGAGAACGCCTTCCCGGTGGATGGATTCATCCTGGATCTCCAGTGGTTCGGTGGCATTTTGGAGGGGTCGCCCGACAGCTCCATGGGGCGTCTGCGCTTCGACCTGGAGAACTTTCCCAACCCCGCTAAAAAGATCGCAGAACTAGCTTCCCGAGGTCTCGGGGTGGTGGTGATCGAGGAGAGCTATATCTCCACCAATCTGGAGGAGTTTCAAGATCTGGCCGCTCGCGAATTTCTGGTTCAGGCGCCCCGAGAGCCCTACCAACCGCAGATCATCGACCGGGTGCCCTGGTGGGGCATAGGCTCAATGCTGGACTACCTGAACCCGGAAGCCGGGGAGTATTGGCACCGGACCAAGCGTCGACCTCTGGTAGAGATGGGCGTCATGGGTCACTGGACCGATCTGGGCGAGCCAGAGATTTTTCGCCACGTGGTGCAGACGGAGAAAACAACGGTGTACGAGACACCCCTTTATTACGGGGGTAAGACCCAACTGGAGGCCAACAACCTGTTCGGCCTGAGCTGGGCCCGCAGCATCTTTGACGGATATACGAGAGACGGCGGGGCGCGTCCCTGGATCCTGGCTCGCACCGGAACCTCCGGCATTCAGCGCTTCGGGGCCGCCCTCTGGTCCGGCGACATCGGTGCCAACTGGGCCAGCCTGCGGAGCCATTACGCAGCTCAGGGCCACATGTCGTTTTCAGGAATGGACTACTTCGGCTCGGACGTGGGCGGCTTCTTCAGGGAAGCTTTTCAGGGCGGGTCGTCGTTCGACGAGCTCTACAGCCGCTGGTTTGCGGCCGCCTGCCTGACCGACATTCCCTTACGGCCTCACACCATGAATCTGGGTAACAAACACGAGACCGCGCCGGACCGGGTGGGCGACCGAGCCTCGAACCTGAAGAACCTGCGGCTCCGCTATCGGTTGATCCCCTATCTCTACGGGGCTGCCTACGAAGCCTGGCTGCACGGAAGCCCGCTGGTGAGCCCACTCGCCATGGAGCCTGACCTGGGGGTTGCCAACACCTCCGGAACCTTGAAGCGAGTGGGACCGGCCTTGCTGGCCCAGTTGGTGTTGGAGCCGGGCGTGAAGTCGGTGGAGTGCGAACTGCCTGCGGGGGAGTGGTACGATTTTGGTACCGGCGAGGCAGTGGGGTCAGGGACCGTGGAGCGGCCCGCGCTGGACCCCGAGGGTCGCATGATCACTCCGCTCTTGGCCCGGGCCGGGGCCATCGTGTGCCTGGGTAGTCCCGAGACCTCGGAGCCCCGGCCGGAACGCTTGGAGCTGGTGGTCTTTCCAGGCCCCGAGAAGTCAAGCACTCGAATCTATCACGACGATGGCAAGAGCCAGAGCTACCTCCACGGAGGCTACGCCCTCACCGAAGTTTCCCACAACGGCTGGAATTCCGGGTACGCCCGACTGGTCGTGGAACCGGTGGTAGGCGAATTCAGGCCTCAACTACCGGCCCGGCGGGACGTGGTGATCCACGTTGCCGGAGAAAAGCGGGTGCGCGCCAAAGTGGAAAACACCCCCCTGGAGGTCACCAGGTCCGGCGGATTTCACACCTTCACCGTACCGGCGGTGAGCCTGGATAGCCGGTTGGTCGTGGTCCTGGACTAGATAGTCTGGCTACGTCCCCCGAATAGTAGCAGCGAGTGAAACACCCGTGACCATCGACAGGGAGGACCGGTTTTGAGCTTCCCTGAAGGTCGCGCGCGTTTTCGAAAGAACACCGCCGCTCAAGGAGAAGATGTATGTCAGATAGAGATGTTGAGAGAATCGTCGACCAGGGGACCTTCGTGGCTACTCTGCGGCGAGCCGCCGATGCCATAGAAAAGGGTGAAGGTTTTCGGATTCAAATCAATGGAGAGCGCTTTACCATTCCGGCCAGCGCTCTTTTTTCCATTGAGCACGAACGTGAAGAGGAAGACGGCAAGGTCCAGGAAGAAGTGGAACTACAGTTTCGCTGGAGCTACGACGCTTAAGATTTCTCTTCTTTGTCTTTCTCGAGTCGCACCAGGCCCAGGTCCATTCGCTCTTTGGTGAGGAAGGAGTTCTGCTTTTCCTGCAGGCTCATCTCGAAGTTCGAGGTCCAGACCAGGGAGTCGGTGGGACAGTTTTCGGTGCAGAGACCGCAGTAGCAACAGCGCGCCAGATCGATGCTGTAGATGGCCGGGTATTCCCAGCCTTCGTCATTTTTCGGCGACTCCAGGTGGATGCACGAGTCCGGGCAGGCGTCCACGCAGACCCCGCAGCCCACGCACATCTCGGCTGAACAGCCGAAGCAGCGCATTCCTTCCTGCTGGGCCATCTCCAGGGTAAACCCGAGATCCAGTTCATCGAAGGTCTGGACCCGTACTTCTCCGGGTAGCTTGGGCATGGGCACTTGCAGATTCATGGCCCGAAACGGCTTCTGCTTGTCCTGGTGCTTCCAGGGGGTGGGGTCGGTGAAGTCCACCACCGGAGGGTCCGGCACCTCGCCCAGACCCTTGCGCCGCTGCACCGGAGGATGCTCAAGGCCGGGGGAGGAGCCGTCTTCAAAGGGGGTGACCGCCAGGTACTCGTTGTCCTTTTTTTCGTAGTTGTAGAGAAAGGGTAGTTCGGGGGGCAAAACGCCGTGCTTCTTGGCTATGCCGATGCAGGCTTTGTCGGCCATGCCGATCGCTTCGATGATGGTGGAGACGTTGACCACGTCTCCGGCTGCCCATACACCCGGCATGGTGGTTTCTCCGTTCTCATCGACCCGGATGGTACCCCATCGCTCGATCTTGATCTCTTCGGGAAGCCAGGGGATGTCCACCATGCGCCCCAGGGCGGTGATGACCATGTCGCATTCCATTAAGGTCTCGCTGCCCTCGATCGGTACCGGGCGGCGGCGGCCAGAGCGATCTTTAGCACCGAGCCGGTTCTTGATCACTTCAAGCCCTTTGAGATTCCCGCTTTCATCCAGCACAATCTTGTGGGGGGAGGTGAGCCACTCGATGTGGATACCCTCTTCTTCACCGTCTTCGATCTCTTCTTCTTCGGAGGGCATCTCGTTGCGGGTACGACGGTAGATCATGAGCACTTCCGAGCCCAGACGGCGAGCCGTACGACCGCAGTCAAAGCCGGTGTTTCCTCCACCCACCACGACCACCCGTTTGGGGGTGTGGAGCAAGCGGCCCCGCAACTGTTCTTCTAGAAAATCTTCCCCGTAATAGACCCAGGGTTTCTCCTCGTTGGCCAGCCCTAAATGATAAGGTTTCCAGGCTCCGCAGGCGATAATCACTTCGTCGAAGTCATCTCGCAGTTTTTGAAAGGGTACATCCAGCCCGATTTCGGTGGACATCACCATATGGATCCCGTCGAGGGAGTGGATCCGTTCCATCTCCCGATTGACCACTCGCCGGGGCAAGCGGTACTTCGGAATCCCCAGGGTGAGAAACCCCCCGGGGATGTCTCGGGCCTCAAAGATGGTGCATTCAAAGCCCCACGCTCGCAACAGCATGGCGCTCTGGTAGCCGGCCGGTCCTCCCCCGATAATGGCAACCTTTTTGCCGTTTAATGGGGTGCTGCAGCAGTACTCTTCGTAAGAGAACTGATCCTCGATGGGCAGGGTCTCTTCCCAATCGGAAAAAGTGCGCTTGAGCTTGCGAATGGCGATCGGCTCGGGACCGGTGAAGCCCCGGGAGCAACTCTTTTCGCAGGGCGCCGGGCAGACCCGCCCTAAAGAGGCTACGAACGGGTAGGTGCGGCGCAGAAGATCCAGCCCTTCGCGCCATTTGGCCTCCCCGGCCAGTGTCACGTAGCGGCGGGCGTCGGTGTGGGCCGGACAACCGGTGGTGCAGGGGGCCCAGCGGGTCCCGGGATACCATTCGCTCTTATTGGTGATGGATTCGTCGGAGTGGAATTCCACCATCCTCAGCATGCCTCGGGAGTCGGCGGGGATACCTTCATCTCTGACCAGAGGATAGTTGAGGGTGATGGGTGCTTCCTTGAAGTTTTGCCACGTCACGGACATTCCCTCGAGGATAGCCTTCATATTGTCAAGGATACTTGGCATGATATCTAACTTTAAGGGCTCTTCGGTATAACCTTTCGGTCGGCCTCAGGTTGTGGTGGGTTGCGGAACCGGGCACACCCCCAGGGCCTGCCGTCGACCCAGCAAGATGCGAGCCAGGGAGGCCAGGCTGAGGGGTGTGTAATTGTAGGTGAGCACCCTGTTCTTCACCTGGGGAGGGACCCGATCGAAGAGATAGGGACTAGAGAGAGAGACCACGATGGGGTCGACCCCGTCCCGGAGCAAGTTTTCCACCAGGCTCTTCTGCCCGTCTGGCAACTGATCCCGGCTATAAAGGCAGACCACGACCCGGTCGTATTCAACGGCTTTGGAAGAAATTTCGCGCCAACTGTCGCCACTGCCATGCAGGTGAAAACGGATCTCTTCGATGCTGAGGTCCTCCCCTTGCTGCTCCTCGCCGAGAACCTCCGCCAGTGAAACCGCCCGATTCATCTCGCCCAGTGGAGTCTGCGGCAGCATGTCGGGCATCAGGACCAGGACTTTGCCTTTCAGAGGGAGGCTTTCGCCCGAGGACTCCAACAGCGTCACACTCTGATCGCACACCCCGGTCATGAAGGCCTGGTGGTCCGAAACCGGATAGCTCGGTTGTTCCTCGGGGTTGCGACAATACTTTTTCTTGAGGGCGAAGATCCGGTTGAGGGATTGGTCCAGGCGGTCCTCGGAGATCCGCCCGTCTTTGACGGCCTCGAGCAGCCCTTCCACGGTGGCTAGGTGGCTTTCGAACGACCCGCAGGCCAGTACGATATCGGCCCCCGCCTGGATCGACATCACGGCAGCTTCCCCCACGCCCCAGCGATCGGCGACCGCCTGCATGGCCATGCTGTCGGTGAAGACCACCCCCTGGTAGCCGTAGGTCTCCCGGAGCAGTCCGGTGAGGATGGTCCCGGAGAGGGTAGCCGGCAGGCCCGGGGTAGGATCCAGGGCGGGGAAAGTGACGTGAGCTGTCATGACAGAGTCCAGTCCCTTTTCCATGGCGGCCCGGAAGGGTGCCAATTCATTGGTATCGAGTTCTTCTCGGCTGCGGTTTACCGTGGGCAGATCGATGTGGGAGTCGGATGAGGTATCTCCGTGGCCCGGGAAGTGCTTGCCGCAGGCTGCCACTCCGCCTTTTTGCAGACCGCGAATTGCGGCCAACCCGTGCTCGGTCACCTGCTTGGCCTCGGCCCCGAAACTGCGAACCCCGATGATAGGGTTGGCCCGGTTGGAGTTGATGTCGAGACAGGGGGCAAAGTCGAGGCTGATCCCCAGGGAGGCGAGTTCGATACCCATGATTTCATGGGCTCTCTCGGTCAATTCCGGACTTCCGGTGGCCGCCAACCCCATGGCACCGGGAGTGTTGTTGATCCCGGGAAAGCGAAAGCGGTCCACTAGGCCCCCTTCCTGATCCACGGTCAGGAGAGGAGTGGTGCGGAACGCCTGGTTGAGGTCTCGATTCAGTTGAACGACCTGCTTTCGGTCCACCACGTTTTTGGCAAATAAGATGATACCGTTGTAGTCGTAGCGTTCAATGTGCTCGCGGGTCCGAGCCCCCAGCTCCACATCGGGGATGTCGATCATCACCAATTGAGCAACCTTTTGCTCGAGGGTCATGCGGGCAATACTGGGCAGCTTGAGTTCAAACGAATCTTTCATCGCCGGGGGCTTCTCTAGGGGAGTGGAGCTAGCCTTCTAGCGGCGGACCAGGCGTAAGACGGTGAGGGAGGAGAGCCGTATCCGATCTCCTTCTTTGATCTTTCTCACCGTGCCGGGAAGCAACGAAAGTCCGTTTAAGAAAGTAGGATTGGTTTCCGAGCGATGCTGCACGGAAAACTGCCCGTCGCCGTAGGCCAAGCCAAGGTGCACTCGAGAAACCTCCAGATCCGATAGGCGCACGTCGCAGGCTTTGCCCCGACCGATCAGGAGCCTCTGCCGGGTGAGGGGGAAGATCTTGTCCTGGTCACTGGTTACTCCGGATTCTGCGAGCAACCCGTAGCGACTGAGTACCTGCACCACCTCCCGCTCCAGGAACCGAATCCTGGTGGTCCCGATGGTGATCACGTCGCCGGTCATCAGGACCACCCGATCCCCGGTTTTCATGGGAGTGCGGTTGATGATCAAAAGGCCCGAAATCGACTCGTTGCAGAGGGAGAATCGACCGTCTTCCATGACCAGGTGGAAGGCCTCGTTGGTGATATCCGGACCTTCCAGCGAGACCTGGTTGTTGCGGCCACCAGGAGCGCCGGCGTTGAGACGTCCGATGCGCTCCATCTCGGTGGGAGTCAGCGAGATCAAACAACCACGCATGGGCCCAGCCAAAAACTCCAGCAAAAAATCTACGTTGGGGCGACTGCCCCATTCTAGCCCGCCCGCCTGATCCTTGCCGGCCCCCTTGGGGGTGGGACGGGGTGGAGGTGCAGCGGGAGGGGGCGCTTGTTGTTGCTGCCCCCCCGGGCCGATCGTGCCTTGGGCCCAAATGGGAACGTCTTTGCTGGGGACCTCGGAGGTCACCGGATCCTCTTCGGTACGGGGAGGCCCGGCCGGCCGAAGCGGTGGCGGAGGTGCATCGAAGCTCACGTCGGGGCGACTGCGTAGCGGAGTGGGGCGGCCCGGAGGTGGGGTAGGCGAGAGTTCGGGTTCGAGCGTCGGCGAAGAGGGCGCGTGCTGGACCGACGGAATTGGCTCTCCGATCTTCTGCACCCGGAGAGTGGTGAGCCCGACCTGAATCTCATCGGCCACTCTCAGCAGGATCGAGCTGTGGCTGTCGACCCGGATTCGTCGCCTCTGACCGTGCTCCAGACGCTCGACCTCAATGATCTGCATGCTGTTTTCGGAGGCCAATAGCCCGTAGGCACCTTCCCGGCCCTGCCACACAAACATTCCAATTTCGCTGGGTAGAGTGGCGTCGTTGAGAAGGACCCCCTGGGCATCTCGCTCGTCGGAATCGCCTTGCTTTTGTCCGAGGACCATGACCATGTCTTTGAGGGGAAAGTTCTTCCCTTGATCGGGACCTTTCGCTACCACCAATTCATACACCGGAGAGCCCGTCATCTCTGGCTGAGGTTTGGGTTCAGGGTGTTCGGTGATGGGAATGGTCCGTCTCTCCATCGGCTCCTGGTAGGAAACTTCAGGTTGAATCGGGGCCTGAGTGGGGGCCGACCACTCGTAACTGGATTCGGGGGCCGGCTTCTTGAAGAGTTCGGTCCCAGAATCTTTCATGGACGGTTCCCGCTCTTCCGGAGGCTGCCAGCCAAACCCCGAATTCCGGCGCCGTTTTCGGCTTTCTTCTTGGGGATCGTAAGGGGCCGACTTCAGGGCGTCGTCCAGACGAGAACTGCGGCGGGGAGAGACAGGAGAAGCGGGCACCGATTTCTCCGGGGAGGCCAGAATCTCTCTCTGGCGCTGCTTCTCTTCTCTTTCTGCTCGATGCCGACGTTGCTCTTCTTCGTGCTCCCGCTCCACTTTGGTGAGCACTTCCATAATGGGCTCGTTCATGGAAGCGCGGCCGGAACGGCTGCTGCTGGGGGTTCGACCCCCGGGGGCATCTTCCAACTCCAGGATGAGCAAGCCCATCTGCACTCGATCCCCCGGGGCCAGCAAGATTTTCTTGGTTGGCTTACCGTTAACCAGGGTGGGGTTGGTCTTGCTCTTGTGGATGAGTTGGAACCCCCCCTTCAGGGGTTTCCAGGTGAGAACGGCGTGGTTGCGCGAGACCGTGGGCTCCTTAAAAAGTAGCTCTCCGGGACCGGGACGCTGTCCCTGGGAGGCGCGTCCCAGGGTCAAGTCTTTTCCATCTAAACGGATCACTCGATCGCGGCGTTCTCGCTGACCGTCGATCACTCGAAGTTGTAAACCTGAACTCCATGCCATGTGTCACAAACTTTCGTAGCCGTTCGGCGCCCACCCTTCCTTCAGAGTGTATGAGCGCCATGCTCGGGGGCTACCAGTAGGTCCATTTCCAGCAGTCTCTCCCTGAGAAACTCGCGGAACTCGGCCACCGAGTCCTGATCCACTGCGGAAAGGAACACGAAGGGGAAGTTTTGAGCCAGTTCCAGGCGTTGCTCCTGGCTCAGCAGGTCGGATTTGTTCAGGATCGTGACCATCGGGATATTGTCCAGGGCGAGGTCCCCCAGGATTTCTTCCACCGAGAGGATCCGGTCCGGGAAATCGGGGTTGGAAGCGTCCACCAGGTGGAGCAGCAGGTCGGCATCCTCCAGTTCTTCCAGGGTGGCTCGAAAGGCTCGGGCGAGTTCTCCGGGGAGTTCCCTGATGAAACCCACTGTGTCGTTTAAGATGGCGTACTCCTCGGGCCCCAGATAAAGGCGTCGGGAGGTGGGGTCAAGGGTGGCAAAAAGACGATCCTCGGCCAGAATGTCGCTGCCGGTGAGGGAGTTCAGGAGGGTGGATTTCCCGGCATTGGTATAGCCCACCAGGCTGATGATGGGTAAGCCGGAACTGTTGCGGTGGCTGCGCCGCACCCGACGTTGCTTGGAGAGCTTCTCGAGTTCGTTTTCAAGCTTGCTGATGCGATCCCGCAAGCGGCGCTTGAGCACCTCGAACTTGGTCTCTCCCGGCCCCTTGGCCCCGATCCCTCCGGCCAGTCGGCTGAGAAAGTCGTCCTTCATCACCAGGCGGGGAAGGGTGTACTTCAGCATGGCCAGTTCCACCTGGTGCTTACCCTCCCGGCTGCGGGCCCGCTCGGCGAAGATCCCTAGAATAAGCTGGGTGCGATCCCATACCTCCAGTTCACCAAAGTCTGAGATGGCCCGGACCTGGGAGCCGGAAAGCTCTCCGTCGAGGATCATAAGATCGATACCCTTCTGCATACAGAGTATGTAGAGCTCTTTCATCTTGCCCTTGCCCACCACGAACCTGGCGTCTAGTTTACGACGGCGCTGCAGGATCGACTCCACCACCTCTACCCCGGCCGAATCAGCAAGTTCCGCCAGTTCCTCCATGGAGTCTTTCAGCTCTTCCATCCGCCCGGTCGTCACCCCCACCAGCAGGGCCCTCCGGCGACTGCTTTCGACCTTACGACCGCGTTGAGAGCGCAGCGATTCCTGATATTCGTCTTCCAGGGCCTTGATGAACTGGGAGAAATTCTTCTGAAAATCGTGAAAGGGGAGCGGCTCTTCGACCTGCCAGGGCGGACCTTCGTCGAGGGAAGGTCGCAGATGGGCCACCTGCAAGGTCTCTGGAAGTCCCTCCTCGCTGACCCCGATGACGGCCAGGAGATCGAATCTCAACAAGGCCAGGTCGGTGAGGTCGTCGTTGGAGACCGGCTCACCACTCAAGTGGGTGTGCAGGTAGCGCAGACCCCGGAATCGCTTTTCACCCCCTCGAAAGCGGCCGAAGTCGGAAATCTCCAGTCCTTTGGCGTCTCCCACGAAAAGATCGCGAATCTTGCCGTTGCGTTCGACCAGCAGTCCGATCTGCCGATTGAGCTCTCGAGAGAGTTCACTGAGGCGCCGCGCCAGTTCCGGACTCACCACTTCCTCGGGTCGCATTCGCCGGTGGGTGATTCGTTCCAAGGCCTTGAGCTGGCTCGGTTTCAGGCCCTTGACATTGCCGTTTATTTTGGGGATAAACTGTACCTTTCCAGAGAGAATCTAGTGGTCGATTTCTCCAATCTGCAGGCCGTATCCCGCCCAAAGACGAAATCGGTTAAAAAGGGTATGACCGGGGGCTAGAATTGCATATCGGAAGGTGCTGCTTGACCCAACTACAGGGCGACGCTTTTGAAGAACCGCTCGGGCATATACTGGTAGTCGACGACGAGGAGATAAACTGCGAGCTTCTTCGGCGACGCCTGGAGCGAAAAGGTTATTCGGTCGATACCGTCGGCGACGGTTCAGGTGCGTTGGAGAAGATTCAAAGCCAGCACTACGACATGGTACTCCTCGATATCATGCTGCCGGTGGTCGATGGCATCACGGTTCTCAAGACCCTCCGGGAAGAGTTCAGCGCCAGTGAGTTGCCGGTGATCATGGTCAGCGCCAAGGACGATAGCGACGGGATCGTGGAAGCCTTGCAGTTGGGGGCCAACGATTATGTCACCAAGCCGGTAGACTTTCCGGTGGCTCTGGCCCGCATCGACACCCAGCTTTCTCACCGGCGCATGAAGATGGCGCTCAAGGAGAGCGAGGAGCGTTACGCGCTGGCCGTGGCTGGAGCCAACGACGGTTTGTGGGACTGGGACCTTCGGACCGACACCATGTACTACTCGGCTCGCTGGAAGGCGATGCTGGGCTTGAGCGAAGACGAACCGATCCTGAACACCCCCGAAGAATGGTTCGGCCGGGTGCACCCGAACGATCTCCGGGCCCTCAAAGAAAAGATCGATCGCCATCTCCAGGACGGGGAGCAGCATTTCGAGTGCGAGTACAGGATCCTGCATCAGGCTGGTTCCTATCGATGGGCCCTCTCCAGGGGGATGGCGGTGAGGGATGCCCGGGGTGAAGTCTACCGCATGGCCGGCTCCCAGACCGACATCACCAACCGCAAGGTGTACGACCCCCTGACCGGCCTTCCCAACCGGATCCTGTTTATGGACCGGCTGGCTCACTCCCTGCGGAGGTTCAAGCGTCATCGGGAGTATGATTTCGCGGTCCTGCTGCTGGATCTGGACCGGTTCAAGATCGTGAATGACTCCCTGGGCCATCACATCGGCGACAAACTTTTGATCGAACTCGCTCAGCGTTTGAATCTTTGCGTTCGAGACGGCGACACGGTGGCTCGCTTCGGAGGAGACGAGTTTACCATCTTGCTGGATGAAATCACCGATGTGAGCGACGCCACCCGGGTGGCCGAACGGATCCAGGAAGCTCTGCAGTCGCCCTTCACCCTGGAAGGGCACGAGGTCTTTACTTCGGCCTCGGTGGGGATCGCGCTTTCCGCCACCGGCTACGAGATTCCCAACGATGTGGTGCGCGACGCCGACACCGCCATGAATCGGGCCAAGGCTCTGGGCAAAGCCCGCCACGAGATGTTCGACCGGGCTATGCACACCCAGAGTTCTCGTCGCCTGCAGTTGGAGACCGACCTGCGCCGGGCGGTGGAGCGGGAAGAGTTCGAGGTTTTTTACCAGGCCATCGTGGACCTGGCCGACGAAATGATCATCGGCTTTGAAGCCCTGGTGCGCTGGGCTCACCCCGAGCGCGGTCGGGTCTTTCCTGATGAATTCGTGGGGATCGCCGAAGAGACGGGACTCATTCTCCCTATCGATCGCCTGGTCATGAAGGAGGCTTGCCGCCAGACCAAAGAGTGGCAGGGCAAGTTCGGCCAGCCTCTCAGTATCTCGGTGAATCTCTCGGCCAAGCAATTCGCCTTGCGGGATATCGTCTACGTGATCGACCAGGTCTTGCAGGAATCGGGACTGGATCCCCAGGACCTCAAACTGGAGATCACCGAGAGCGCGCTTATGGACAATCAGGACTCAGCGGCTGAAATCTTCCACGAGATCAAGAAGCGGAACGTCCAATTGGGATTGGACGATTTCGGGACCGGCTACTCCTCCCTCAGCTACCTCCACCGGTTTCCCCTGGACACCCTGAAGATCGATCGTTCTTTCGTCAGTCGTATGAACGACTCTCCAGGGGAGCACGCGGCCATCGTGCGGACCATCGTGTCTCTGGCTCAGAATCTCAAGTTTAAGACGGTGGCGGAAGGCATCGAGACGGTCGACCAACTGCAATCGTTGCAGGCCCTGGATTGCCTGTACGGCCAGGGCTACTACTTTTCCAAACCCATGCCGGCCGCAGAAGCCGAGCAGCTTCTAAAAGAGAATCGCAGAAAGGTAGGCGGGACAGCTTAAAGTCTGGGGACTGTTGGCGTTTGTTTAATCGATTTCTCGACCAATCTGTACGTCGCCGGGGGGTAGACTATCGCCGGCGGAGCCGTATTCTCCTGGATACCAGTCTGGCCATCATGGCGTTCAACGCGGTGGCTGTGTTCGCGCTCTTCGGGCCGCTCGATCTGCCGCAGTTGGCCTGGGCCGCTCTGACCATTTTTCTGGTGGGAACGGCGGTTCTACCCTGCTTGCGGCTGACCGGTTCGGTCACCATCGCCGGCAACATCCTGCTGGCCCAAATTTGGGCCCTTCTTCACGTGCTGACCCTGTACACCGGAAAGATTCAGGGAGTGCCTCCCGCCTGGATCGTCTTTCTTCCCATTCTTGCCATTCACATCTGCGACAAGAGTTCATCGATAGTCTGGACCGTTCTAGCCACAATCGAGATCTTTACGGTGGCCTGGATGGCAGCCGTCACGGGGCAGATGGTGGGGGGGGCCCTGTTGTTATACCTGGCGATTCATCTGGGGTTGCTGACTCTCATGGTTTCCACCGCCTTTCTCAATGATCGCTTCAAGGCCAAGACCCTGGCCCGGCTCTCCCGCGCCAACAAGGAGCTTTCCAAGGCCCGGGATCTGGCTCTGGAAGCCAGCCGCGCCAAGACAGATTTCGTGGCCAACATGAGCCACGAATTGCGCACGCCTTTAAACGTGGTGATCGGATATAGCGAGATGCTGTCCGAGGACGCCGGGGCGGTGGGGCCGGAGCAACTTCGCGACGATCTGCAGCGGATCAAAGACTCCGGGCAACACCTCCTGCGATTGATCAATGAACTTTTGGAGTTTTCCCGTCTGGAAGCCGGCAAACTTTCGCTCAGCAGGGAGCCGATTCGGGTGGACATCCTGATTCGCGAACTGGTCCAGGCCATGGAAAAAGAAGCGGAGAAAAATGGGAACACCCTGCGTTTCGAGGCTTCTCCCGGGCAGACCGAGGAGATGGTTCTCCTGACCGACCCTACCAAGTATCGCCAATGTCTTTACAACCTGCTCTCCAACGCCTGCAAATTTACTCACGAGGGTGAGATCGAAGTCCGCATGCGGCACTCCTTGACCGAGAACGAAAGAGGCGCGGCGGTTGTGGTGGAGGTGTCGGACAACGGCATCGGGATGACGGAGGAGCAGTTGCAGAAAGTTTTTGAGCCGTTCGTGCAAGCCGAGGCCTCCATCGCCCGGCGCTACGGCGGAACCGGGCTGGGACTCTCCATGTCCCGCCGTTTGGCTGAAGGGCTGGGAGGTACCCTGTTCGGTTTTAGTGAGGAGGGGAAAGGGAGTCGGTTTGTACTGAGCGTGCCGGACCTATCGGTAGAACCCTCCGATACGGAAGACCTGGACCCGGTTGAGACCGGAGAACTGGCAGGGTAGGGCCCGCTCAAAGACTCTTCCCTCAAGTAGGGGGAAGTCATGGAAATTGATAGAAATTCAACGCTCGGTGGGGCACCGTGGATGGTTATGCCGTTCGGGTGGGGACCAGGATCTTCGACAGAAGGAGTTACCGGTACTGCAATAAAGCTCAGCAGGTTCGGCACGCCGCAGGCGTGTCGTGTCTTTGATTTTGCGCCCTCTCACCAGGGTAGAGCAGTACGGAAGTAATTTGGCAGACGGGCAGAAATCGGAAGCGACGAAGGCTAGCGGGGCCGCCAAGTACAAGGCGGCTTACAAGAAGTCCCAGCTTTTAGTAAAGAAGCTGAAAAGCAAGCTGGAATCGCTCGAAGAGTCGCACGAAGAGCAGAGGGAACGGATTGCCGAACTTGAGCACCGATCGTCTGCAGGCTCTGCTGTGTCCGCCGATGCTTCGGACTTGAAAGCCGCCCTGGAGGCTTCCGAGGCCGCCCGCCAGGCTCTCGAAGAGCAGGCCCAGCTCGATCACGATCGGCTCCAGTCTATGGAAGAGGCTCTCGACGCGGCCCTGGAAGCGACCGCTGAGAGCGATGAACTCGACGAATTGACCGGCCTGCTTGAGGAGTCTCGGGAAGAGGTCGAGGCGCTGAAGTCCAGGCTGGAATCCGAAAATTCTCTGGTCGAAGACCTTTCAGAGCAACTGATGGAAGCCCAGAACCAGCTCGAGGCTCTCCACGAGGCACTGGAGATCGAGAGCGGGGCCGTCGCCGAATCGGCGCTGGTGGTGGCTGAAAAAGAAGCCCTCGAGCAACGACTGGTGGAGCTGGAGGGGCAGCTCAAAGAGAGCAAGCAGCTCACCGCCGATCTCGAGGCTTTGTTGGATGAGCAGGAGGCGCGAATCAGCGCCCTGGAACAGCAGCTTCTCGAATCCACCGACACCCTCCTTGATCCGGCGCTGGTGGAGCACCTGGAGTCGGAATTGGCTCTCAAAGAAGAGCTGCTGAAGGAGCTTGAGAGCGAGAGGGAGATACTCCAAAACCGGCTCGAAGAACTCGAGCAAGGGGGGGAAGAGAGTCTCGATTCTGAGGAGTTGGAACTCTTGCGGGAGCGAGTTGGCGAACTCGAAGACCGGCTCCTGGACCACGAAGAGCTCACCGAGAAACTGGCTCTAGCCGAAGACGAAATGGCTCGCCTGGAAAGCGAACTCGAGGAGGCCAGAGAGGGCCAGGCGCCCGCAGCAGGCCCTGAATCAGGGGTTTTGCGCAAGCGAGTTTCAGAACTCGAGGAATCCGAGCGTCTGGCACGCCTACAGGTAGAGGAACTCACCGAGCGTCTGGATGAAGTCAGCACCCAGTTGGAAGTCAAGACTTCGGAAGTTAACGAACTGGAGGACGCTCTCACCGAGTCCGAAAGTCAGGTTTCCGCGCTGGCCGAAGATGACGTCTCGGAATTGGATCAGGTCAAGAGACGGCTCAAGGGGCTGGAAGCCGAGCGGATCCGGACCACTCAGACGATCACCATCCTCAAACAGAGATACGACCAGTTGAGAGCGGCTTTCGAGGACCAAAATCAGAAGGCCAAGGCACTCCGGGAACACCTCCTGGCGGCGCGCCAGAAGTCGGACGCCCAGGAGAAGCACGCCGCCCAGTGGGAACAGAAGGCTCGAGACCTGGAGAAGAGGCTGACCTCCGCCGAGACCGAGGCCGAGGAGGCCACCGAAGAGCGGGAAGTCCTCCTGGAGCAGCTCGAAGAGCTGTCCAATCAATTGGCCGAGAAAGACCATTCCGTCGAAGAGTTGACCCAGCAGGTCCTGACTCGGGATCAAGAGTCTGAAGAGATCGCCGTGGCTCTCACCGCCACTCAGGACGAGCGGGACGAATTGGCCCGAGTCCTGGATGCACTTCAAGCCAGATTCGATGAGCAGACCCGAAGTTTGGATCTCAGCCGGGAAAAGTCGGAACGCCTGGAGGTCCATCACCGCAAGAGTGTGGAGACCATCGAAGCCCTGAAGGCCCGCTACGAGCAGATGCGCTCGGCCCTGAGGTCTCACAAGGACAAAGCCCTGGGTCTCAAGGAGCAGTTGGTCAAGTCGCTGGAGAACAGCCAGGCGCTGGCTCACAGATCTGCCAACCTGGAAGCCGCCAAGCAAGCTCTGGAAAAGCAGTTGGAGTCGCTGCGCGGCTCTCTGGAAGACGCTTCTTTAAAAGCTCGGGAAGACGAGACCCGGCTCTCTGAAAGGGAAGAGGCCCTGCAGCTCCTTTCCGAAGAGAAGCATGATCTGGAAACGGAACTTGAAACTCGGACCGAAGAACTGGCCGAACTGGCCGATGAGCTGGCTCGAACTCAAGAGCAGCAGGCTGAGGCCGAGGCCCAGGCTGCCTCTATTCAAACGGAGTACGAGCAACTCCAATCGGAAACCGTGGACCTTCAGGACCTGCTGGCTGAACAGCATCTGCAGCTGGAGGAACGAGAGCAGGCTTTCCAGGGAGCCCAGCAGACCGCCGATGCTCTGAACCAGGAACTCACGCAGGCTCGGGCCGAGCTGGAGAAACTGGGGGAGGCCACGCGAACGGCCGACGAACAACGAATTCAGCTAGAAGCGCGACTGTCCGAACTGACCGGGGAACGCGATTCGGCGCTGCGGGATCGAGCTGCCATCAAAGAGCGCTTGTTGACCCTGGACAAGCAGTTCAACGACAGCAGAGCCAGGGCCGAAGCCCTGGAGGGAGCCTTCAAAGAAGCCAGAGCCAAGCTGACTGCCACCGCGGAGAAGTATACCGCGTTGCGCTCCAACCTGGTCTCCCGCCAGCAGGCTCTGGAAGCGACCAAGCTGGAGTTGGCGGAGTCTCGCCGAATTCTGGAGGCCCGAGACCAGGAACTCCTGGAGGCTAAAGAGCGCATCGAGATGATGAGCGCGGAGCTCGAGGATCTGCTGGGGGTCAACGAACAGCAGCATCGCGAGCTCTTCAGTGAACGGGAGTTGCACGCAGCGGCCGCCACTGAACTCGATGAGCTGAGAGCCGAGCGCGACGAGCTGGATTCGGCCATCGAGGACATGAACGCTCTGGTGGAAGAGCGAGAGCAAGAGCTCTCCTCGCTCACCGAGACGGTGGGGATTCTGACCGAGGAGCTGCAAGCTTTGCGCCCCTTGAAGGAAGAGCTGGCCACGGTTCAAGAGGCGGCCCGCCAGGCCGGGCTGGAGCTTAGCAGGCTGCGGGAGCAGTCCAATCAAGAATCCACCACCCTGGAGGCTACTCAGGATCGGGTCGCTTCTCTGGAAGGAGCCATCACCACCGCTGCTTCCAAGCTGAAGTCGGCCAAGCATCGTATCGCCCAACTCGAGACTGAGCTGAAGAAAGCTCACCAGCATCGGGCCCAGCTTTCTCGGGAGCTTCAGCAGCGCTCAACCCAGCTGTCCGAACTGGAAGGTCTCATGTCTCAGACCGCCGAGGGTGCGGTGGAGAAAGACGAGATGGTCACTCAACTGCAGAGTCGCCTGCAGGAGAGTCGCGCCAGGTGTGACGAGCTGGAAGCCATCCTGACCACCCGGGACCAGGAGATGGAAGAGATGGCCCTGGAGATCATGCGTCTGGGCGAGGTGGAAGACCAACTGGCCGGAAGGGACGCAGAACTTCAGACTCTCCGCCACCAGATGGAGGAAGTCCGTAGCCAGTCGGATCGCCAGGACTCGGACCTGGCCCAGGAGCTGCGGGAGGCCAGGACCGACCTGGAGGCTCTCCGCCGGGAACACCGCAGCGGGTCGGAAGAAACCCGGCTCCTGCAGCAAGAACTGGAGGAGAAGAATGACGAGATCTCCCACCTCAAAGCCAGGCTTGCCGATAATCAGGCCGAGCTGACCGACACCCATCAGGCTCTCTCCAGCATGGAGGCCGAATTGGCGCTCTTGAGTGAGACGGTGGATCAGGTGGAAGCCGAGCGAGAGGAAGCCGAACAGCGGTCTGCTACCGATCGGGAAGCTCTGCTGGAAGCCGAGAAGAATACCAAAAAATTTCGAGCCGGGGTGGAGGAGGCTCGCCACAAGCTCCGCACCGTGGGCGAGCGCTACGACGCTCTCAAGACTTCCTACCTCGAGAAGCAGGCTGAGCTCGAACATCTCAAGCTGCAGCTCGACGAATCGAGTGAGGCCGATGAGTCACGTCGGCTAGCCCTGACCGGCAAGATGGAGCGGATCCAGGGGCTGGAGCAGAAGCTCGCCGAGGAGACGGAAAAGCGTCTGGCACTGGAGAAAACTCTCGAACAGACGGCCACCGAGAAGCGCTACGGGCAAGAAGAGATCGAAGAGTACCAGCAGGCCATGCTCCAGCTGGAAGAAGAGCTCATGGCCCGCACCGAAGAGGTGGAGCGGTTCCACCAGGATGAAGAGGCTCGGCAGGCTGAGATCGAGGAGCTAAGCCGGGAGATCGAGCGCCTGGTGGGGTTTGAAAACCGTGCCTTGGAGCTGGCCACTGAACTGGAAGCGGCACGCGACACAGAGTCGCGGATCCGGGAAGAGATCGCTGTAGAGCGGGGTAAGGTTTCGCGACTGGAAGAGAGCCTGGCCGAGGCCGTGGACCAGGGCGAGATCGCAAGATTGAAGGCGGAGAACCTTCAATCGGAGCTCTCCGCCCGGCTGGGTCGCCTGAAAAAACTCGAGACCAACCTGGGCAACGCGGTGGCCAAGCTGAAGGTGGCCAAGCGGCACATCATCCACTCCGAGGGACAGGTGGAGGCGGTCACCACCCGCAACCGCGAGTTGGTGGAGGAGGTCGAGAGCCAGGCCCGACGTTTGGCTCAGTACCAGGTCAAGATCGCTGAACTAGAGGGGCGCCAGGAGTCCGACCTTCAGTCCACCGAGCGCCTGCAGACTCGATTAGACGAAGCGGGTCGTCGCAACGCCGAGCTGCAGAAGATGCTGGAGGAGCGAGACAAAGAACTCGAACAGATGATGGTCGATCTGGCCCAGGTCAGCGACCAGGAGATCGAGTCCCAGTTTCGGACCGAGCAACTTCAGCAAAAGCTCCGGGAAGCCGAAGAGGGAATCAAGACCCTGGCCGAAGCGAAGGAACTGGCCGAGGGGAGCCTGGAGGAGGCCCGCAATATTGCCGAGACCTCGGCCCTACAAGTCCAAAATCTGACCGACGAACTGACCCTGCGAGTCCACAAGATCCAGAAGCTGGAAGCTACCCTGGGTAGTGCCGCCGGGAAGCTCCAGACCGCCAAGATCCACATCGCCAAGCTCGAGCAGCAGGTTGCGGCGGCCAACCAGCGCTCCGAAGAGATGCGAGGAGAACTGACCGCTTCCACCTCGGTGGTTCGCCGAAGCGAGCAACGCCTGCAAGAGTTGGAGAAGTCCAGCCAGCAGATGCAACGGCAAAACCAGGAGCTTGCTGCCGAGCTTGCCGAGGTTCGTCGTCGTGCCGACGAGACCGAGTCGATCCTGGGCAACCGCGAGACCTCGGTGACTGATCTGCAGAAGAAACTGGCAGCCCGAGAAGCTGAGTTGTCCGAGTTGAGGAGACAACTTGGAGAGGGAGAAGACCGGGTCGAATCGCTGCGGATCGAGATCTCTGCGCTGGCTGACCTGGAGAGCGAGATCGAACGTCTGCAGGACGAGCTGGATCGGGCCTATTCGGAAAAGAAAGCGGTAGCCGCACAATTCCAGGACGAGACTCGCCGAGCTGATGGGCTGCAGGTTGAGTTGGAGGCGGCCGAGGAAGCGCGCCTTGCCCTGGAGATGGAACGGGACAACCTCAAGGAGCAGCTCTCGTCGAAGGTCGCTCGCCTGACCAAGCTGGAGGCCACCCTGGGGGCCGCCGGTGCCAAACTTCAGGGTGCCAAGGCCCGCTTGAAAACTCTGGAAGAGTCACACTTTCAGGCGGAGCGAGAAAAACAGAACCTGCAGAGCGGGATCCAGCAGATGCGAGACGAGCTGCAAGACAAAGCTCTGATCGAGCATCAATTGCGCGATACCGTGCATCACGGCCAGGCCACCATCTCCCGGCTGGAAGATAAGCTCGAGCGCCGCAACTTGCGCATCGAAGAGCTGGAATCCGAGATACGCCAGAGCAGCATGGAGTCCAAGCGTACCGAGTCCGAACTGCTCCAGATGGCCGAGTTCGAGACCAAGGTCAAGATGCTGGACGAGCGTCTGGAGGAGACCTCCCGGCAGCTACGGCAGGCCCAGGAAGAGGCCATGGAGTGGAAGCGCCGGGCCCAGGATTTTGAGGATGAGCTGACCGCGGCCCACGACGCCGCCGAAACCGCTGAGCTGCAGAGTTCCCACCTGCGGGAAGAGCTGGGGGCACGCCTGGACAAGGTGGCTCGGCTGGAGCAGGCGCTGGGCGCGGCCGCTGCCAAGCTGCAGACAGCCAAGGTTCGCATCTCCGAGTTGGATGCCGGGCGCGGCGCGGCTCTAGAGCGATGTCGGGACCTGGAAGCCGAGTTGACCTCTCGAGGGCAGTTGCTCAGCCGGGTTCGTCACGAAATGGCCAGGCTCGGCTCGTCCCATGAGAAGCTGGCAGAAGTCCGCTCGGAAAGCGAGCGCTACAAACGCACCATCGAAGACCTGGAACGAGACCTGCGGGAGCGCTCCAACCGGTTGGAAGAGGCCCTGGCCAGGCAGGCCGATCTGCAGGCCCAGTTGGAGCACCAGAGCTTGGAGATGGAGGGCGAGCAAGAACTGCTGGTTCAGCTCCGGCAATCTCGGGGAGAAGTGGCGCGGCTGGAGTCTGAGTTACGGAGTAAGACCGACGACTTGAAGGAGCTGCGGCAGCAGCTCAAGGACCAATCGGCCGCTCTCGACGAAATGGAAAACCTTCTGGAGCAGAAGGAAGTCGAAACCGACCGACTGCAGATCCAGATCGAAGCCCTGGAGAGCGCCCGGGAGGAATTGGTGGCACTCCAGGGGCGCCTGGAGGAAGCTCTCTCGGAGAAGGCCGAGGCGGAAAAGCGGATCGCGAGCCTGGAGCGTTCTCATCACGAGTTGGAGAGCAAGCTGGCCGAACATTCAGGACGGGCCGCCAACGATGATGTCCGCCTGAGTCATTTACAAGAAGAGCTGGGTAGCAGGCTGCAGCGAGTCGCGAAACTAGAGAAGACGGTGGGAGAGGCCGTTTCTAAGTTGCAGATCGCAAAGAAGCGCATCATCGAACTGGAGGAAGCCGCCCGATCCAGTACCGATAAAGCTGTCCAGTCCCGAGAGAAGACGGATACCCTGGCCGGCGAACTGGCGGTAGCCAAAGAGCAGCTTCAAGAGGTCGGTAAGCGGCTGAAAGAGCGTGACTACGCTTATGAAGAGTTGGCGGATAACCTGGCCTCTCAGCAGCGCAAAGTCGACGATCTGCAGGAAACCCTGGCGGAGCGGGAATCTCGCCTGGAGGAATTGCAATCGCGAGCGGAGGCCGGAGAGGTCCAGGAGGTGGTCTCCGGTAAGGTCCGTGATCTGGAGCGCCAGCTCGCCACACTGGCCGCCAACAACAAGCTGCTGAACTCTCAGCTGGACCAACTCAAGGGACGCTGGCACTCCGAAGGAGAGCAAAGCGGAAAGCTCCAGGAGTTGGCCAGAACCCACGAATTGCGGGCGCAACATCTAGAAAAGCAGCTGCTGGAGTCTCAGACTCTGGTCTCCAAGCTGCAGGAAAAACTGGGCACCGCAGCGGCCAACATCAAAGCGGCCAAGGGCCGGATCGAGGCCCTGGCTGCCACCCGCCAGGAAAACCTGGAGAAGCTTCGGACTCTGGCCGAACAGCTCTACGAAAAGCAGACCGAGGCCGATAAGTTTCAGGTTGATCTCGAGCGTAGCCACACCGCCCGGCAAGCCGAGCGAGAGATTTTACTCAAGCTGCAGGCTGAGAATAAAGAGATCAAGACCGAGATCGCCCGGCTTCGGTCCCTGGAGTCGACCCTCGGCCAATCCGCCGACCAGTTGGGAGAGCAGCTCAGCCAATCCCAGGAGTTGAACGAGAGCCTGCGCCTTGAACTCGACGAGGAAAAGGCGCGCAAGCTCGAGCTGGAGTCTCAGGTCACCGAACTCCACAAGGATCGAGAAGCTCTGGCCGAGATGGAGGAGGCAAAAAGCCGCTCCCTGTCAGAGATCGCCAACCTCAACGAAGAAAACCAGCGACTGGAGAATGAGGTTCGAGCACTCGAGAGTCAGTTGAGTTCGCTCCACCAGTCGACCGAAATGACCGGGCTCCAACAAGAGAGCCTCCAATCGGAAGTCGAGGCCAAGAACGAGCGGGTCGCTGAACTGGAAGCCGAGGTGGCCAACCTGGCCGGTCAGTTGGAGGAGTCTCAACAGATCGTCAGCCAGTTGGAGATGGATCTCGAATCCTCTGCTGAGCAAGCCACCTTTCTGGAAAAAGAGCTGGAACAACTCGCTCTGGCTGCCGAGGATCGCAGCGTCGAAGAGTCTTTGAGCAACGACCTGCAGCAGCTGAGAGTCGAGTTGTCCGGACGCAACAAAGAGCTGGAAACAGTTCGTTCCGAAGCCTCCGAGTACCAGCAGCAGCTTCAGGAGCGCGAGAGCGAGATCGCCGAACTACGGCAGGAGTTGGCCCACAACGAAGGTCTGGAAAACCGTCTGGGCGAGACCCTGATTGAGGTTCAAGGCAAGGAACAGGAACTTCGTAAGGCACTCAGCGACAAGCTCGATGAGAATAAGGTGCTCCAGCAACAACTGGCGGCAGCGCTCGACCGGGCGGAAACTTCGGAGGTCAAGTTTTCCAACCTGGAAGAGGAGCTGAGCCGGCGGATCGGTCGGGTGACCAAGCTCGAGGCTCAACTCGAAGCCCTCGGCAATGAACTGCAGGCCTACAAGAACGAAGTGGCCCAGCACAAGGCCCACGAGAGCGCAAGCGAATCCGCCAACGAACTGGAAAAGGAACGCCTGCGAGAAGAGCTGAGAAAGCTCGAGCGAGACCGGGACGTCCAGATGGGATTGCTGGAGAGCCGCCAATCCGGGGAGCGAGAAAAACTGGAGAGCGAACTCTCCGCCTTACGAGCCAGGTTTGAAGAGACCGAGGCCCGGCTGCGCCACACTTCCGAGCGGGCAGCCCAGGCCGAGGAAAAGGTTTCCGAACTGGAATCGGTGGCCGCTCTACCCTCCACCGAGGGAGATGGCGAGAGGGAACAGGAGTTGGAAGCTCAGGTAGCCGAGCTTACCGCCCAGTTGGAAGAGCTGGTCGCCGAGACCGGGGAGCTGTCGGCCGCCGAAACCATCGCCATGAGCCGGGCCGCCCGGGCCGAGAGGGTCGCCTCGGAGCAGGTTGAGACCATCGAGAGTCTGCGAGGGGAACTGACCCGTCTGCAGAGCGCGCTGGGAGACAAGCGAGGCTCGGCTGGGGCGGCCATCGAGGAAACCGGAGAGCGCGAGCATCTGCTGGCTGAACGGGTCAAACAACTGACCGCCGAACTAGAAGAGATCCGAGTGGCTCGCCGAGACGCCGACCAGGCGGCCCAACAGAATCTGGCCCGGGTGAGCAATCTCACCGAGCAGTTGGATCTGCTGAAGCTGGCACTGGAGGACAAGGACAACGAATTTCAGGTGATCGCCGATGCCCTGGTGGAGGCCGAAGAGGCGGCCGCGCTTCTCGAACGAGAAAAGCAGGTCTTACTGGAGACCGGAGGGGCTTCGGTGCGGGAAGAAAACGACCGCCTCACCGAAGAGATCGCCAAATTGCGCCAGTCTTTGTCGGCTGCTGAGCGAAAAGATGAATCCAGAGACAACGTGGAAACGCTACTGCTCGAACGAGACAAGGAGATCGAGAGATTGCAGGCCGAAATTTGGCGGCTCCAGGGGAAAGAAGCGGCTGGCGACGGCGGCGAGGTGGAGGCCCCCGGACGGGTGGCTGAACTGGAGGCCGAACTGGCTCTTTCTCAACGAAAATTGAGCCGCCTGGAGCAAACCATCATTCGCCTGAAGGGCCGCTGAGAAAATCTCTTTGCGGAAGGCCTGACTCGATTTAGGAGGAAGACTCGGGGCATGCTCTTGTGGGATACATTCTTCGACGCCGGGGAAGCCCAGCTCAAGAAGGGTAAGTACGGCAAGGCGGAACAGCTGCTGAAGAGCGCGCTGGGGGAAGCAAACTCCTTTCAACCCGACGATCCACGCTTACTTAAGACCTTATTGGCGCTGGTCGCTGTCTATCAGGGAAACAAGAAGCCCCGGGATGCTGAGCCTCACCTGAATCGCGCCGAGGAGCTCGTCAGCGGTCCCCATGGTCTGCCGCCTTCGGCCTGTTCCGAGGTGGTGCGGGCTCAGTTGAAGCAGTTGGAGTTTGGAGACCCCGATCCCCAGGCCGAAACGATCCTGAAAGAACGCCTGGTGGGGGTCTGGGCGCAAGCCGGTCCGGAGTATCAGGACCAGCTACTGGAGAGTCTGCTGGAGCTGACCGACTCCCAAAGGGAAAGCTCGGATGAAGAGGCGGCACGGGAGCACTTGATGCGGGCTCTGGCCGTGGCCGAGCAACTCGGAGGTGTTCAATCCGAGTCCGTCGACCGGATTTTGGAACTGGTCGTTCAGTCGTTTATGAACTCCCAGAGTTACGCCAAGGCCGAGGAGTTCGGGCGGCGTCGACTGGAAGTACAGACCGCCCTCTACGGCGACGATGACCCTCGACTGGCTCCCACTCTGGCGACGCTCTCCGTGGTACTGGAAAGGCAGCGCCGAATGGCGGAGGCTCTGCCCCTGATCGAGCGCGCTGCTTCGATCCCCGGGGAGGAGAGAGCCTCCTACTTTCTTAGTTACGTGGAAGCTTTACTCCGCTCCGGAACTCCGGCCGAAGCCCTGGCCAAGCTTATCACGGTGGGCAAAGGCAGCATCCAGGGGGAGTCGGCCGGACGCTACGAACTGCTGTTGCTCAGGGCCTATCAGGGCGTTCAAGACTGGGAAGCGCTGCGGGAGCAAGCCGACCGCATCGCGTCTGCTCCAGAGAGCGAGCCGGCGGCGCGATTGGAAGCCCTGGTCACCACCTGCGAACTTTTCGAAACCAAGGCAGAAGCCAACCTGGGCCCTTTCCTGGACGAGATTCTAGAACTCGATTCAGGGGAGCTAGACGACGGGGCATTACTCTCTCGGATCGGGAGCTTGGCCCGGACCGCTGGGCGGCGAGAACTCTCCGAAGAGTATTATGATCGGGCGGTCCGCTCTCGCACCAAGGATCTGGATCTCGAGGACCCGCGCTCGGTAAGAACTCTTTTCGACCTGGGTTCCATTCAAGAACGACGCCGGTTGCTTCCTGATGCGGTCTCCAGTTGGGAAAAGTCGCTGGAGTATCTAAGGCGCCACAACGGTCAGGTGGATACCCCCGCTGAAGAGCGCCGAATGCGCATCGAGCTGGTGGAAAAACTGGCCGACATCTACGTCCGACAAAAGCGCTGGGAACGGGCCGAACAAGCCTGGCGCTCGTTGGTGCGCAGCACTCCTCCCACCAGCACCGAGCACATCAGGGGCCGACTGGGTCTGACCGCAGTCTACACCGGGCAGGGTGAAGCAGCCACTGCCCTGGAGCAGTTGAGCGGCTTAGACAGCGCGGTGGTCGAGGATGCCCAGAGTGGGCGCTTTTTCTCCGATACCGCCTTCTTGCTGGAAATCACAAACCTGGTGGAGCTGGGCCGCATGGACGAGGCGGTCAAAAAACGAGATTTCCGCTTCTCTCGCCGGGGTGGCCCCCACGATTGCTCCATCAGTGAGTTGTACGCCTCTTGCCTGGTGGCACGCCGAAACCGCGAGGAGTCTCGCATCGTGGAAGACGGCACGGCTCTACTCAAGCAAAGACCAAAAGGGGCGGCCGAGCAGCTCCTGATCTGTAAGTTTTATACCCTGGTTGCCGACCACAATTCCCGCTACTACCCTCCCGAACCGAAGCCGTTTGATCTGACCGCTTTGCAGGCTTACGAGAAGGCTGTGCATTGGGCCAAGGAGGCCAACGGAGAGCTCGACCTGACGGTCGCTGAGTTGGCCGAGGAGGCTTCCAAAGCGGCGGTCGCCGAGTCGGCCTGGGATCTGGCCGAGGAGTACACCCGAAAGAGCCTGGAGCTGTTCGAAACGCTCAAGGGTTCCAAGACCGTACTCTTGCTCCCTTCCCTCCAACGGCTGGGCGACCTGCAGTTGGGCAAAGGCCAGATCGACGAGGCGATCCTCTCCTTAGACCGTGCCCTGGCCCTGGCTTCCTTCCACCTCAAGCCTTACGATGTACAGGTCCGGGAACTGCTCCGTTCACTGGTAGAGGCCCACCGGCGGCGGGGTGAATTCGAGGAGTCTCGCCGGCATCTGGATCAACTTCTTTCGCTCTATGAGCGTTTCGAAGAGGTCGGTATCGATGGCAAACTTGACGATCTCTTGCGTGGTATTCGGCTGTTGCTGGGAGATGAGGGAGAGCACACGGAAACCCTCTCCAGCTTTCTCGATGAGGCCACCCAGCTGGCCCTGGCCCGGGGAGCGGTCGCTGAGCTGAGCTTGGCCTACTGCCTGGGACAGAAGGCCAGGCTCGTTTGTTCCGACGATCCTGACCTCGGGATCAATCTGCTGCGCCAGCAGGCTTCCACTCTAGAGCCTAGAGAGGAGGCCCCGGAGTTTACCTCGGATCAACTTCTATTGACCAGACTCTTACTCTTCCGGGGTCAACCTCGGGGGAGCCAGGCGATTTTGAACCGCCTTTACGGGGAAGAGGCGATTCCGCTAAGAAAACAGGAGTGGGAGCGCAAAGCTCAGTTGCTCCAGGCCCGCACCTGGAGCATGCTGCACGATTTCGAAAAATTGGCGCGGCAACTGGACGACCTGTTGCCGCTGGTGGATGACGATGAAGCGGAGAGCCGCTCCCGAAAAGGGACCGTGTTTGCCCTGAGGCTCAACCTCTATCACCACCGTCCAGACCTGATCGGAGAAGAAGAAGCGGCCACTGCTTATGCCGAATTGGATTCTCTGTTGGAGCCGACGGATTGGTCCGAATTGACCTGCAAGCACGAGTACCGGGAGCGCCGGGGTTGGGCTCTGGCTCGATTCACCTTCGAGACCAAGAAGTTGGCACCGACCGCCGCCGTGGGCCGACTCATCGACCACGTGCACGAACTGCGCAGCCACGCCCTGCGCCACCCCACTTCGGTGGCCGACGGATTGAGATTCTTGGCCCGCCTGACCGAAGCCATGGGCGACCTGGAGCAGGCCTTTCAGGAACTCACCGAGGCCCGCTCTATCTATGAAGGGCAGGGAGACGAGAGCAGCATAGTCAGGGCCCGTACAGTGGCTGAACAGGCCCGCCTGGCGGAGTGTTTAGGTGCCGATGAGACAGCGGTGGAAGCCTATAGCGCGGCCATTTCCGGCCTGGAAGCTCATCTGGGCAACCGCCACGAGATTCTGATTCCGTTGCATCTTGGGTTGGGCCGGTTGGGCCGCAAGATGCGCCGGCTGGATGCGGCCGAGTCAGCTCTAGACCAGGCCCGAACGGTCATCCGGGAGACCGAGAGCCTGGTTTCTATTGCGCTGCGCAGTGAGGTCATGCGGGAGATTGCCAAGCTTTACAGCGATCAGAACCGCACCCGAGAGGCCCGGGAGATTTGGACCAGACTTCGAGACATCTGGGAAGACACCGGTGAACTCTTGCCCACCGAGTGGGTGAAGGAGTTCGGTCTGGCTCTGGTAGCCGATGATGCTTTTGCCGAAGCCCTGCAGTTTTTCCTGGACACCCTGCCCCTGCGATTAGACCGGGGAGAGGATGCCCTCCTCATAGAGCTTTACGCCCACTGGTTGGAACTCACCAACAGCTGTAAGCCGGTGGCGGTGGCCCGAGATAGCGCAGAGCATCTACTCGAGGTTCGAGAGGTCATCTTTTCGCTGGTCGGTGAAGAGCCTGAGCCCTCGATGGAAAAGCTCTGGTCCAGGGTCCTGGTGGGGTTTGCTCAGTTGCACTTGAGCAACCTCTACGACGGCAGCGAAACCGTGTCCAGGGACCTGGAGCAGGCCCTCAAGCTGCGGGAGGCGCTCTACGGAAGCGAGTCCACGCTGGTGGGTGATGTCTTGAGCCTGAGAGCCGAGCTGGCCTTTAATAAGGACGACCTCTCAACCGCTGAAAACTGCCTGACCCGCGCTCTGAATATCGTGGAATCGAATCTCGGACCGGACACCTGGGAGGTGGCTGAGATCTTGCTGAGGTTGGCCACGGTCTACTTTCGAAAGCATCGCTTCAGCCCCACCGAGGCCGTTCTCCAGCGAACCCTGGAACTCTGTCGCAGCCTGCTACCCGAGGACGACCAGCGCTGGATCAAGGTGTGTCATCTGCGGGGCAAGCTGTCCTTGGAACTGGGGCGCCCCGGGGAGGCCTACAAGTCGCTGGATCGGGCCCTCACGCTGTGCAAGAAGCACCTCCAACCGCCCGGTCGTTCCTTGCTGGTAGCCTCCGGTAAGGCGTGTCTTTTGACCGACCGTACCGATCGCGCCCTGGAACTATTCTTGAAGGCCGAAGCTCATCTCCCCGAGGATCCCCTCAACTGGGATGAAGAAACCGAAGAGGTGAAGCTGGCTCTGGGTGAACTCCTGTTAGAGCGAGATCAGTTCGAGGAGGCCGGCGATCGTCTCTCCAAGGTGCTGTCTCAGCAAGAGAAACGATTTGGATACGGTGACCCCAGGCTGGCTCGGGTCTACCGAGCAGTCGGTCGTACAGCCACCGGGATCGGTGATCTGGATTCGGCTGAGGAGCGACTGGAGGTTGCGCTGGCTCTGCAGGAAGAGGACCTGTTCAGTCCCCTGGATCTTTTCACGCCTTTCTACCGATTGGCCCTGCTCCATCGAGAGCAGGGTTCCGAGGAGCGCGCCACCACTCTTCTGGAAGAGAACCTGGAACGAGCGCGACCCACCGGCCGGCATGAAGAGATCGCTCAGATGTCACAATTACTGGCCGAGAGTTGTGAGCGCCGGGGAGACCTGGAGGCGGCCGAAGAGTCCTGGCGAGAAACCATCGACAACCTGGAGAACGCCCTCGATGTCGGGGCCGGCGGCAGCCACGAGCGGATCTATAGAAACCTGCTTGTGCCTCTCCAGAAGCTGGGACGCTTACTCACGGCGGCTCGTCGCTACACCGCGGCTGAAGAGCTCACCAAGCGTCGACTCAAGTTTACTCAGTTGCTCAAGCCACCGCAGGTCGAGATCGCTAAAGTTCTCTTCGATTTGGCCGAACTGTATCGCGTCCAGGAGCTCTTCGTCGAAGCCGAAGAGCTCCATCAGAAGGTGCTTCAGTCTCGGGTAGAGGAACACGGGGCCTCTCACCCTGAAGTGGCCTTAAGTCTGCGCGCTCTGGGTCAGATCAGCTTGAGCCAGAACGACGTCGAGGGTGCCGGCCAATACCTCCAGAAAGCCCTTGACCAACAGGTCCAACTGCTGGGTGAGAACCATCCGGATCTGGCGGAAACGCTATTCCCCATCGGTGACCTGGCTTTGCTGGAGAGCCAGTTTTCAGTGGCCGAGGAGCGGTATCGGGCCGCCCTTGCGGTGTTGGAAGAAAGCTACGGAGAGGATGACCACCGGACCGCCAAAGCCTGGACCGCTCTGGCTCGCCTCTACGAGAAAAAACAACAGTGGTCGAAAGCTCAGCCGCTGTTGGGGCGAGCGGTGGAGTCGGTGGAAGCGGTCCTCGGACCCAGCCACCTGGAAGTGGCCGACCTGCTGGAAAGAACGGCTCGAGTCTATCTGGTCAGCGGATTGGTCGAACAAGTCGCTGAGCCCCTGGAGCGGGCCTTTGCCATCAAAGTCGAGCATCTCGGAGAGAAGCATCCGGCCACCGCCCGGGTCTTGAAACTGCAGGCCGATCACAGCGCTTTGCTCGGGGACCTGAAGACCGCCCGTCGATTGTATTCCAAAGCCGACTCCATCATTGCCGACTACCACGGGGTGGATTCTTCGGTCCGGTTTCCCTATCGATTCGCCTTCGCCACGACCCTGCGCAAGCTCGGCGAGTACGAGCAGAGCGACTCTCATCTGCAGGTGCTGTACGAGCAGTTGGGGCACGACGATGAGGCCTCAGAGCTGAAGAAGGCGGATTTGCGTGAGGAGTTTGCTTATCTGCACCTGGCCCAGGGCCACATCCAGCAAGCCGAGGCGGCGGTTAAGGAAGCTCTCGATATCCGCAGCAAGCATCTCTCTCCCAACAGCGAAGGCGTGGCCTCGGCCTTTGAAGCACTGGCCCGGATTCACTACACCGACAACCGCCTGGTGACCGCTTCGGCCCTGGCCGAACGGGCACTGGACGCGCTGGATTCCGAGGATGAAAATGTCGAACACAAGGCCACCGCCATTATCAGTAAGGCCCGCATCGAGGCCCTACTGGCCCGGGTGGAATTGGCTCAGGAGTCGGAGTCTGCCGCCACTACTCACGCCAACACCGCGCTGAATCTGCTTCGAGACTTGCTGGGAGATCGGCACCCGGAAGTCGCCGCGATTTTGCACCTTTTAGGAGAGATAGCCCTTTCTGAACGCCGACTGGAGAAAGCCGAAAGCTTTTTCGAAGAAGCCCTGACCAAGTGGGAGGCTTTCTACGGGGGCTCGCACCCGAGGGTCTGTGAGGCGGTTAGCAGTCTGGCCAGTCTCTATCAAAAGCAAGGCCGGTTGACCCTGGCCGAACAGTTTCACCAGCGCAACCTGGGCGCTCTGGAAGGGCGCTTCGGGGCTTCCAGTCCTTTACTGGTCGACACTTTGCTTGGTCTTGGAAGGCTCTGTCGATCTCAGGGCAACGTCTCGGAAGCGGCCTCTCACCTGAAACGCGCGGCCGAAATCCAGGGTACCGTGGCCGGTGCGGGCTTGAAGATGGCGGAAGTGTTGCACACCCTGGCGCTGGTCTATCAGGACCAGAGAAACTATATCGCTGCCGAAGCACTTCTCAAGAAGGCGCGCGACACCAGGGAGCAGTTCGCTGACGAAGATAGCTCTCAGATCGCCGAATCCAACCTGGCCCTGGCTCGGCTCTATCGCACCAGCGGCAAACCATCGGAGGCTGAACCGCTGCTGCGCACGGTGCTGGAGTGGAGAACCGAACGTCTGGGTGAAGAGCATCCGGAGGTGGCCTCTCTACTGCGGGAGATGGCCGAGCTGTACGCCGATCAGAACGAGTATCTCAAAGCCCAGTCTTTGGTGCGCAAGGCCCTCGGGATCTACGGCGACGCCCTGGGGCATCGCAACCTGGAGCTGGTAGGGCCGCTGCGCCAGTTGGCCCGCTTGCTGGAGGCCTCTGGAGACAGCGAGGAAGCAGAAAAGCAGCGCAAGCTAGCCGAAGAGTTGATGGGAGCGGGCTAGGGATTGTCCAGGCGATAATCCAGTTGTTTTAGCATCCCAAACAAAAGCCGAACTTCCCAATCTTCTAACTGGGCTTTAGCCGTGATCGCTTCCAGTTTCACCATTTCTTGCTCTAGCGTAGAGCGGTGGTGGGGGTAGCCGATCCGGGCCAGGAGTCCTTTGCAGCGGTCCATCAGATCGTTGATCCGCTGAGGAGTGGCCGGTTGTTCGTGGTGGTTTTTCGGGAGCGGCGCAGAGTCGGTCGCCCGGGCTCGTCCAAGCCATTCGTAGAGAGTGACGGTCACCGCGTGGGCCAGATTCAGACTACCGTCGAGAGCGGCCACGGGGATCTCCGCCGAGCAGTGACAGGCCTTGAGGTGATCCAAGGAAAGGCCGCTCTCCTCATTTCCGAAGACGAAGGCCAGTCTCTGATCGGCAAGCTCCGGTAAGATTTTGTCGGCCAACACGGGCAGTGAGTAATGCTTGTGCCGGGAACGCCCCTCCCGGCGAGAGAGAGCCACCGCGAAGGTGATGTCGGCAAGCGCTGTATGAAGATCGTCATACAACGCCACCGCCGGCAGAATTCGCTTTCCGTAGCAGGCCCACTTCCTGGTCTCTTCATCGATCTCACAGCGGGGTGCGACCAGGCGAAAGCTGCTTAAACCGAAAGCGGTGGCACTGCGAGCCACGGCCCCTAGGTTTGCCGAGCCCATGGTTTCCACCAGGACCACGACCGGAAGCGGCCGATTCACTTAGGTGACAGATCCTCGTAGTCTGGTTCCGGAATCGGTGATTTGGGTCGTCCTGGAATTAGTTCTTCCACACTCTGCCGCAGGTGAGTTCTGGTCTCTTCGTACTTACCCCGGACGGATTCCAGCTCCGCGGTGAGAGCCTGGACCTCTTCCACCCGGTCCCGGAAAACTTCATCCTTAAGCTCGTCGGTTCCGTAGCAGGCCATCACTCGGTGCCCCAGGTCCAGCAGGCACTGCCTCCGTCGCTCCTCCAGTTCCTTGACCACTGAAGAGAGCTTCTGCACCTCTACGGTCTCTAGCGCTCGACTCTTGATAAAATCGAGTCCCTTCTTGGCTGAATCTCCTATTCGATCCATGAAGCGTCCTCTCGTTTTGATTGGCAGGTAGCTACCCGCCAACCCAAAATGCTTGCTTCAATGCATTTGGCACCCATAGCAAGAGACCTCCGCGAATGAGTGACACCCTTACCCTGCAAATGGACAGTTTGGAGTCCACTGAGCGATTGGCCGAACTGCTGGCTCGGCACGCCGAGGGGGGGCAGTTTGTAGCTCTGTGCGGTGAACTAGGGGCCGGCAAGACCACTTTTTCCCGAGCCCTAACGAGCTCTCTGGGCTGCGCCAAGCTTGCCACCAGTCCGACCTTTTCTATTCTTCAACATTATGAAGGGGGAAGGCTGCGGGTCTTTCACGCCGACCTCTACCGGCTGGGCAGCGAAGACGAGGTGTACGAATTGGGGTGGGAAGAGTTTATAGAAGATTACTCCTCGGGCTTGATGCTGGTGGAGTGGGCCGATAAGTTTCCCCGGGTCCTGCCGCAAGACCGCCTGACCATCGATTGTAGCTATCATCCCCAGGACCTGGACCAACGGCAATTCCGGTTGCGAGCACGGGGTCCTCGGTCGGAGCGGTTGTTTCGAAAGATAGGTGAAGCATGGCTATAGAATCCTGTTGGGTGGCCCTCGACTGTACCGGAGAGACGTACTCATGTGGCTTACTCACCGAAGCGGGTCACTTCACCGAGATCGTGGGTCTGAACCCGCGCCGGGCTCTCTTGGAACTACCGGGGCACGTGGGATATCTTTTACGCACCGCCGGGTTCGACTATCAGCGGATCAAAGGAGTGGGAGTGCCCCTCGGGCCGGGCTCCTTTACCGGGGTCCGGCTGGGTATCACTCTAGCCAAAACGATCGCCCATTCAGCTTGTTGCGGCGTCTGCGCGGTGGATACCCTGGAGTGCCTGGCTAAGCGACACGGGGAGAATTTTCAGGCTGCAGAGGGAGTCATCGGGGTAGCCCTGGACGCCCGGCGAAGGGAACTGTATTGCGGGCTTTTTAGCACTTCCGGGCGTTCGCTTCTTCCCACCGATGTGAGGACCCCGCAAGCTTTTCAAAAGGAGTTGTCGGTCCGCTCGGATCTTTTGGCCCTGGTGGGTGGTGGGTTCTCGGCCTACCCGGACCTGGTGCCGGTGGGTTTCCGGGGGGTGGTCATCGGCCGGCGTGCCCACACCGCGCTCTCCGCCTACACGCTCTGCGTAATGACCCGACAGGCCGCTGAGGCGGGGGAACTCCAAGCTCCCGGCCTGATCGCCCCCGCCTATCATCGCCAGGCTGACATTCAGGTCTCCGGGTGAAGCTGTTGGTTCGTGGCGCCATCCAGTCCGATATCGAACGGATCCGGGAACTGGAGCAAGAGGCGTTCGGATTGACCTGGGACCGCCCTACGTTTTTGAAAGAGCTGACTCGACCGAACGGCAAGACCGTGGTAGCCGAGTTGTCCGGTCGAACGGTAGGGGCCGCTCTTCTGGTGTGGGCCGCCGACGAGGTTCAGTTGAACTCCATCGTACTGGCTCCAGACCAGCGCGGCCAGGGACTGTCGATCCCGTTTTTGGGTAGTCTCATGGCCTGGTGCCAGCAACAACAGTTGGCTTGGATGACCCTGGAGGCCAAGTGGTCCAACCACCCCGCTCACGCCCTCTACAGGCGCTTTGGGTTCGTGACCACGGCTCGTCGCCGAAACTACTACGCGGACGGCCAGGACGCTCGAATTATGTGGGCCGGCCACCTGAAGTCGCCCCGGTTTATCCGGCTACTCAGCGATTTTGGGCGGCCGTGCCTTTAAGACGACTCCTTCAACGGCTGAAAGTTACCACCGTAGGCCTGATGGGAAACACCGATGGTGAGAAAGGCCAGCTTATCCACACCTCGTACGACCTGAATGAGCTCATTGACCTGAGCCCGGCCGATGGTGCAGAGCACCATGGCGCTACGCTGCTTGCTATAACTTCCGGTCACCTCCCAAAAGGTAGCGCCTCTTCCCAGGTGTTTGGAGAGGGCCGAGCTGACAGCTTCCGGATTTTTGGTGATGATGGTGGCGGTTCGGACGGCGCTTGGACCCTCCAGCATGTGATCGGTCGCTACTCCGCTAAGAAACAAGGTGAGCATGGCGAAAAGTCCCGCCTCCCATCCCAGCAGGATGCCCGCCAGGAGAATGATGCCGCCATCGGTGTAGAGGTAGATCGAACTCAAGGGAACACCCCACTTGCGTTGGAGGATGCGGCCGATCACCCCGGTCCCGCCGAGGGAACCCCCGGCTCGAAAAACAATCCCCGTGCCGACTCCTGCGATCACGCCGGCGTAGATGGCGTTCAGGAGCACATCTTCCGTGACCGGGTAGACCTCCAGAGTTTGCGGCATTCGGGCCAGCATAATTTCGGAGACCACCGAAAACACGGCCACCCCGCAGACCGTTCGGCCTAGAAAGCGCCAGCCACCAAGGTGGTAGAATCCGAGAATCAGTAGCGGAACGTTTAACAGAGCCACCATCAGCCCAACCGGCCAGCCGGTGAATTGATTGATCAGTACCACCAACCCACTCACCCCTCCAGCGGCGATCCCGTGGGGAACCTGAAACAGGGCGTAGCCGGCACCGGCGATGGCGGAGCCGAGGGAGATTATGAGATACATGCGCAGGATTCGAAACCCGGAAAGCTTTTCCATGAGTAGCCCTTCGGATGTCGGAGAGTCAATCCTGGGAAGAGCTGGACGGGGGCCTGCCCCATGCGGCGGGCCCGCGCTGCCGCAAACCCCGGCGAGCGCATGCGGCACCCTAGGCCTGCCACATGTGGCGTCCCCGCGCTGCTGCAGACGGTTTGGAAGAGGCGCCTCACTACGCTGGGCGGTGCGGTGTGAGAGTTAGCGGTTTGAAACGGCTAAGATTAGCGGGTTCATTCCGCTATGTTCTGTTGCGGTGCGAGTTAGCGGCTTGAAACGGCTAAAGTTAGCGGGTTCATTCCACTATATTCTGATGCGGGGTGAGTTAGCGGTTTGAAACGGCTAAGGTTAGCGGGTTCATTCCGCTATATTCTGTTGTGGGGTGAGTTAGCGGTTTGAAACGGCTAAGGTTAGCGGGTTCATTCCGCTATATCTGTTGCGGGGCGAGTTAGCGGTTTGAAACGGCTAAGGTTAGCGGGTTCATTCCGCTATGTTCTGTTGTGGGGTGAGTTAGCGGTTTCAAACGGCTAAGATTAGCGGGTTCATCCCGCTATATTCTGTTGCGGGGCCCCGCGTCGCCACATGCGGCGCCCCCGGCCCGCCACAAACCCCTACCGAGCGCATGCGGCACCCCCGCGCTGCCTCAAACCCCTGCCGAGCGCGTGAAAAACCCCCGCCGAGCGCATGAGGCGCCCCCGGCCCGCCACATTTGACCTGAGCAAATTTAGACCACAGCCGGGGAGTACACCTTTTCGATCGAACTGGCAAAGGTCATCGCGCCTGAACGCGAAAAAGGCGCAACCATGAAGACCCTGCTCGCCATTGAGAGCTCATGCGACGAAACCTCTATTGCCGTATTGGTTCAGGGGAAAGTGGCGGCCCTCACCATCTCCAGCCAGGTGGAGTTTCACAAGCCGTACGGCGGGGTGGTTCCGGAACTTGCCAGTCGCCATCATCTGGAAGTCATTCATCCCCTTCTGGAGAGCACGCTGGAACAGGCCGGGATCGCGCTTTCCGATCTCGACGCGATCGCGGTCACCATCGGACCAGGGCTGGCCGGTTCGCTGCTGGTGGGGGTGGCGGTGGCCAAGATGCTGGGATCGCTTCTGGGTATTCCGGTTCTGGGGGTGAACCACATGGAAGGTCACCTCTACAGTGTGCGAATAGAGCACCAGGTAGAGTGCCCCTTTCTTTGCCTGGTCTGCTCGGGGGGGCACACCCAGTTGGTGCGCGTGGTCCGTGAGGGCCGCCACGAGGTCCTCGGGGAAACCCGAGACGATGCCGCCGGCGAAGCCTTCGACAAGGTGGCCAAGCTCCTTGGATTGGGCTACCCCGGTGGCCCGGTGATCGATAAGCTTTGTCAAGACCAGGGCGATCCGCAGGCCTACGATTTCCCCCGACCGATGCAGAAGTCGCCCTTCGAGTTCAGTTTTTCGGGGCTAAAAACAGCGGTCCGCAAGGTTTGGCACGAGTGCGGAGAGGATCCTGAGCGTCTCCCTGATATCGCAGCCTCCTTTCAAGAAGCGGTGGTGGACACGCTGGTGGGCAAGCTCATGGGGGCAGCCAAAAGGTTAGAGCTGAAACGATTGGCTGTAGTGGGTGGGGTGGCCTGCAACAGCCGTCTGCGCAGCAAGCTCCAGGAGAAAGCGGCCAAAAAATCCTATCAGGTGTTCTTTCCCAAACCCCTCTACTGCACCGACAACGCCGCCATGATCGGTAAGGCGGCCTGGGAGCTACAGGAGTTTTTGAAAGAGGTGCCCTCCCAGAGCTTGGACGTCAAGGTCAATCTGGAGATGATGTGTGTGCACTAGGAGCTCCTAGCTAGCGTTTACGGCTGAGAGATTCTTGCACCAGGGCGTGGAAGAGTCGCTGCTGGAGGCGGCTGACCGGTAGATATTCAGGGTGCCATTGGACCCCGACCACTCCCGGATGACCCACCAGTTCGACGGCCTGGGGAACCCCGGCGTCGTCTCGGGCCACCACCCTCAGGCCCAACCCCAGGTCTTTGACGGCTTGCCGATGGAGGCTGTTCACCCGAATGCGCTCAGAACCCATGAGAAAGCCCAGGTAGCTGTCGGTCTCAAGGGTGACGGGGGTGCGGGGTAAGACCGAGGAGACCCGATCCACCTCTCCGTAAAAGCTAGAGAGATCCTCGTACAGGGTACCACCCAGATGAATATTCAAAAATTGGGCCCCGCGGCAGATCCCCAGGACTGGCAGGTTCTCCCTCAAGGCCTTCTTCAAGCAAGACTGTTCGAAGGAATCTCTTTCCCGGTCGACCTCGGTGGAGGTGAGGGAGGTGAGACCTCTCCAGACAAAGAGCACCGGGGCCACGATTCGGCTCAGCACTCGGCGGGAGAGTGATTTCTCCGGGTCCGGGCCATCCTCTTCCTCCAGAATTCGTTTGAGGGCCGACCCGTAGCGCTGGGGATCAATGTCGGCTCCACCTCCCAGTACCAGCCCGTCGAAGGGAGGTAGGTAGGGGTCGTATCGAAACATTCGGGGAGTCAGCCGGATGGGAAAACCTCCGGCCCGGCGGATAGCTATGGCGGTACAGAACCAGGCAGGAAAGCCCCCCCGGTCCGGACCGGTCACGCCGATCAGCGGCTTTCTGGAGAGAATGGGCTTGGTGCGCCACAACCGCCGCAGCCAGTAGGTCAGGCGGCCTTGCATCCGCGTCTTCTCGTAGCGGCAGCGTCGCTCCAACTCCTCGGGGTCGGCCACCAAGCGCTCTACCTTCATCCAGGCCGCCCACTCCCGGGTGATGCTCCAGTTCGGATCATCGATCATGCTGTTGGGCAGGCGATAGTGAAAAGCTGGCCGGGCAGAAATCTTTTCCTCCGGCAAGACCGTACGAATGCGTTGCGGATCCACCAGCAAAAGCAAAGGGAGCAGATCGAGGGGGCGGTTGCGGGTGGGGTTGTACTCCAGATAGTCGTCGATGAAGGTGGTCAGATCGGGGGCGTAGGACTCGTTTAAGACGAGTTTGCGGTAGGCGTAATGAAAAGGACTGATGAAGCCGCTCAGGTTTCGGACGGGGTCGATCTCGTGGGCCTGTTTCAGCTCCTCGAACAAAACCATAAAGGCGCGTAGGTAGCTCAGGACGGTCTTGACCTCTCGGTTCGGAGCCTCCACGTTGAGGTGCAGGCCGAAGGCGTTCATCACCGAGGACCCGGTCCCCTGGGCGCGTTCTCCCAGGCGACTTCGCACACTTTCCAGCCGGGGGAAAAGGTCGGGAGTGATAGGAGGAAAGACGATCTCATACGGGATCAGCCAGCCCACCACGGTGGCCAACACAGTCTCCAGATTGTCCCGGTCCGTTTCCGACAGGAGTTCGGGGTCGATCTCCTGGAAAAAGTTCCGAACCTTCATCTCTCGGAAGGCCCGGGCGTCAAACTCCACTCGTACCGGACCGATCTCGGTATCCACGGTAGCCTCGTAGCGACTAACCCGCTGGATCTTCCCACCCAGTTCCTGTTGCACGATGGCCGTAATCTGATCGAGTTCCAGACCGGAAAGCTCGAGTTCTACACCCACCCGGCGTGTCTCTTCAAACTCGTTGAGGGCTAGCGGTGGGATGAGGCGGTTTGTCTCCGGGGTGTGCTGCACAGGCGCCTACTTTAGTATGAAAGTCAAAGCTTGGCAACAGCACCCCGGTGCCCTGGGATAGCCCCGACGCATCATCTGGGTTAGGCGGTCGCGGCCTCCCGGGCTAACCCAAGTTCGATCAACTCTTCGGGGTTCTCTTTAATGAGAAGTCCCCAGCAGTAAGGCGCACCGCTACCTTCAATGTGGCGACGGTAACGGACCGGTTCATAATCCCGATAGTCCGGAGGCAGGTCCTTGAGATCTCGGATAAGGGCACGCCCTTCGTTTTCTCGAAGCGGGTACATCACTCGACCGGATATCGAATACCGATCGGTTCCCAGGAAGCTGGCCAGGGGTTCGGATTTTTTCTTGTAAACGGTAATGTGGCGGCGCTTGCGACCGTACTTCTCTTTGAATTCATACTTCACGTAAACGGTAGCCGGCTCTTCCTCACCTTCGGTTTCCACTTCGTAGGTCACGGTACCCGCGAAGACAGTCCGGTACTCCGGCCACCCGCGCATCCTTTTTCTATCAACTTCTCTTATGACGATGTCCATTTCTCACTTCCAGATTCTTTTGCGGCCCAAGGCCACACCTGTCCATGGTATCATAGTCACAATTGTGTTTCAACAGTAAAAATTGACCATTAAATGATTTTCAGAGCATGGGTATTTGTACGTCTCGTTCCCGGGCACATTCCCGAGCCAGATCGTAGCCCGCGTCGGCGTGGCGCATGACTCCCAGGGCCGGATCAGCCATGAGTACGCGCTCCAGTCTGGCTCGGGCGTTGTCGCTGCCGTCGGCCACCACCACCATGCCGGCGTGCTGGGAAAACCCGATCCCGACTCCGCCACCGTGGTGCAGGGAGACCCAGTGAGCCCCACACGACACCGTCGACATTGCATTCAGGAGCGGCCAGTCGCTGACCGCGTCGGAACCGTCTTTCATTCCCTCGGTCTCCCGGTTGGGAGAGGCCACTGAACCGGAATCCAGATGGTCGCGGCCGATCACGATGGGAGCACTCACTTCACCCTGGCGCACCAACTCATTGAAGGCCAGCCCCAGTTTGTGCCTTTCGCCGTAGCCCAGCCAGCAAATTCGGGCCGGAAGCCCCTGAAATGCCACCTGTTTCTGAGCCTTTTCGATCCACCGATGGAGAGCTTCATCCCGGGGAAACATCTCTAGGACGGCTCGATCGGTACGATAGATGTCGGCCGGATCTCCGGACAGGGCGACCCAGCGGAAGGGGCCTCGGCCCTCGCAAAAGAGGGGGCGGATGTAGGCTGGTACAAACCCTGGAAAATCAAAGGCGTTGGTCACCCCGCCCCGCTGGGCCTCGGCTCGGATGTTGTTTCCGTAGTCGAACACCACCGAGCCCTTCTGTTGGAAGTCCAGCATCGCCTGAACCTGTCGGGCAGCCGCGTCCACGGCCAGCCTTTCGTACTTTTCCGGATCGGAGCCTCGGAGCCGGATCGCCTCGGCCAGACTCATGCCATCGGGCACGTAACCGTTGAGCATGTCGTGGGCGCTGGTCTGGTCGGTGACCACGTCGGGAATCACTCCCTCTTTTAATATCTTAGGAAACAGTTCGGCCGCATTGCCGATCACCCCGATCGAGAGCGGCTCCCCCCGGTGTTTGGCTTCCTCGGCCCAGCGCAGGGCCTCCCGAAGATCGCCGGTCACCCGGTCGCAGTAACGGGTCTCCACTCGGCGCAGGGCCCGGGCCTCATCCACCTCCACACAGAGCGCTACCCCGTCGTTCATAGTGACCGCCAGCGGTTGAGCGCCCCCCATTCCGCCCAGCCCGCCGGTCAGGACCAGGCGCCCTTTCAGGCTCCCCCCGAAGTGTCGCCGGGCCAACTCGGCCAGGGTCTCGTAAGTGCCCTGCAGGATCCCCTGGGTGCCGATGTAGATCCAGGACCCTGCGGTCATCTGGCCATACATCATAAGACCTTCTTTTTCCAGCTTACGAAAGTGGTCCCAGGTGGCCCAGTTGGGCACCAGATTGGAGTTTGCGATCAAGACCCGGGGGGCCATGTCGTGGGTGCGGATCACTCCCACCGGCTTACCGGACTGAACCAGCAACGTCTCTTCGTCTCCCAATTCCCGTAGGGTGGCCACGATCGCCTGGTAGCACTCCCAATTCCGAGCCGCTTTACCGGTACCGCCGTAGACCACCAGGTTCTCCGAATCTTCGGCCACCTCCGGATCCAGGTTGTTCATCAGCATGCGTAAGGCCGCTTCCTGGGGCCAGGAGCGACACGAAATCTCTTTGCCTCTAGCGGCACGAATAGGGGTAGATAGGGACAATTTCTTCTCCAACCTTCAAGATAGATGCGATCTGCTTCGGACTTATCCAGGGCAGACCTTTTGAGGCATGAAGGAGCGCGGGACTCCCCTTTGAAGCCCTTTGACCATGCGACAGACCGGAGCCGTTCCCTCACAAATTCTCGAAGACCTCATAGCCACCGAAGCGGTGAAGGTGCACGAACCCATACCCGAGGGCAACGTGCAACCCGCTTCTTTGGATCTGCGCCTGGGGGCCCGGGGCTATCTGGTCCGGGCGGCCTTTCTCCCCCGTGCGGGGGAGACCATCGAAGAAGCCCTCCAGAACTATCGGGAAGAGACCCTGGATCTCACCGAGGGGGCGTTGCTCAAGAAGAACCACACCTACGTGCTGGAGCTTCACGAGAGTTTGCACCTGCCCGAGCACGTGCACGCTTACACCAACAACAAGAGCAGCACCGGTCGGATCAACGTGTGGGTGCGGACCCTGGTGGATCGACTGGCACGCTTCGACAAGATCCCATATGGCTATCAGGGCAAGCTGTATGTCATGGTCACTCCTCGCTCCTGGGCCATCCGGGTGCAGAGCGGCCTGGCCCTCAATCAGGCGCGCTTCTTGGTGGGAGACAACCGCCTCACCGACCTCGAACTCGATATGACGCACCAGCGGATCGGTCTGATCTACGATCACCGGGGAGACAAAATGCCGGTCGAATTGGACAAGGGGGTGCTCTTGAGTGCCGACCTCGGTGGCCAGGTAGCAGGCTTCATCGCCCGCACCAACGAGCGTTTTCTCGACCTTTCCGGGGGCACCGTTCATAAAGCCGAGGAGTACTGGGAGCCGGTGATGGCTGAACGAGGAGAGGTGACCCTCAAGCAGGGGGAGTTTTACATCATGGTGACCCGGGAATTCTTGCGGGTCCCTCCCAGTTTTGCCGTGGAGATGGTGGCCTACGACATCCAGAGCGGTGAATACCGCTCGCATTACGCCGGTTTCTTCGACCCCGGTTTCGGATACGGTGCCGAAGGCGAGGTCAAGGGCACCCCGGCGGTCTTAGAGGTAGACCCCCACGAAGACGTCATCATTCGCCACGGCCAGCCCATCTGCAAGATGGTCTATGAGCACATGATCAAGGCCCCTGATCGGCTTTACGGCGCCGGTCTCTCTTCTCACTACCAAAACCAGCGGGGACCCCAACTCGGCAAGCAGTTTACAGTTTATCCGCTGTAGGGATTTTTTTTAAAGTATGCCTTGGGGCATGTGGTGTCAGTTGAGTACACATGGAGGGTTCAGCTAACGGGAGGACCTGCATCACCTGGATCCCAGACCGACTTGCACGGAATTCGTGATCGTCATGCCGTGGACTACCACTCGCCTCATTCACCACCCTTTTGAATTGGTCGACTGAAAGGAGACACATGTCACTGAACTCACCCCTCTTGGCTGTCACAATGTCGGAACTAGAACGAAAAGAGGAATCAATATGAGCGATCAATACAATCCAAGAAAATGGAGTCTGCACCTGAGTTGCCCCTACCCGGAACTCAAACGGGACCGCCGTCAGTCTGGATGGAATCGCAGGCGTGAGGACCGCCGAGTTTCAGATAGACGCCGCACCGGGCTGGATCTTGTTGGTCCGAGATGGATTGAGAGATTGAAAGCAGCTTAGCTTTAATCCCATCCTGCACCTGGCAAGAGCACTTCGGCAAACGGCGACCTCTAGGGGAGCCGATGCGAAGTGCTCTTTTTTCTCGAAGACCTTGACCATACCGCCCCAGTTAATAAATCTGCAATCTTCCGGAAACACACTGTTAGCCATTTCGCAATGAACCGGTCAGGTTTTGTGATCTATTCTGGAAGCCGGCGGATACGCTTGTAGAATCAGAACGGAAAGAGGAACCAATATGAGTGAACAACATGATTTAAGAAAATGGAATTTCTACCTGAGCAGCCCTTACCCGGAGCCTAAACCGGACCGTCGTCAGTCTGAACTTAATCGGAGGGTTAAGGATCGCCGAATTTCAGAGAGACGCTGTGGTGGATTAGACCTGGTTGGACCGAGACGGGCAGAGCGGCTGGAAGCGGCATAGAACTTTTATGGGTCTGTTGACATTCAGCCTTCAGTCTCCAAACTTGCCCATTTTCCACCTCCTGAAGCGAAATTTTCCTCAAATAGATCCACTATTCCACAGAGAATTCCACTCCAGGAGGAGAAAAATGTACTGCGTTTGTCTCGGAATGCCGAATGTCAACAGGCCCATATTCGGGATAGAACCCAGGGCGCAAATGCAAGGCGCTCTTTTTCTTTCCTCATTTAAACCGCTTACCTTAAACCACCCCCAGCGCAGCTTGCGGCGCCCCGGGGCCGCCACATGCTGAACTTAGCGGGATGAACCCGCTAAACTTCGCCGCTTGAACCCGCTAACTCGCCGCGCAGCCGGACTTAGCGGAATGAACCCGCTAAACTTCGCCATTTGAACCCGCTAACTCGCTTCTGCAACTGATCATAGCGAGTTGAACCGAAGCGCGCACCTCTCAACCCCCCCCGCCCCCGACCGGAGCACTCCCGACTCGACCTTGCACCAGATGGAGCGGGAAGCCAGGCTCGGACGCCGGGAGGCCGACGCTCTCATTCGGCTTTCTCAAATGGACGGCTCCGAAGCCTGGGTCTTGGTCCACATCGAAATCCAGGCACAGCTGGATCCCGATTTTGCCTCCGCACCGGATCTACGACAGTTTTCGAAGGCCATTCTGTAACCTGGAATCGAAAAAGGCCGTCAAGAGGGGCACCGAGATGGCCGCCAGGAGGTAGCCCGGCGGATGCTCTCCATGGGATACACGCGGGAGCAGGTCCAGCAGGCCACGGAACTATCCGAGCAGCAACTCCTGGCGTTGGAGAAAGAGCAAGAACCCGGTTAGTCCTGTCTATCGCGCAGCCGAACCTTCGCCGGGCTCACCCCAAGTCGATCTTTCTCCGCGTAGGTTAAAGCCAGTCACCCCGGGAAATCCCCATCCGATGAACGACTTGGAAGTAACGGTCCTCCAATGCTGGAGAGAAGCGCTCAACCTGCCCGACTTTGGCTTTGATGACAACTTTTTCGCAGCCGGCGGAACCCACGAGCAAGGGTTCGATTTGATCTTGAAGTTGGAGAAGCACTTCGGCAAGGTCTTCCACTTGAGCTGGCTGCTGGCCGCCCCCACCCCCCGAGAGCAGACCCGCTGGCTCCAGAGCGTATGGATGGGAGGAGAGGGTGAACCCCCTTACCCGGAGGAGAAGCCGCAGCCCGAAGTCTGGCGAGAGAACTACCGTTTACGGTTTCCTCGGGATACCAAAGCACCACCCCGGGAAAAGATCCCGGGTGTCTGCTTCATCCATTCACCGGGTCGCAGCGGATCCACCCTTCTTCGCACTATGCTGGCCGGGCATCCCGACCTTTTTGCTCCCCCTGAGCTTGAGCTACTACTCTTTCCAGATATGCAAACCCGCTACAGCGGCCTACTGGAAGGGTGGCTCGACCTCCACGGCTTGAATGCAGCGATCACCGCCCTCTGGGGATGTTCGGAAGCAGAAACCAATGAGCTGCTTCGGGAATGGCGAGAGGCCAACCTGAGCACCTTTGAAGTGTTTTGTCGGGTCCAAAAGAAAGCTCACCCCCGACTCGTGATCGACAAGACTCCCGCTTACGCCGCGGTAGAAACAGCCCTGCAGCGGTGTGAAGATTGGTTTGAGAGGCCCCTTTATATTCATTTGCTGCGACACCCTCTGGCTTCCATTCGGAGTTGGAAGAGCGCTCATTTCGAGCAGGTTATGCACGCCCCACCCCGAGCCGCGGCCGAGGTGAACTGGCTGCTATCGCACCAGAATATCGTGAATATGCTCGGCCACTTGAAGGGCGACCGCCTCATTCAGATTCGCTACGAAGACCTGGTTTCCGAGCCCGAGCAGACCATGAGGCGGCTAATTGGGTATCTAGGTGTGGAGTACCACCCGGCGCTACTGGAGCCGTACTCGGGAGAAAGAATGACCAGCTACGCTTCGGGAAGGATCGGCGGCGACAAGAAGTTTCACCTGCGCGATTCCATCGACCGGCAGGCCGCCGCCGGGGCCCGTCGACTTCCCGAGGACGGTGAGCTTCTCCCGGAAACCGTGGAGCTTGCGCGCTCTTTCGGATACACGGAACTTTAAGAAAACATCGGCGGATAGGAGGAGCCCGCGCTCAGACGAACACCGAGTGTGTGTCCGACATCGAAAGCTATCTGGCGCAGGCCGGTTCGCAAGGGATAAGTCAGGGAGAGGGCGATTTTACGTTGGAGCCTCGCCGGGCTCTGGAAATCTTAAGAGAGCAGGGGGGGGCCGCAGAAAGCGCCCCTTTGTTTTTATTCAAAGCTATTTATCAGCACACCGGTGGTGCTACGCTTACCTGGAAAGCCGGCTTCTTCGATTATCAACTACGCTGGGACCCGAACCTGGGTGAACTCCCTGAGGATACCTGGAAAGTCATGGCAGAGGGGGCGTTTCAGTCGCTCTCTATGAAAATGAGCTGCCAGGCCGGCCGGGTTTCCCTATCCGGGAGCGCTCAGTCGAATGCTCACTTCGAGGAGGCTCTCAAGACCGCGGAGTCTCGCCTGCGATACTTCCCCGTAAAGGATCTTTACAGCCCCTCTCACCTGCCTCCGGCTTGGCTGGAAGAAACTTATCCCGAGGGAAGAGTGGAACTGCGGCTGCCCGATCGACTGCCGCAGTCTACCAACTTTGTGGTGGACGGGATCGAATTTGCGGAGGTTGCTGCGCTGCCACTGCACCTCACGGTTTTCGACGACGGGCTGCGCTGCGATATCTCCCTCAGCCGTATTCCTGACTCGGACCGCAAACGGCTCTGGCTTCAGCGGGCCCGGGACCTGCTCCTGGCCGAATTATCGAGTTGTCTGATGCAGGGCGAGCCGATAAAGCTTGATTTAGACTATCTTCCCCCTCATCTCCAGTCCGCCCTTGGATTCTTGCCGTTCGTCATCGGGCTTCCTCTAGAGGCGGAACTCCGCAGAGAAGCCCTGGAAAGGGTCCTGTTTAGAGATATTTTTGAGAAGTATTGGACCCTGGAGAGCCTTCTGAGGAGCCAACGAGAGCATGGCTCCATCTATGTCCTGCCCACCATTCCCCGGCACTGCCCGGAGCGCTCCACGGGCAGCCGCCCGGTGCTCCATTGGAGAGGAGAAACCCGGCGTTTCGGGGAGCCGACCTTTGAGGAGACCCGCAGTGGGGCGGGCTATGTTTACTCCATGAGTCAGGGAAATGCGGTGGACGGCCAGGATTACTTGAATCTCCGAGAGTGGTCGGCCGGCAGCCTGGGGCTACTCCCTCCAGGGAGCACTGAGGCTCGCTGCGAGGTGCAACTGGTGGGCAAACGACGGGGCTCTGAAGTTCTCTATTTGGAGGAGCCCGCCCCGGGCGGGCTGCGACTGGTCTGGCGTAGCGAGGACGAACTGGCCTCCTGGGACCCCACCCCTGAGTTTTTCCACCAGGTAGCCCACCTGCTCGACGAAGTGTTACCCGACTTAAACCTGGATGAGGCCTGGCTCCGGTGCTTCTTGCTCTGGACAGGGGTGAGCGAGCTGAAGGAACTCCCGAATTTCTGGACCCGGGGTTTTCTGGAAACGGTATCGGGCGACTTCGTCAGTCCGCAAGAGGTGGAAGAGGTGTTTGGGGATACCGAGGTGTCGGTGCTGGAGGAGCGATCGGCCAGTCTGCCCGAGGTTCTACCGCTTCCTCTCTTGCTCTGGGACGATCCGATCCTGGTGCAGCTCGGCTACCAGACTCGCGAAGAGAGTAGTGCGGTGCGCAAGGCGTACTGGCGAGAAGACGGGCAAAGACGCTGGTTGGATCGCTTTCCGTCGACCACAGCCCAGCAATGGGCACAGACCGAAGGGTTTCACCTGAAACCGGAGGGTCCTCACTTCTGGGCTGCCGGTGAGCCTGAGCAGCCGAGCACCCTGTTGATCTGGCGTGAGGGCAGACCGCTGGGTCGACTCCCTCTGGATGAGTCGGAGTTTCCTAAAGGCTATCTATTGCTCTACGCAGACGATCAATTCCCCGCCGATCAATACTGGAGCGGCCCCGATCGGGAGGCGATCTCCCAATTGGGGCCGTGGCTAGAGGCTATGAAGCGACAAGTTAACTAGCCGGCCAGCATTTTGTCCAGTTGGCTTTTGATCTTAGCGGGGGGGGCGAAGCCGGGTTGGACCGAGATCGCTTGGCCATTCAGATAGTAGCAGAGCGTAGGAAGTCCCTTGACGCCCAACTTGGCGGCCCATCGTTGCTGCTGGTCGGTGTTGAGTTTGACAAACTTAACTCGGCCCTCGTATTCGCCGGCCAACTGATCTAGAACGGGGAGTAAGCGCTGGCAAGGAGGGCACCAGGTGGCGAAAAAGTCCACCAAGACCGGCTCGTCGGCATTGACCACTTCCGCTTCAAACTCGTCGTCGGTAATTTCTTTCAGTTTTCCCATCGTGTCTCTGGTTCCTTATAAAGTTCTATGACCACCCCAGGTTACAACCTGCACCTTGAGTTAGAGTTCCCTCGTTCGGTGATCTGGTCCACCCTGATGCAGTCGGTTTTCTCGATCTGCTCCAGGGCAACCTCTACCGCGCGAGCCAGTTGGGGATCTTTCCCTGCGCGCCAGTCCTGAGGTCGGATCTCGATCTCTTCATCGGGATCGGTCCCGTAATTTTCTACCCCCCACCCTACGTCGGGAAACCAGAACGCAAATTCGGGCTGAGTGGTGACCGTGCCGTCCACCAGGGAATGGCGCGGCCAGATCCCGATGGTGCCACCCCAGGTGCGTTTGCCAAGTAGTGGGCCCAGCCCCAGTAGCTTGAAGCAGTGGCTGAAGATATCGCCGTCGGAGCCCGCTTGTTCGTTGGTGATGGCCACCAGCGGTCCGGCCAGCGATTCCTGGGGGTAGGGAATGGGAGCGCCCCAGCGCTGCACGTCGAAACCGATGCGCCGGCGCTGCAGTTTCTCCAGCAAAAGCCCTGAGACGTTGCCCCCACCGTTGTAGCGAACGTCGACGATCAGGCCGTCCCGTTCCACCTCGGAATAAAAGGAGCGATGAAACTCGGCAAAGCCGTCCGGCCCCATGTTGGGGATATGGAGGTAGCCCACTTTGCCGTCAGAGAGTTCGTGGACCTTGCGCTTGTTTCTCTCCACCCACTCCCGATAGCGCACCGGTGTCTCTCGTTTGAGGGCCAGCACCACTACATCTTCGGGTTTGGGTTTGCCTTTGCCGCGATGGGAGGAGCGCCTGACCACGGTGAGGGTGACCCTCTGCTCGGCTTGATTGACCAGGAATTTTTCGCAGGGTTCCGTGGGGGAAACCGGATGCCCATTGACCGCGGTGAGCACGTCGCCCGGCTCCAGGGGGTGGTGAAGGACCCGCAAAGGAGAGGTCTCGGTTTCTGAACGGGGGTCCCCCTCGGCGATCTCCAGGATCCTGTATCCTCGGGCTCGTCCGTCCCATTTGAGGGTGGCGGCCAGTTTCCCCTGGGCGTAGTAGGGGCCTGGCCGGTAGTCTCCTCCGTATTCGTAGGCGTGGGAGGTGCCGAGTTCGCCCTGGAACTCCCACAGCAGATCGGAAAACTCCCGGCGAGTGGCGATGCGATCGAGCAGGGGAGAATACCGCTTGAGCACTTCGTTCCAGTCGATGGAGGCCATCTTGGGGTCCCAGAAGTGGTCCCGCATCAGTCGCCAGGCCTCTCGCAGCATCTGTTGCCACTCCAGTTGGGGTTTGACCGAGACCTTGATCCGGTTGAGATCGAGCCACCCCGAAGCGCGGTTTTGACCCCTCCCGTTTCCGGCGTTCATTTTATCGGTTCGTACCACCCGAAGCGCGTTGTCGCTGCGGTAGATCAAGGTGGAGCGATCCAGGGAGAGATCGAATCCGGAGATGGCCGTGAAGGGCTTGGCGAGCTCCTGGCTCTTGAAATCGTAAGTCTCCAGGATGGCTTCGGGGCCATTCTTGGGAGTTCGGGCCGTGGCCAACACCGAGCGCACCGGCGATTTACCCAGGATCACCTTTCCCTTGACCGCCAGCACACCAAAATAGCGTCCTTCATCCACCGGGAAAACCCGTATCCGCTCTTCGATACCTTCCAGGTCCACCCGGATGGGGCGGGGCGCTTTGTTCTTGTCGTCCTTCTTCTTTTTCTTGTCCTCCTTCTCATCGTCGGCATCCAGGTAAGGGGAGGGAGGCTCCGGGGGGTCGGCTCCGGGGGCGCGCTCCCGGCCCAAGAACGGATCGGGCTGCTCTTTTTGCAGGGTGACCAGATGAGGGCGCGAGGCCCGGGGAAAGCTGTACTCGAAAAACAGATTGTCCTTCACCGGATCGAAGTCGCGGCAACTTAGAAAATAGAGATAGCGCCCTTCCGGATCGAAATCGGGAGACCAGTCGTGAAACGGTACGCTGGTGACGGGGGTGCTTTCTCTGCTCGCCCAGCTCCACAGCATGATGCGGCTATCCTGCCGATTGACCTTGCGGGAGAAGGCCAGCCACAGGCTATCGGGTGACCAGGCCGCGTCGTTGATCCGGTCGTAGTCGTCGTGGGCGATCTTGACCAGCGCCGGGAGCGGCGGTTCGGACGAGTTCTTAGCCTTGCCCCCTTTAAAGAGCTTGCGTTTGTGCCACTTCAAGAAGTGGTCGTCGACTTCCAGGGCGTACAGTTCGTGGCGGTGGTTGGAGAACCAGAGACGCTTGCCGCAAGGGGCGAGCCCCATGTTGAGGACCCGACCAATGTCCTGGCCCGAGGTCAGCGCGAGATACTCCCCGGGCGTATCCTTGGGGTCCTGGACCAGGAACAGTCCGATCTCTTCTTCGCCGCTTTGGTCGTTGACGCAAAAGATACCGTGGGGCGACCAGCGCAAACGCCGGTAGCGGACTCCGTCGTGCTCCCCCAACTGGGTCACCGCGCCCTCCCAGTGGGAAAAGCAGAAGGCCTTGCCCCGGGATACGATGGCGGTTCGGGAGCCGTCCGGGCTCAGGTTGTACCCCTGTAGGTAGCGAGGGGTGTTGACAAAGTGCCGGGCCAGCCTCCGGCGCTGGGTGTGGACCGTGACCTCCAACTTCTCAGCGTTTTCTTTGCGGGGGTCATAGAGATAGAGGTCGCCGCCGCACTGATAGACGATCCGTTTGCCATCGCTGGCGGGGTACCTCAGATAGAAGTTCTGATGGTGGGTGTGCCGGGTCAGCTCGGAGCCGTCGGGCAGACAGCTATAAAGGTTGCACATCCCCTCGTGGTCGGAGCCGAAGTAGATGCGGTCGCCCACCCACAGGGGCCGGGTTAGATTACCGTGCAACTTCAGCAGGGTGGTGAAGCTGCCGTTTTCGGCCCGATCGATCCAGATCTGGCCCGCGGTTCCGCCGCGATATCGCTTCCAGCGGGCGGGATCCCAGGTGTGACGACCGATCACTCGTCCTTTCACCGGGGAGTAGCTGATGTGAGCGGCGGGGCCCAGATTCAGCGGCTCTGGGGGGCCTCCTTCGGCAGGCACCTCGCCCAACTGAAAGATGCGGCGAAACGGGCACCCCGCGCTGGTGGTGAAAAGGACTGAGTTGCCATTCCGGCTCCAGCCTACGCAGCGGGTGTCGTCGCCCAGATAAGTGAGGCGCCGGGGCTCCATCTCATCTAAGCGCGTCACGTAGATCTCGGGTTGGCCTTCATCCATGCTGGTATAAGCCAGCCACTGTCCGTCGGGAGAGAGATGAGGATCGGAGGAGCGGCCGGGGTTGGCAGTCAGTCGCAGGGCGTCGGTGCTCCTGCTGCTCAGGTCTCTCAGCCAGAGATCGTCTTCGAAGATAAAAATGAGCTTGTCACCGCAGATGGTGGGGCGCTGATAGTAACCGGTAAGTCCCATAGACAACGGCGTTTGGCCGAAAAGGGCTCTCACTCCTTCGATTCGAAGGGGCGCTGCCTATGGCCAAGAACATTATCACTCGCGAATCCGATTACAACCAGTGGTACCTGGACGTCATCAAAGCTGCCCAACTTGCCGACTACTCACCGGTGCGGGGGTGTATGGTGATCCGACCCACCGGATACGCCCTCTGGGAGGCGATTCAGCAAGACCTGGATGCTCGCTTCAAAGCGACCGGACACACCAACGCCTATTTTCCCCTCCTCATCCCGGTGAGTTTTCTCCAGAAGGAGGCCGAGCACGTGGAGGGCTTTGCCATGGAGTGCGCGGTGGTTACCCACTCCGGGCTGGAGCAGGGCGAAGACGGCAACCTGAAGACCAAAGGCGAGCTGGCAGAGCCCTTGATCGTGCGCCCCACCTCGGAGACCGTGATCGGCCATATGTACAGCCAGTGGATCCAGAGTTATCGGGACCTTCCGGTTCTGATCAATCAGTGGGCCAACGTCATGCGCTGGGAGTTGCGCACCCGGATGTTTCTGCGCACTTCCGAGTTTTTGTGGCAGGAGGGGCACACCGCCCACGAGACGGCCGAGGAGGCGGAAGAGGAGACCCTCCGGATGCTGGATGTCTACGCCGATTTTGTTCAGGACTTCCTGGCCATCCCGGTCGTGAAAGGGCGCAAGACCGAGAGCGAAAAGTTTCCCGGAGCCGATACCACCTACTGCATAGAAGCTCTGATGCAAGACGGCAAGGCTCTGCAGGCCGGTACTTCGCACAATCTGGGGCAAAACTTTGCCAGAGCGTTTGAGATCTCGTTTCTGGGGCGGGACAACCAGCAGCACCTCTGTTGGACCACCAGTTGGGGAGTCTCCACCCGCCTGATCGGGGCCCTCATCATGACTCACTCCGACGACGAGGGGCTGGTCTTGCCGCCCCGGGTGGCCCCGGTGGTGTGCGCCATCGTCCCCATCTACCGAAAGGACGAAGAGAAGGAGCAGGTTCTCGAGGCCTGCCGCCAGATGCTGCGAAACCTCTGTGGCGACTCCGCCGTGGAGCAAGCCCAGCGCCGTCTGGGCAGCCAGGAGCAGTTGGCGGTCTTTTTTGGCGAAGGCCACCGCCGCCAGGTGGTCCTCGATCTGCGAGACAGCAAACCGGTGGATAAGCACTTCTACTGGGAGCAACGGGGAGTGCCGTTTCGCCTGGAAGTGGGCCCGCGGGACGTGGAGAAAAAGGCTTGCGTGCTGAAGAACCGCTTGAATCGGGAGAAGGAGTTTCTGCAGCAGGACGATCTCTCCACCGAGTGGCTCCAGGAGAAGCTGGAAGCTATGCAGGCGGAGCTGTTCGAGCGAGCCCAGAGGCGTACCGAGGAGTGGACCACCACGGTGGAGACTTACGACCAGTTGAAGGAAGCCCTGGCCAACCGCTCTGGTTTCATTCGCTGCTGGTTCAATCCCGGTGTGGAAAATGAGAAGAAGATCAAGGACGAGACCAAAGGAACCGTTCGTTGCATTCCCCTGGAGCAACCGGGGGGTCAGGGTGCCTGTGTTTTCAGCGGAGAGCCTGCCGACCAGCAGGTGCTGTTCGCGATCGCTTACTGAGCACTTGCAGCCACCGCAGTGAAGCCGGCGGCCTTGAGGGCCGCTTGGCCGCGCTCGGAGGTCAGGTCCTGGTAAAGCTGTCGGGCCTCCGGGCCCGCCCCCTCCAGCAAGACCGCCAGGTATAGGATCGGTTCATGTCCACTCAGGTCCAGTCCCGGTACCTCCCGCAGTCCGGGCCAGTGGCCTAAATCGGAGGCGTACACCACGGCCATATCGGCGTGCCCAAGGTCTAGAGTGCTCAGCACCGCTGTGGCGTCCTTCAGATAGACACGCTGGGCCGCGATTCGGGCGTTTTTCAGGGCCTGCTCGCTGTAGACTCCCAGTGGTGCCGATTTGGGGTCAGCCAGGGCCAGTAACACAGAATCATGGAGGAGTAGATTCGCATCTGCCGGGCCGTCCTGCTGAGCGGCCAGCACCAACCGGTTGCTCGCGAAGGCGCTGCTCTCGGCGATCTTGTCGGCGGGCAGTCGCTGCTCCAGGGAGGCGTCGGCGAGCAACAAAAGCTCGGCCTGGGCTCCGGCCAGATACTGGGTCACCAGGGTGTGGGATCCGCCGGAGTGCAGAGATAAAGAATCAGCCGGCCCACTCCACAGTTCATTGGCTACCTTGCTCAGACTGGCCGCACAAAAAACTGTGGTGGTGGGAGGAGTCGGTTTGCTACAACCTCCACAAAGAAAAAGAAGCAAGCAAATCAGAGACGCAAGCTTCTTCATATCGAGACCAATCAGGAGTCGGCGCGGGCTGATTCCGTGGCCACCGGGAACTCGGGGATCAATTCCTCGGCCTGCGGCAGATCCGGCAGAAGTCCTGGGCCGGCATCGCTGTCTTCAGCCAGATCACTCTCGTCTTCGGTCTGGGGCGGCTCGCTTATGGGCAACTCCGCGGAGAGGGAGGGAAACGCGCGTTCCTCTCGTTCGGTGATGGGAGGCGGAGAGATGTCGTCCTCGTCGGCCGGGATATCGATCTGAATGGCGTTGGACGGCTCAGCGAAGCGGTTTTCATCCCTTTGACCGTCAAAAGCCGGAAGAACTCCCGGCGCCGGGGCCTCGAAACTGTCTGCCAGTAGACGCGCGGAGGAAGAGTCTTCTTCGTCATCCTCAAAGTCATTCAGGGCCGGCGGGTCCTGATAAGAGGCGTCGCTCTCCGGGCGGGTGGGGGCAACTCGATCGGGAACCATCTTCTTGACGATGAGTTCTTGAACTTTGACCGGGGTCAGATCGGCCAATGGATCGAGGACCTCCCGCAGGTAAGCGCGTTGCCTCTCCACCAGGATGGTACGGAGCGAGGTTTCCAGATCGGATAAACTGTCTATGAAGGCGAAATTGCCGGATTCATTGCTCTGCTGCAGGTGATGCCGCATGAGCGTGGAGGTTCGGTCGGTGGAGACCACGATGATATCTTTGAGTTGGTAGGCCGCCACCTGGGCGCCCACCAGATAACCGTCGTCGAGGGTCAGGCGACGGTTGCTCAGTACGATCAAAAAGCACTGCTGACTGGTTTGCAGATAAACCCGGCTGGGCCCGCTTTCGGAGCGGCAGACGTGAACGGCATCCGGGCCCAGTTCCAGGTTGCGCAAGGTGCCGAGTAGCAGCAGCAACAGCCACTGATCATTGGCCAGCAGTTGTCGGCAGAAGGGGGTGCAGGAGATGACCTCGTCCACATTGTCGTTGCTGATGGCGGTACCGCCGATGAAGAACTTCTGAGAGGCCTCTTCCAGGGAGGCCCGACTCGGTACTCGCAAGATCTGTTGCCCGGTCTTTTGATCGATGACCGCATAATCTTTACGGATCAGCTCGAGATCCTCGAAATGAGAAAGCATGCCGAAAAGGTCCTTGACCCCGGTGGTATCGATCTCCCGAACCAGGACCGACTCTTGACTCGCGAGTTGCTCCAGGAGCTTGCGGCTTCGACCGTTCATGAGCTCTCGGGCTGCTTCCAACTCTTTTTCGCTCACTTCGGTGGAGGCCGGTTCGGCGTCTTCGGGTATAAAGCTATTCTCCCGCCGATCTTCCCAGTCGCCGACCCGGGCACCACTCGATTCCAGGCAAGCTCGGACGTCGGAGAAGAAACCGTCGAGATCGGCCTCCTTGCCGTTGGAAATGCCGGAGGCTTCCAGCAGGTTTTGGGCTCCGTTGTACCTCACGAAGCAGATCGTTCCGGGTTGGGTCAGAAAGATTTCTCCCAATTCCACGACCCCATCGTCATTGACCGGATCCGGCAAAATGTCGGCGTCTTCCAGGCCCAATCTACGAGCGTACTCCAGACGTACCCCGGAGAGGAGTGAATTGTAACGGCCCTGCAGTTGGGCTTGAAAGCTCCTGGCTGATTTGGGATCCAGCTTCACGGAGGCGCTCTTGTGAATAATGTTTAGCATGTCTTGTCTCGCTATGTATACTCCTGTTGGAGTTTAGTTCGTGCGCTTTCTCGTCGTTCTTTGCGACTTCCTTCCCTTCCGGGTCGGATCCGAACGAACCTTCGGGATCTGAGGATCACCGTAACATATACCTACCACAGGAGAGGGGCCCGGGCCTGGTGTCTCGTATCTGAACTGTTCAGGGGACTTTGGATTGAGCACGACGGAGACCGCCGTAGCAGAGGAGCAGTTGAAAACTCGTTCACCGAGCGAGCGCGCTACTGCATTGGGCCCGGGGCTGCTCCGCCGGGCGAACGGTACTTTTCTCCGACCGATTCGGGCTGAAGTGGCAGTGAGATGTTCAGGACCGCTGGCTCACTGGACGGTCAAGTGCGTCTTTCCAGAGTTTACAGACCAGGGGGAGGAAACACCCCTGTTTCTCTATCCTCTGCCTGATGAGGCCGCACTTTCCGGGCTGGCGTTAGGGGGAGAGACCTTGCTGCCGGGGCCCCTCCAAGTTCGTTCCCTGGAGGAGCTGCCGGAGGAGGTTGCCCTCTCTTCCCCCTTGCCCTTGCTCCAACAGTTCGGCGATGAACAGCGCCCGGTTTTTACTTTGCAGTTGGACCCCTGGGCTGAAGCTCTCTCCGGGCTGGAAGTGGAAATCGAATACTGCAGCGGGTTGCCAACCGAAGACGGCCGGATCAGGCTGGCTCTACCTTCTGCGGTGAGTTCCAACCTCCAGGCCGAGGGCACCACCTCCATCGATATCTCCGTGACTATCGAAGAGAGTACGGAACTGGTGGATGACCCCATCGGTCCAGAGGGGGTGGAGTCGAACCAGGATGGAGAGTTGCTCACCCTCAAAGGGACCTTTGATAAGGTCGAGGAGCCGCTGGACATCAGCTTCCGACCCGGGCGGACCCAGATGCCGGTTCGGCGCTTGCTGCGCGACGATAACCATTTCATTTTTTCGATCTATCCTCCCACCTCCATTCCGGCCTCTCCCCAGCGTCGAGATATCGTGTTCGCCGTGGATGCCTCAGAAAATTTGGATCCGGACCATTTCTCTCAGATCCGAGAAGAGCTCTGTGAGACCTTGCGCAACCTGGACGAAAACGATCGTTTCGCCCTGGTGACTTTTGGCCGGGATATCGACGGCTACGACGGTGGAGAGTTCTGCGATATCGAGAAGGTGGAGGCGGCCTGTGAGTGGCTGGAGGGCATCGAACCCAAGGGGCGCCCCGATGTGCAGCCTCTTCTCCAGCGGATCCAAGCCCTGCCGGCCCAGGAAGATCGGCAGCTTTGCATTTTTCTATTGGCGGCCGGCCACGTGGGCAACGAACCCGCTATTTTGAGGAGTCTCGATTTTGATCAGAGCGATCGCCGCTACTACACAGTGGGGCTTGGAGGAGCCGTCCAGCAGTCATTTCTGCGGCGTTTGGCCTTGCTCACTCGGGGTCGTTGCGAAGTCTCTCCAAACGGTGGCTGTTATCAAGCGGTGGAGAGGCTGCTGGGGCAGACCAGGGCGCTGCTGGCCGAGGTGGATTTCGAGGACCAGAACGGAGACGCTGAGTATGATTCTGAGCAACTCGTTCCATCCCGGATGACCTCGCTGACCCCCCACGGACCCGTTCATTGTTTGGGAACCGGTTCGCCCTCTTCGCTCCGCTATCGCTCCAAGGACGAAACGGGTGTATTTTTTGCCGGTACCGTCAATGCTCAGACCACCGAGAATCCTGCCCTGGGCGGGGTGTGGGCGGGATTGAGGGTTCGGGAGATGCTGGACTCAGTGAACCTGACCACTGGAGCCAAGAAGAAGGCTCTGTGGACGGAGATGGCTGACCTGGCAGCCCGCTACGGAGTCTTGACCGAAGGGACAGTCCTGGTTTTGGAATCCGACCAGGGATTGATAGTTCAGTACAGTGTGCTCCCCGCCGAGTGGCGCGGAGTAGAGCCGAAAGAGAAGAAGAACAACAACGTGAGCAACAAAGATGCCTCGGCCCCCTTTGACTGGCGAAAGGGGTTGGTGGCCCGCGAAGGGCTGTTTAAAGGTAAGTCTCCCGGAGACTCGGGTGAATCGGGTGGACGTTATGGGCTGCGATCCAAAGGGGCGGCCGTGGCTGAGACTTCCGGCAAACCTCGTCTCGATCGAGCTGTCCTCTCGGCTACCGCGACCGACGAGGATGACGACTTTGAATTGGCCGAAGCCGTAGCTGATGAGGGCCTTGTCGAAGTAGCAGAGGAGGCGCTCGAAACCTCAGCGGAGTCGGATTTAATCGAGGAAGCTATCGAAGAGTTGGACTCCGTCGACGAGCCTGGCGAAGAGGAAACGAAGGACTCGGCCGACGCTGAACCGGAGGAACCGACCGAACCGGCTCCCCTGGTCCAGTCGACCTCAGCGGAGGTCCAAGCTGTACCGGCTGCGGTGCCGGTTGTGGCCAAATCGGTTCCCGTGGTTCACCTCCAGGCAGCCCCCTTTTCCGCAGGTAAAGCCCGAATGGAAAGTTATTACAGCCAGCTCGACACCTACGATACCGAGCTTTCGCTGGCTGCCATTCAGGGTCTACCCGAAGAGCTCTCGCCGCGGGGGGGGGAGCTACCTCGGATCCTGGCCCAGACGGTGGCCCACTTAGAAAAGCGAGGATATTTTTCCCACGCGGTTTCGGTTCTGGGCCTGTTGTTGAGAGACAGTCCTTCCCCGGAAGTCTATAAGAAGATGGAGGGTCTGATCGCTGACTGGGCTGCCAGTTTGCCGGAGGAGAGCCTCCCGGAGGCTATTCAGATCCTGCAATTGGGGGCGCGCGCCTGTCACGGCTCCGAGGAGCTTCAGCAGAAGGCTGCCGAAGCGCATTCTCGCTGGGAGAGTCTTTCGAGCCAGCAACTGGAGTTGCCGGCGATCAGCCGCTTGCGCCGTCAGGATCCTCAACCGGACCTGGGCAGCCTTTTGAGCCAGCCGCAGCTTGAGTTCGCTCGACTCCAGCAAGAGCAGGCCGCTCTGGCCCAACAGATGGTTGAGCTTCGTGAGCAGATGCAGCAGCAAATGGACGAGCTTTCTCAAAAATTGCAGCTCGACGAATTGAAGCAGCAGCTTTCGGTACTCCCTGCTCTACTGGAGCAAGTTGTCGGACGGAGCCCGAGTGCGGCGTCGGCGTCTCCCCCTTTGGAGTCGGTAGTCCCCACGGCTACCCAGGAGCCTGTTGCGGCTGTTTCCAAAACCGAACCGTTGCAGCCTGAAGCGGCCCCGGTTGTTGAAGCACCTCAGCCGGAGATAGCGATTCCCGAGCCGCAGGCCGAAGCCGCTCCGGAACCGGAACCGGAACCGGAACCGGAATCCCGAGAGGAGTCCAGTGAAGACATGTCCTTGACCAAGGAAGAACTCACCGAGATGCTGCTGGCTGACCCGCGAAGCGAGGAAAGTCGGGAAGCTGTCATGGCTTCTCTCAGGGATCCCAAAGACCGGGTCAATTTCTTTCGGGATATGGCCAAGTCGGACACCTCGGAGCCTTATCATTCGTTTTCCCTGGCCAGGGCCTATCGAGACGCCGAACAAACGAAAGTGGCGGTGGTCCATTACCAAAAGTTCTTGCGCGCCGAGAAGAATGCCCAGGCTTATCTGGAACTGGCTGATGCGTACGATGAATTGGGCAAAGCCAACCTGGCTGCCTCATCCCGGAAAGCAGCGGAGGCTTTCAAAGAATAATGTTCGACTTTCTAAAAGACATGCTGGGCCTTCCACGCCCGGTCAAGGTCGTGGGTTACGAAGAGCCGGAGGTTATCTTCGAGAGCGAAACTCCCCTGGAGTTGGGTATCGTGGGGGTGGTGGCCGAGATCGAAGGGGTCAAGGTTCGAGGGCAGATCCAGGTGGTGGAGTCCGGCTTAAAGGTGCACCGTGGCTTCTGGCTCAAGCCTGAAGAGGTCTTACCTCTCCTCTCCGAGGTCTATGACATTCCCGAAAAGCGGGGGGAGACTAGATACCCGAGGACACTCAGGGTTCTCTCCCAGAAACTCCAGAACTTTCAAGGGCATACCCTGGATCTCTCCGACAACGGGATGCGATTGGAGGGAAAAGGAGAGTTCAAACCAGGAGAGACTCTGCCCATCACCTTCGATCTAGACGATTTGCGCCAGACTCGGGTGACCGCAGAGGCAGAGGTTCGCTGGATCGGGCCTACCGAGAAGGACGGTCTACACGTGATGGGCCTGAAATACCTGAATTTCGACCGTAGCCAACAAGCCGAGGTGTATGGGCATTATCGAACGTTCCTGGAAAAGATCGGCCGGGATGAATGGGGTGGGTCCTAAGATTCAGGGTCGAACGACTTTGACCGGTAAGCCTTCGTCTTCTTGTTCGGCATCTTCGAGTGTGACCTCCAGGACATAGGAACAACTGGAGTCACCCGCCTTCACGAAGAGCTTGTAGCGGTCTTTCTTGGGAAGCACCAGGTTCACAGCGTCCACTTTGGTCATTTTGGTGAGTCCACCCAGGACCGAATCGCCGTCACTGTTCAAAATCTCCAGGGTGGCCCCTTTTTCCACGCCCTTGGTGAGCAGGTTGGCTTTAAGAACCTGGCCCGGTTGACCGTGCAGTACATAAGTCTTCTGTTCACCGGCCTTGATGCCGCCATGAATGGTCGTCCCGTAAGCTCCATCCGGCAAAAGGTCTTCCTGAGCTATCGCCGTGGATAGCAGTCCCAGGATCAGCACCAATTTGAGCCACAAATTCTTCACCTTAATTCATCAACTTCGGCAAGGGTGTGTAAGTTCCGCTCAAATTTTCTGGAATCGAACATTTTTTCCCCTCAAGACTCCCGAGGGGCAAAGAGTTTTTGTTCCGAAGGGACGATTCATGAAAGCATCCGTCCTCCCTGTGGGAGCAACTCAAATCGTGGTCTTCGATCACATCCAGGTGCCTCACGGCTGCTCCACCAGGGTGGGAGGAGTCTCTACCGGCCACCTGGAGAGCCTCAACACCGGTTTCACCGTGGGTGACTCACCTCTCAACGTTTGGACGAACCGGGGCCGATTCGCCCGTCATCTGGGGGTGGATAACTTACCCTGGCTCCTATCTATGACCCACGGGACCGAAGTGGTGGCGATCACCCAACCGGTTCCCCTGCCCGAAGATCGGAACTCGCGCCCGGGCACTTCCTTTGAAGCCGACGGTTGTGTGACCAATGTACCCGGATTGCCACTCAGCCTGACGGTGGCTGACTGCGTGCCGGTTTTCTTTCACGACCCTCGGGCCCGAGCGGTCGGCGTAACTCACGCCGGTTGGCGCGGTACGGTCGCCGGGATCGTGGCCCGGACGGTGGAGCGCATGGTGGAGTCTTGCGGGAGCGACCCTTTAGACATCCGGGTGGGCATCGGGCCCTCTATCGGGCCCCGGGCTTTCGAGGTGGGCCCCGAGGTGGTTTCTGCTTTCGCCGAGTCGTTTCCTGACCAGAGCAACATCATTCTCGATCATCCGGACGCTGATTCAAGAACTGCTGGAAAAGCTTTCATAAATCTTTGGGAGGCAAACCGTCTGATGGCCTTGAGGGCAGGGGTCACCGAAGCCAACATTCGGGTCAGCGGTTGGTGTACCGCAAGCCATCCAGAACTTTTCTTCAGCCACCGTCGAGACCGTGGCAAGTCCGGACGATTACTGGCCGGGATCGTCCTAAAGTAGTCTTACGATAGAGGATCTGAACCCCTTCGTCCGGAAGGCTAAAGAAACCATCCGTGACAGAGCACACGAGCAGTTTTTTCGCCGAATTCTTTTGGAGGTTGCATGGCCAAGGAGCGTATTCTAGTTGTCGATGACGAGCGCAATATCGTCGAACTGATCAAGTACAATCTTGAGAAGGAAGGGTATGAGGTTATTTGCGCCTACGACGGAATCGAGGCCGTTAATATCGCCAAGCAGGACCGACCCGACTTGATCATTCTAGACATCATGCTGCCCGGACAAGGAGGTCTGGAGGTCACCCGGATCCTTCGGCGCGAAATGAGAACTCCCATCATCATGGCCACCGCCAAGGGAGAGGAGATCGACAAGATCCTGGGTCTCGAGTTAGGGGCCGACGACTATGTCCCGAAACCATTCTCTCCGCGCGAATTGGTGGCTCGGGTTAAAGCGGTGCTTCGGCGGACCAGCGGCAAGGCGGAAGAAAAGGATGAACTGACCTTCGGAAACCTGGCCCTCAATCTAGTGAAGCACGAAGTTCGCAAGAACGGCAGTGAAGTCGAACTCAAACCCAAAGAATTCGACTTGCTCAAGCTCATGAGCACGAACCCGGGTAAGGTCTTTACCCGGGACTTTTTGCTGGAACAACTCTGGGGATACGACTATCTGGGTGACACTCGAACGGTGGATGTGCACATGCGGCGGTTGCGGCAAAAGATAGAAGACTCTCCCTCTTCCCCGGTTCTACTCAAGACCGTGCACGGAATAGGTTACAAGTTTCAGTACGAAGAGCCGAAGTAAAGTCCACAGGTCCTAAATGGCAAAACGCATCCGTGGGCAACTGTTCGATGGTTTCCTGGAGACCACCCCGCAACCCATCGTAGGATTGGACCGCAGTGGTGCGGTCCGATTTAGTTCTGCTGCTTTCGAGGCACTCTATCCGGGAATCAAAGAGGGCAAAATCCTCTGGCAGCTTCTCGACTCCGACGATCTGATTCGTTGGGTGAGCGACTGCCTCGACTCCACCGACCCGGCCCCCCGAGAGCAGATCATGACACACTTTCCGGAGGCCCTCTTTATGGCCCGGTTGGAGCCGGCGTCGGGTGACGCGGGAAGATGCTCAGGCTGGATCCTCACCCTCCAGGATATCGCCCCGGTCGAACCCATGAGCCAGAAGTTCGACATTCTCCTGGCGGAGGTGCGGGCAGGGCTCTCCAGACCACTGGCTGGTATCAAGAGCCGATTGGAGCTGCTGCTGGAAGGCGCCTACCAGGACCCAGCCCTCACCGTGGAGCTCCTGCACCAACTCAACGAAGATTCTAATCAGTTGGCCCGGCTGCTTTTCGCTCTGGAAAACCCCGCTGCCCAGGAGCCCCTCGATCTCCCGGCAGATACCGCGACCTCTTTGGAAGTTCTGGTTGGAAACGTACAGAAGACCTTCGAACCACTGGCCCGCTCGAAGAACCTGGCTCTCAAGCTGGCTCCAGGCCACTCCACGCCGGAGCTTCGCTCGGTCAGCGAGGAAGAGTTCAATCTTTGTCTGACCAACCTGGTGGACAACGCTATCAAATACACGGCCCTGAACGGTTACGGAGAGGTCGTCATTTCCTGGGAGACCGATATGAACAGCGTCACGGTCAAGGTGGACGATTCGGGACCCGGGATTCCGCCGGCTGCCCGAGAAGTCGTCTTTGAGCAGTTTTATCGAATGTCCGATGGTCCCACCGCGCAGCTCGGCGGTACCGGGCTCGGGCTGTGGAGAGTCAAAGAGATCGTGAGCAAGCGCGGCGGTAAAGTTTGGGTTGAAGATTCACCCAAAGGGGGGGCCGGCCTGCGTCTCCAGTTGCCCCTCTGAGATTTCTTAGCTGAGCGCTTCCAGTAGCATGGTGTCGCCGGTTTCTCGAGCCAGGTCGGCCGGGGTTTTGCCCTGGTGGTCCCGCAGGGAGACCTCTCCGCCCCCCCGTCTCAGGATTTGAGCGATCTGCAAGCGGGCTTTTGGCTCCAGCCGGCCGTCCTTGACGGCCGCACACCAATGCAGAGGTGTTCGACCCTGGGCGTTCTGGTGATTGGGGTCACCCTTTTTCGACATCATAAGCCCCAGCAGATTCGGCTTGTTCGACTGAACGGCCAGGTGCATCGGCGTGAGGCCACCGGCCATTTCGCTATTTGGGGAAAGGCCCAGGCGGATCAACATATCGGTGACCTGCATATCTCCGACCAGGGCCGCGACGTGCAAGGCGTTCATGCCGTTTGGCAAGACCTCGGTGACATCGCCGCCTGAGCGCAAAGCTCCCTCCAGCAGATCCGAGTCTGCCAGCTTCACCGCTTTGAAGAGGTCCGGAAGCTCTTCGGGGATGAAAGCAAGCTCTGAACCCTCGAAGACGATCATGTTCAGGTCTTCCGAGGCGTGGGTGATCACCGGCCCGCCGGGTCCCGCCGTAACATCCGAAGTCACTGGTGCTCCAGGGGGCGGTGCCTCGGTGGGAAAAACGGGATCGTCGAGATGGATGCCTCCGGCGGGTGGGGGAGGGGCATCGAAAGGGGAGGCGGGGGCAGGGGGAGCCAGATTGGGAACCGGGCGCTTGTGTTTGGTGTCGGCGTCCATCTCTCGCCGGTGACTGGTGTAGGCGACCCCCCAGTGGCCATTAGGAAATTCAAAAGAGACGAAATACTTTTCGATGTTGATCACGCGAATGGCATTCTTTCGGCCGAGGGTCCAGAAGTGGAGGGCTTCCATCAGGAGCACACCCAGCAAGGTCAGACCCGGGATGAAGAGGTTTTCAGGGATCCCCTGGGGCTCCTGGACCACCAGATAGCCGATGTAGATGAGGGCGATCAGCTGCACCGACTTCCAGATGTCGGAAAAGACCCGCTCGGACAGGAACCCGGACTTGCAGCCGTTACACACCAGCACGGTCATGGGCCATTTCTTGAAGGCCAGGACGTACTTGCCGAACAGGCCGAAGAGGTTGGCGGGAAACCCGATGTAGCGAGCCACGTGAGGGATCTTGGCCTCGGCCGGTTTGGTTCCGCAGATCATACAGAGCATAGGGAGATCGTTCTCCTGGAGCTCTTCTTTCATAATCTTTACTCTAGCCAATGTATTCCCCTATTTCTTATTTGTGGCAGACGCTTGCACCTTTTCCAGGAGTTCACTCGACTGGTTCTTCCGGTACTCGTCGTACAGTTCGACCGAGGCGTCTACGAACTGCTGACGGTCCTCATCACTCATTTCAAAAATCTTGATCCCCTCTTCCAGGGCCATCTGTTTCACGCTCTGGTCAGCCTCTCGCTGCTTTTTTCGCTGCAGAATAGAGGCTGCTCGAGCCGACTCGCTCAAGGCTTCTTGATGTTCGGGCGGTAGGCTTTCAAAAAGCTTGTGGTCGATCAGGATCATCTTCACCGAGTAGGCGTGCCTGGTTTCCGAGATGAAACGGTGAACATCGTAGAGTCGAAAGTCCCAGTACGTGGGGTAGGTGCGATCGGCCCCGTCGATGTAGCCCTCCTTCCCCATGTCGTAGATCTTGTCCACCGGCGCCGGTACCGGATCTCCCTCGATCGCTTTGATGAAACGTGAGAAGGTCACGCTCTGCATGACGCGCAGCTTCTTGCCTTTGAACGACTCGTAGTCGGGCAGGGGAATGCTGGAACTAAAGATCCGAAACCCCACTTCAAAATAGGCCAGCCCCTTGAGATTGTGCTCGGAAAGGCAGTTCAGCAGCTCGTCACCCACCGGTCCATCCAGCACGGCATCGGCATGCTGGTAGTCTTCTAGCAACAGGGGGAGATCGAAGATGTCGAGATTGTGGTTGAAGTTGGTCAGGGGGCTGGTGGTGGAGAGTGCCATGGAAAGTCGCCCGTTTACAACCGCGTCCACCAGTTCCCGCTCGGCAAGTTTTCGACCATCCACCAACCCCCCGGGCAGCAGTTCAATGACCATCTCCCCGTCGGTTCGGCGCTCCACTTCCTTGGCGAACTCTTCCATGGCCAGGGCGAACGTGGAATCCTTGGAGTCGACAAATCCACAGCGCAGAACTTTCACACCCTCGGAATGGGGAGTGCTGTCGGGAGACTTGGTGGCCAGAGGCTGCGGGGTGAGGGAAGCCTGAGTCTTCCCGTTGCTCTCGGGCACCGGAGTGAGGATCAGGTAGAACCCCATGACGGCGCACAGGATCCCGACCGCAATGGAAGGCCAGAAAACCCCCGTGGAGGATGGAATTGCGGGCAGGTTCTGCCCCCAATCGACCTCCTCAGCCGGCGACACAGACACGGTTTCGCCCCCCCCGTTTGGCTTCATAAAGAGCTTCATCGGCGCTATTGAGCAGCTCGTCGCCGTTGCTCGCGTGATGGGGGAAGGCGGCTACCCCGATGGAGATGGTGACCTTTCCCCCGGGTTGGTTTTCCCCGCCCGGAAAATGACGGGTCTCCACCGCTTCCCGAATCCGTTCGGCTACCTCGCCGGCTCGCTTCAGGGTGACCCCCCGCAACAGGATCATAAACTCTTCCCCACCATAACGCGCCACCAGGTCGGGCAGCCGGTCGCCGGCCTGCCGGCTGTTGTCCATACAGAGCGAGGCGACCCCCACCAGGCAGACATTGCCGAGTTCATGGCCGTTGACGTCGTTGAAATTCTTGAAGTGATCTATATCGAACATCAGCAGGCAAAGATTCTCGGAGGTCTCCTGGCAGTCGGCTATCATGCGGTCGAGTTGCTCTCTAAAATAGCCGTAGTTGTAGAGGGAGGTTAAGCGGTCGGTGATGGCGTTTTGGTAGGTCCGGGCGTTTTGGATGCTTATGGCCGCCAATTGAGCCAGGGCCATCAGCATCTTGAGGTCCCCGGAGCTGAAAGGCTCTCCGTTCTTCTTATTATTGACGTTCAAGACCCCCAGGGTTCGGTCTCGGACTCTCAAGGGCACCGAGATCAAACTGGTCCAGTCCTCCTCGGCCCGGGATGGGCGACTGTACTCGGGATGGCTCCTGAGATCTTCGATCAGGATCGGCTTGCCGGTCTGGGCGACGGTTCCGGAAATCTCTTCTCCCACCGGTACCGTGACCTTTCCCACGGTATCTTCGCGCATTCCTCGGGCGGCCACCACTTCCAGCGTATCGCCCTCGTCGTTCAGGAGCATCAAAGAGCCTTGGGCGACCTCCAAGATCTCGGCGGCCTGCTCGAGAATCAGGCGACTGACCTCCTCCAGGTTCATGACGGTGGCTACCGTTTCGGCGGACTCATAAAGCACGGTCAGTTCTTCGTATTTTGAGATCAGCTCTTCCAGGGTGTTCTGTAGCTCGTAACGCAGAGCCGCTTCCGTTTGGATCTGCTCGGTGGCTAGTTGAATGAGACTGTCGGCGGTCGACTCCTCGAGGCTGCAGTGAGCAGAGCAGACGGTGAGATGTCCCAGGGTCTTGCCCGATATCTCGATCGCCACTGAACTCTCCGTGGGCTCCTCGGAAAGGGCAAACCGCAGCCCCAGAGGCTGTAGCTTCTGGTTGAACGTTTCCAGAGACTGGACTTCAAACAAAAGCTTCAAGGTCCGCTACTCACCTAAGATTTCTTTGACTCGTCCCACCAATTTTCGGGGAGAGTAAGGCTTGGTGACGTATTCGTTGGCCCCGCTCTCTAAAGAGAGTAGGCGGTCGGCTTCCTGACCTTTGGCTGTGATCATCACGATGTAGAGGTCCTGGTACTTGGGATCTTCCCGGAGTTTTCTCAGCACCGAGTTTCCATCGAGTTTAGGCATCTGGATGTCTAGAAAAACGAGGTCGGGCTCGTTTCCCCGTACCTTTTCCAGGGCCTCTTCACCGTTGACCGCGGTAATAACGTTGTATCCTTGCTTCTTGAGAATGAACTCTAAAGACCTCAATACGTGGGGTTCATCATCGGCTATGACGATCGTCTTAGGCATCAACTCTCCTCGGCCCTGGTCTCGTCGATAGGAGTGGGAGCGGATTTCATCGCCTGCAGGCTTTCTCGAACCAGCTTCGCCAACTCCTTTTCCGTAAACGGCTTAGTCATTAGACTCTCAGCTCCCCCCTGTAAAGCTCGTATTCTTTCGTCCGGCTCAGCGGCGGTCAGTATCATCACGGGTATCTCCGCGGTGCTGCTATTCTGTTTGAGAGCCAACAGCACCTCGTGACCACTCATGATAGGCATCATCAAGTCCAGAATCACCAGGTCCGGGGGGTTTTCCCGGGCCTTTTCCAGTCCTTCCTTGCCGTTTCGGGCGATCTCTACTTCAAATCCGTGATTTTGGAGAATGGTGGAGAGAGCTTTTAACACGCTATCATCATCGTCCACCGCCAGGATCCGGTGAGGTCCGACCTGTTCCTCTCGTTTGCTCAAGGCGATGAGACTGGACACCCGATCAACCAGGCGCTCCCGATTGATCGGTTTGGGGAGGTAGTCGCTTGCCCCCAGACGGAAGCAGCGTTCTTCGTCCTCGATGATGGAAAGGATGATGACCGGTATGTCCCTGGTCTCCAGGCGATCTTTGAGCCTGCTCAAGACTTCGAATCCATCGATGTCCGGTAAGACCAGATCCAGCAAGACCAGGGACGGAAGCTCTCTCTGGGCGATCGAGACAGCGTCTTCACCACTGCGGGATTCAATGACCAGGAAACCTTCACTTTCTAAAATGTGTCGCAGAAATCGCCTGATGGAGGGCTCGTCATCGACCACCAGCACGGTCTGTCCGGGAACGAGATCTACGGGGGGTTTAGGGGGGGCGGCCTCCTCCTCAACACTGGCTTCTTCCAGGTGCAGGGGTAACTCGACGATGAAGGTGGAGCCTTTGCCCTCCTCGCTCTCCACCAACAACTGGCCTCCGTGATGCTCGGTGATGGATCTCGCGATCGGTAAGCCCAGACCAGAGCCCTTGATGTCTCGAGTTTCGGAGGAGTCTACCTGGGAAAATTTTTCGAAGATGGATTCGTGAAACTCCGCTGCGATGCCCACCCCGGAGTCGGTCACTTCCACCCGGGCGGTCATCAGATCTTTGCGGTAAGCGCGCACCGTGACCCGACCTCCTTCGGAGGTGAACTTGATGGCGTTACCCAGCAGATTGGTCACCACCTGGATGAGCTTGTCCTTATCTCCCGCCGTGGGCAACTCTTCCTCCAGATCCGACTCCACGATGAGACCCTTCTTCTCGGCCGAGCCTCGCAAAGCCATCAAGGCCGATTCCGCGACCTCGTGCAGATCGAGGCGCTCGCTTTCCCATTTCATGCGTCCAGCTTCGATACGGGAGAGGTCCAGCAGGTTGTTGATCAGGCGGGTCAGGCGATCGGACTCTTTGTTGATGATCTCCAGGAACTCGGTCTGGGTTTCCACGTCCTCACCCACGTTGTCCAGCAGAATCTCGGCGAAAGCCTTGATGGAGGTCAGAGGAGTTCGGAGTTCGTGGGAGACGGTATTTAAGAACTCACTCTTCATCAAGTCGAGTTCCTTGAGCTTGCTGTTGGCGGATTCCAGTTCGGCGCGAGACTTCTCCAGGGTGTCGCGCATGGAGCGCTCTTCCTCAAGAATGATGCGCAGATGCCGCACCATCTCGTTGACCGCCATGGTCAATTGACCCATCTCGTCGTCTTCGCCCGTGGGTGCTTCGCCGGTGAGGTCACCGGCCTGGACGCGCCCGGCAAACTCCAGCAGATTATGGACTCTCATCTGCAGGCGTTTGCGAGCCGTCTTTTCCCGTTCCAGCATGGTTTGCAGCCGGGTGGCCATGCGGTTGATGGTCTTGCCCAGGAGACCCATTTCGTCATTGGAGTCCTCCCTGGCCCTGGCCTGGAGGTCGCCTGCGGCTACCTGGCGGGCGGTGGTGGCCAGGCTCAGCAGCGGGCGGGTAAATCGGCGGGCCAAAAGAGCGGTGAAGATGATAGCCCCACTTAAAAGCAGCAGCGTCAACCCCTGGAGGTACCGACGGGATTGAGCCAGGGCCTGGTTGAGGGCATCCAAGCCGAGTCCGATGCGGACCGTCCCCAAGCGGCGGCCGGCGACCAGAATGGGATGGGAGACATCCAGCACCTCTTCGCCCTGAAATTCCAACTTGCGGGACCGTTCGGCCGAAGCTTCCTGGGCGGAGAGATTGATATGATCATCAGGGGTAATACCCAGTTGGGAAGAATCGGTGGAGGCCACGATGCGGCCGTCCTGATTGAGGATCAGCGCGTAGCGCACGTGCTTGAGTTTGGCGTACTGATCGAGGTTTTCGACCAGTTGGAAGTCGGAGAAGGTGCGCATGGCTTCTCCCGAGATGATGGCAAGACCGGCAGCCAGACTGGAACCCCGAGCCTTAGTCTCGTTTTCCAGGATGTTGGCTTCGTGGCGCAGGACCACGAAAAAGGAAAACATCATAAAAAAGAGGATGAGGGGAAACATGGCCAGAGCAAGCTTTACATTAAGGCTGACCATTCTTTCTGAAGAGCGCTGTCCACTCACGCCACGCGCTTCGGCGCCTATATAGCTATCGCCTTTTGTAATTCCTGCAACTTGTCGCAGGCAAAAGGCGAAGCATAGATTCTATTTCGGACCAGATCCTTAGCTGGCGCGTTCTCCCGCCGCGGGCTTACCGGCAGAGCGTTTCGAGGGTAGGCTTTTTCGTTCGGGTTGCGGCTTCAACGGGCCCGACGAGAGCGCCATCATTGGCTTGAGAAAGCCGACCAGTCTTTGGTCAATCAGTATTTCCACCCGGCGACGTCTTTTTTGGGACGGTGACATTTTGTGTTCCTTTCATCGGGCTTTGGCCCCATTCGAAAGCAGCAATATTTTGAATTAGTCAAGTGCTTTTGAATAATTCTAAAATAAAATTCCTCCTTTGACAAGGAATCTACAAAAAGGACACATTCGGGGTATACGAAGGTATAGCTAAAGTTAGAGGAGCCAAAGAAAAAGGGGCTCCCAAGAGGGGGGGTGTTAACCGGGAGCCCCTTCCGACCTTTCGGTCTGTCCTAAAGTATGAAGGGCCCGTCCCCTGGACGAGCCCTTCTTTAGGTTATTGGTACCCTGGCCTGGAGGATACCCTAAAAGGACACCCCGAAGTTTACGTTCAGGTTGTCATTTTTGTCCTGGACGCTTTGCAGGTTCGGGAGAATGATGCCCTGTCCGAAACTACCACGCTGATAGTGGACGCCCAGCCAGGCTCCTCTCCAAAGTTGGAAGTCGGATCCCAGGTTCCAGGTGCCACCGTTGCTTCCGTCGTTGACCCAGGTGTGGAAGTATCCACCCCGGACCCGCCACCAGTCGGTCAGCAGTCTGTTGTAGTCAAAACCCACCGAGTGCGCATTCAGCGAGCGCGGTGAGAATCGAATGAGGGGGTTGATCTGGCGGTCGTTGCTCTGTCCGGAGAAGACGTAGCTCAGTTGCAGTTCTTGCACGCCCGGCTCGAAAAGTAACTGATAAGATGGCCCGATGTTGAAGATCGTTTGGTCCACCCCGTCGCTGAACTGGTAGAAATCCAGGTCGCCGTCGAGACTGAAGCGCTCGCCAAAGGAAACGCCTCCGAAGAGACCCTGACGGTTGTACTTGAGGTCGGAACCCAGGGCGATGGGGGTGTAGGCCCAAACATCGCGCTGAAACAGCACCCCACCGCGAACCTTGTCGCCTTCATAAAGCGTGGTCACGTCGTAGAGTCCGGAAGTACCTACGTAAGCCTGGGTGCTCCACTCTCTATTCCAGTTGTAGTTGAAACCGCCGTAAATGTATTCACGGCTGGCCGAACCGAGGTAGCTGGAAACGTCTCTCCAGGAGTGGCGAACCCGCAGATCCAGTTCGGTTCCGCTGATCGGAACGCGCACCACGTTGTCCAACAGGGTGTATGTGTTGACATCTTGGTGACCGAAGTCCGCGTCGAACAGATACTGCGGACGCATCAGGATCTCGGCCGAGCGGCGGCGCTCGGCCAGGGTACCGCCGAGAGGAGTGAAGCCACTGGCCCCGATGCGGTAGCTTCCCACCCCGATGCCGGGTGTGTTGGCAGAATTGAAGACCTGCCCGGGGGTGTTGACCGTACCCCGGTAGAGGCCTACGGTAGCCGGGTCGGTGCTTTCGCCCACCGCACCGGTCTCTTCGGCCAGGTCGTAGTATTTCAGCGCCGTGTTGGCACGCCCGTTGATCAGATAGCTGTCGCCCTGTTGAGCGTAGATCTGGGCGAGTTCGTCTTTCAGACCCTGGTCCTCGGGCGAGGCGTCCGACAACTCTTTGAAGATCTGTTCGGCCTTGTCGGGTTTGTTCTGGCTCATATAAACACGACCCAGGGTGTTCTTGTACTTGGAGTTCTCGGGATCTTTTTCAATCGCGTTTTGGACCGCGTCTTCCGCCTCGTAGGGTTTTGCTTGCTCCAGATACTTGGTGGCGACTTCGTTCCAATATTCGGCGTCGGCGTCGGTCTCTTCGGCGTATCGCTGCATCATGCGAGCTTCATCGAGGGGGCGTTGAACCTGGCCGTAAAGCGCGGCCATCCGTTTGATCGTGTCGCTGTCGGCTTGGCCCAGGTCGAGCAGGACTTCACCCGCTTGCAAGGCCTCGTTGGGCGCGTCGTAAGCGTCATAAAGGTTGAAGAGCACCTTGCGATAGCCGGGCTCCCGGGGGCGAAGTTCCGCCAGTGTGGAGTACATTTGGATGGCGTAAGCAAAGTTCTGCTTCTCCATCATCAGTTTGCCGAGTTCTTCGTAAGGAGCCGGGTAGTCCGGGGCGATCTTAAACGCATCCTGGTATTTCACCACGGCCGAGTCGAAGTATCCCTGATTGAGGAGCTCTCGAGCCTTTTCCATTTCGGCGTCGGCTTGCTGTCTCCGTTCCGAGGCGGTCGCCGGTTCGGTCGACGCCTCCTCCTCCTGGGCCCAACCACTACTTACGGTGAGTAGCAGTAGGCCCAGGAAAAGTGAGAGTTTTAGTTTTCCTGTCATGAAGTAGCCTTCCTTATGCGCACTGGTTGTTGTTGGCGGTAGCCATCGAAGCGCCCCTGCCAGATCAGGGTACCTTGCGCGTCGGTTTGGACGCTGGTTTCTCCTGATCTGGTCTCTATCCTGTAGTTAGAGGACGGAGCCAGGTTTCGGATGGACAGGTGCGCTGGTCCCTGCCCTTCAGCCACGAAAGTGACCAGGTCGCTCGTGGCTTTCCAATCTTTGATGCGGTGGGTGAAACGCTCCAGGTAAGGTTTTTGGGGGGGCGTGTCAGTGAGGGCCACCCGGGCCTCTCCGGACCCGTCCAGGTGCACATAGAGGGCACCGTTGGTTCGATTGAAGCCGAGCACTCCTTGAGAGGCGGCAAGGTCGGGATAGCGGGTGGTGTTGTCCAGCCTCAGGGTCCGGTGAATGCCCTGGTTGGAGAGCCAGTAGCGGCCGGAACTGTCGATCCCGGTCCTGGTCTGCAGGGCGTCGCGCAGAATTTCTGCGTACTGGCTGGCGAAGATGGGCGCCGGACTGCGGTCCAGCACGTCGTTGTAGGCCACCTTCAGGCCGCTCAAACCCGGTTCGCGCTCGGCCAGATAGAAGTGGTAGTACACGTTGAGGCAGCGCAATCGCCGGGGCGACTCGGTCCGGTTGAAGTAGTCCGGAAGGTTTTTCATGCCGTCGTAGTTGCCGGTCCAGGACTGGGTGTAGTAAAAGTCTCCGGCGGCGCTCACGTGGTACTGAGTCTCTTTGGCCACGTCTCCGTAAAGCGGCAGGAGCCCGGCGATGTACGGAAACTTCGTATCCAGGGTGGATTCGGCTCCGTTCATATTGGGCAATCCCATATTCCGAACCGTCTCCAGGGCATCCGAATTGGGATTACAGCGTCCACTCCAGAGTAAGATTTCGCAGCGCTTACCCTCGGGGCAGAGCTTATCGATGAACCTCACGGAGTGGCTGAGCTCTTTTTGAAGGTCGATATCTTTGCGCACCAGGTTGTAAGGGTCGTTGGGGTCTCCGGAAAGCGCCAGGTCGCCCTTTCTCCAGTCGAACGGGTGGCTGTAGGTGTGGGATGCCGCCTCCACGTTGGGCAGCCTGAAGATCTCCTGAGCCACATCCAACTCCCGGGAGTAGCGCTCGTCGAGTCTCGATTCGATGTCCCGGGTCACGTAGCTCACGGTGATGGGAAGCGGAAGATCCTTAAGAACCCGCTTGAGCATCATCTCTCCGTTGAGGCTGCTCCGGTCGATCAGCGAGATTCCACCGAAGGCGTCACCGTCGATATGGGAGTAGTAGATGCGACTGCCGTTTAGAGTGGTGAAGTCGGGTTTGGGGGTGGTTTCCACCTGGAAGGCCTTGCCCAGAAATCGAAAAGGATCCAGACGCCAGGGGTTTCCTCCCACATCCTCGGCCTTGGCTTTCTCGTTTTGGGCCGCGCTCTCTACCATCTTCTGGCGATCCTGGTTGTTGTCGAAGATGGCGAACGGACCCACCGAGGCACCACCGTTCTTGGAAATAACGACCACGTCGGAGACACCCTGGGCCTGGGCTACCGTCAGTCCGACTTCCGATTCAGGCCAGAGAGATCGAACCAGATGCCAATTGCTTTTGAGGTCCTTGTCGCTCCAGTTGAGCTCCCGCTCATAGTCGACCACTCCAGGCAGTTTATGGAGGACTTTAGGATTCCGGGGAGCCAGTCGTTGGTAGCTGGAGAGGCCCTTCACACTGGTGATCAGAGGGGCATTGCCCAGGGGATCGTAGTGCAACCCGATGGCAGCGTAGAGCTTCTGGGGGCTGACCATGCTCAGGGTGGACTTTTCCCGGATCAGGTAGTCACCGATGAGGACCAACTTTCGTCCCTGCTCCACGTTGGTCCTGAGCCACTCGTCGAAGGCCCGGGCTTCCGGCACCGCTTCTCCGGCCAACCAGAGGAGGATACCGCGATACTCTTCCATCTCTTCCATGCTGGGCAGATTCGGGTCATCCAGGTCGTGATAGCGGACCACCAGACCTAGATGTTCCAGGACCATTTGTGCCGAAAGAAAGGTCTGGTTCTGAGTGGAGGTTTCATCGGCCGAAGTTTGATAAAAGGCCAGAATCTTCCGCTTCACGGGGGTCACGTCGGGTGGGTAGGCCCCTTCTCCTCCGGGCACGGGTCGGGCCAGCGGCGGCAGGGCCGGTTTGGCTTTGAGCTGATCGAGCCCGGACTTGAGCTGTCCCACGCTCTGACCCTCCAGAGTTAAGGAGTCGCTCAGAAACTTCTTGAGGTCGAGGTGCATCCGGGGCTGCTGGGTGGCCGGATCGGTGCTCAGGACGTAGCTCTCCAGGGCCAGCCCCCCCCTGGGGGTGGCTACCACCACGGCGCTGTCGCCTTCTTGCAGGTCCTCCCGGCTCACGGTCAGGTACTCCTTGTTGTCCGGGTGCACCGAGCGGATCCAGTAGTAGTGGCCGACGTGGCCCGGCTCCAGCCAGGTCATGACCTCAGGATCTTTGTAGGAAACCTTGACGCTCTTCTTGTCGGGAGTCCAGGCTCCCCGAAACTCCAGCCCGAAGGGGTAGAAAAAGGTGTTGTACTCGGGCGATTGGAGAAACCGACGTACCACCCCGGCCGAGGAGTCGATGTCTTCGGCGAAGGCTCCGAAGTTGCCCAGGATGATGACCCGGCGACCGGTATCGAGTTGCTGGGCCAGCCATTTGATATAGTCCCCGGCCTTGCCGAGTTCCGGAGTTGTGTACCAACTGATGACGCCCTGATAGCGGCCCATCTGTTGAGCCGAGGGCAGGCCCGTCTCGATATCGTGGTAATCGATGCCGTACCCGAGGTCGTACAGGGTAGGGGCCACGAAGCGGGCCAAAAAGTTGCTGCGAGCGTCGAACCCTTCGGAAGACTTGTAGAGACCCAGGAGCTTCTTGTCTCGGCTGGCGACCTGAACCCCGGCCTTGGCGATCCCGGCCAGGAAGGCTTTGAGGTCCAATTGATCCACGTAGGTCTCCTGAGCCATCCCTCCAAACGGGGTCTGTACCACCAGGGCACTCCTGGCGTTGGCCAAGTCGGTTCGATCGACCTCCAAAAACACTTTGTTCTGAGGGTTGACGCTGGAAAAGAGCAGGTAGTAACGGAGAGGGGAGGGGGCTACGGCCGGGGCCTGCTGCTTGCTCACTTTCAGCACACCGGCGTCACCGGTGTAGGCGGCCCCGTAGCTCAACCCGAAGGGATAGAAGAAGCGGTTGAGGCTCTCGTTGGTCATCCAGGTGCTACCGTCGGTGGTGTGAGCCCCGAAGTTGCCTAGAATGACCACCTTTTTCCCCGCCGAGATCTGGTTGGCCATCCAGTCTACGTAACTCTCGGGGTCGGCGATTTTGGCTGAAGCGTACCAACTCACGATGAGATCGGCGGTGCCTGGAGGAAGACCTGTGTCCACATCGTGGTAGGTGCTCGAAAAACCCAGAGATTTTAGGATCGGTTCTATCCGAGTCGCCACCCGGGAGGCCGACACGCCTTCTTCAGAACTCTTATAGAGGAGCAGGGCGCTCTTGGTTTGAGCCGCCACGGATCCGGCCAGGAGCAGATAGATGATGCTGAAAGTGACAAACAAACGGCGAGAAGCCACAATATCCTCCGAAGGCGCCCCGTTCGGTTTGTACTTCGCTCCTCCTTTCGAAGGACATAGCTATCTCAGAATGGATTCGTAACCCTCAAATCGAATCGGCATCGCATGGCGCAACGCGGCTCTAAACTCTTATGGACCCTGGCACTATTCTTTTTTTCCGGAGCCACCTCGCTGGTCTACGAGGTCCTCTGGACTCGGCGGCTTTCTCTCACCTTCGGGCACACCGTTCTGGCGGTCTCTACCGTACTCACCGTTTTCATGTCGGGATTGGCTCTGGGTTCTTTTCTGGCCGGGCGTTGGTCGGATAAAGAGCGAGAGAAGTTGGAGCAGGACGACCGGGCCGCCGGTCCGCCCCGGTTTTTAGCCCTGTACGGAAAACTTGAAATCGCCATAGGTCTGTGGGCGGTGCTCTCGCTTTTCTTGCTCAACGGCGTAGAGGGGCTCTATTTGAGTGCAGCCCAAAGCGGCGCCGGCAGCAGTGCTCTGTACGCCATCGTCTTTTTAGGCTCCTTCGCGGTCTTGCTTCCACCCACCACGGCTATGGGAGCGACCTTGCCGATTTTTACTCAACTCCTGGTGGCTACCCGACAAGACGTGGGGGCCTGGCTCTCCAGGATCTATGGGTGGAACACTTTGGGTGCTTGCTGTGGGGCCGGAATCGGAGGCTTCGTCCTGCTACCACTCTTCGGCCTGAAGATCGCCGTGGGGATCGCCGCCCTGGGGAATCTGGTCATCGGGGTGGTGGCCATCCAGCAAGCCGGCAAACTTAAGCTGAACCGGAATGAAGAGGCCGAACAACCGGCGGAGGAAGACGAATCCCTGGAGCAGGAGCAGCGGTCAGGTCTTTGGGTCTTGCCCCTGGCCTTCGGATTGTCCGGCTTCGCGGCCATGGTGTATCAGTTGGGATGGACGCGGGGTCTGGTTCTTTCCATCGGCTCCTCAACTTATTCCTTCGCCATCATCTTAACCGCCTTTCTCGCTTCTTTAGGGTTGGGCTCTTTGATCTACAAGCGCGTCATGCACAACTCGACCCCCCGGGTCATGCACTTGGCCTATTTGCAGTTTGCTATCGCCCTGACGGCCCTGGGGGCCACGATCTTGATCGGTAAACTGCCCGAGGTTATGGTCAAAGCGATCCCCGCGCTGGATTTTCAGTTTGCCAGAATCCTGGCCTTCGATTTTTTCCTTTGCGTGGGTTTGATGCTCTTGCCCACCCTCGCCATGGGTCTGACGTTTCCCCTGGTAACCCACCTCTATACTGACCGTCTATCCTCCCTTGGCAAACGCCTCGGGGAGGCTTACGCGGCCAACACTCTGGGCGCCATCGCAGGATCGTTTTTGGGAGGGTTTGTGCTCCTACCGCAGTTCGGGGCTCAGAACGCTTTGTTCGGTGCGGTGGTCCTGAACTTACTGGTGGGCAGTGGTTTGGCCCTGGTAGGCCGAGGCTCCAGAGTGGTGGCGGTCGGGCTGGCTCTGGCCGGAGTCATCGGGGTAGCGATGGCCCCTACTTGGGACCCTACCAAGCTTTCCGCGGGGGCCGCGATTTACGCTGAGGAAGACCACTTTATTTTTAGACCCGCCTACTACAAGGATGGGCTTTCGGCCACCGTGACGGTGGGGTACAACGGTCCGCACGCGCCGTATCTCAAGGTCAACGGCAAGACCGACGCTTCCTTAGGAATCCAGGACATGGTGCATCAGGTCTTACTGGGCCTGTTGCCCGTCAGTTTGCACCCCCAACCCGAAAAGGTCGCTCTGATCGGCCTTGGCTCCGGGGTCACTTCCGCTGCACTGGTGGCCACCGATTCGGTCAAAGAGGTACAGTGCTCTGAGTTGGAGCCCGCCGTTGTGGAGGTGCAAAAGGAGTACTTCGCCCCCTTCACCGAGCACGTGCTGGATAACCCCAAACTCCACATGACGGTTACCGATGGCCGCACCTTTATTCTGGGTAGTCCCCAGAAGTACGATCTGATCATCAGCCAGCCGTCCAACCCCTGGATCGCCGGTATCGGCAACCTCTATACCGAAGACTTCTATCGGGCTTGCAACGAGCAACTGGAGCCCGGTGGGCTAATGTGCCAGTGGTTCCAACTCTATTTGATCTCTGAGTACGATCTCAACCTGGTTCTGGCTACCTTCTACAAAGTGTTTCCCGAGGGTATGGTTTTTCAGACCGGCCCCACCGACATTTTACTGGTGGGAGCGCAGCAACCGGTCGGTCTGGAATTAGGACGACTGGAAGAGCTCTGGCAGGAAGAGAAGCTGACCTACTGGTCTCAATTGATCGGACTTTTGGAGCCCAGGTATCTCTTGGGGACCTACGTTGCGACCCGCCAAGAGGTTATGGAGACCCTTGATCCGGCGTCCCGGGTTGGAGCGTTGAACACCGATGACAAACCCCTCCTGGAATTCCAGGCTCCCCGCTCTCTTTATCTGCGTTCCGGCCAGGCTCAGGCCTTCCACGATTCTTTCCCCCAGTTGCTACCAACCAACTTTCTAGAGGACCCGGAAGCGGCCGGAATGTCCTTGCTGGGCCGCATCCAGCTTGACCGGACAGAGGCCCAGGGGCGGATCGTGGAGCAGGCGCTCAAGGAGCAGATACCCTGGGCTCCCCTGGCTGCTGCGCTGCTGGCCCAGGGTGTTGGAGATTTGGCCAACGCCGAAGGTCTCTTGCGTGCGTTGTCACCCGAGCGCGCGGGTCAGCCGGCCGCCCAGATCCTGATCGGAGATCTTCGAAGGAAAGCCGAACAGTGGGATTTGGCGATTCTGCACTATGAAAACGCTTTGCAAGCTCCCCCTGGTGGCTCGCGTTATATCGTTTTGATGAAGCTGGGCGAGTGCGCTCTGAAGCTGCAGAACTTCGAGCAGGCGCTGTACGCCTTTCAAGAGGCCTCGACTCTGACTTCACGGCCGGATCCCCACTACATGCTCGGGCACACGACCTTCATGCAGACCCAGGACCCCGAGCAGGCCCTGATTCATTTCGAAGCGGCACTCCAGCGCGACAGTCACGACCACGCATCGCTTTCCCGAGCGGCTCTCATGTATGCTCAGCTGGGTCAGTTTGAAAGAGCCATCTCCTACGCCCAACGAAGCTACCAGGAGTTCCCGGAAAGCTCCATCAACGTGGAGTTACTGGTAGACCTGATGGCTCAGGCCGGCCGCGACAATGAGGCAAGGAAGTTTCAGCAGGAACTGCTGGAGTTGAGGCAACTGGAAGCTTCTCGTATCCAGGAGCAATGACCGGGGTCAGGGAGCTGCTTTGTATCGCCCCAATTCTCTGAAGTAGGGCGAGAGTTCCTTGAGCTGTCCCAACGCCTGGTCGAGCTTGGGGATTTCCTGGGGGATCTCCAGGTCCAGGTAAAACATGTACTCCCACGGTTTGCCCGCGATGGGTCGGGATTCCAGTTTTTTGAGATTGATCTCCGCCCCGTGGAAGCATTTCAGAGCCTGGTAGAGAGCCCCCGGGGAGTCGGGCGTGTCGAAGACCACCGAGGCTTTGTCGGCAGCGGCCGGGTCGGCGGACGCGGAGTCTTTGCGAGCGACCACCAAAAACCGGGTGAAGTTTCGAGGATGGCTCTCGATGCCTTCTTGCAGGACTCTCAGCCCTAGTCGTTCGGCGGCCTCCAGGCTGGAGATCGCGGCCGAACGGACCAGAGAATTTTTTACGATGTGCTCAGCCGAGCCTGCGGTGTCGTACATGTTCACGACCTTCCAGGCCCGGTTGCCACTTAAGAATCGAACGCACTGGGCGGCTGCCTGGGGGTGGGAATAAACCGTCTCGATGTCGCTCATCTCGACCCCGGCGTTGGCCACCAGATTGTGGCGAATCCGCACTTTGATCTCCCCCACGATGGTGAGATCTTCGTGCTCGAGCAAGAGGTCGTAATTCACGTGGATGGAGCCGGTCAGGCTGTTTTCGACCGGCACCATGGCGTAGCTCACCCGGCCTGTCTGGACTCCTTGAAACAGCTCTTCGAAAGTCTCGTACGATTCGGTAGAGGTGTCGCTACCAAAGTATTGGTGAATGGCCTTCTGGGAAAAAGAGCCGGACAGCCCCTGGAGGCCGACCCTGGCGGCGGGCGACTCGTTGGACGCCATGGCACTGCGGATCGGCCGGTGCAGCCCCTCCATCTGCTTGCCCACCACCGGTGCGATCACGGCCAGATCCTTGATCAACTTCTCCAGTTGTTCTGGGTAGAGCGACTGGGCCCCGTCGGAAAAAGCTTCCTCGGGGTTCTGGTGGCATTCGATCATCAGGGCATCGGCTCCGGCGGCCACCGCGGCCATGGCCATGGCCGAGACGTAGGTGCGGACCCCGGTTCCGTGGCTGGGATCCACCAGGATGGGCAAGTGGGTCAGCCGTCGCAGCACCGGAATGGCCGACAGATCCAGAGTGTTCCGAGTGCTGGATTCGAAAGTGCGGATCCCTCGCTCGCACAGGATCACCTGAGCGTTTCCGGGACCGGCCAGGATGTATTCGGCGGACATCAGAAGCTCTTCGATGGTGGCAGCGAGCCCCCGTTTGAGAAGGACCGGTTTGTCTTGCTGGCCGATCTCCTTGAGCAGCTCAAAGTTTTGCATGTTCCGTGTGCCCACCTGAAGTACGTCGGCGTAGCGGTTGACCAACTCCACCTGGTTCGGGCTCATCACTTCCGTCACGGTGGCGAGATCATACTTCTCGCCTGCTTCCTGCAAAATGCGCAGGCCTTCTTCGCCCATTCCCTGGAAGGAGTAGGGCGAAGTTCGGGGTTTAAAGGCACCGCCTCGTATCACCCCGGCCCCGGCTTTCTTGACCATTGCGGCGATCTCCAGAAACTTTTCTCGTCCCTCGATGGAGCAAGGGCCCGCCATGACCACGATCTGGGGCCCACCAATCACCGGGCCGTTCGGCCTCAAACTGATCTTGCTGGTTTCCGGGGCAGCCTCTCGAGAAGCCAGCTTATAAGGCTTGGAGACTCGCATCACCTGGGCTACTCCGGGAAAAAGCTGTACCTCTCGGGGGTCGGGAAGCCGGGTGCCTACGACCGCCAACACCGTACGCTCCTCTCCGGAGATGGAGTGGAGTTCCAAACCCCGTTCTGTAAGCTTTTTTGTGATCCAATCAATCTGCTCGCTGTCGACGTCCGACTTTAGTACTACGATCATGATCTGGTGCTTTGAATTTCCTTAATTAAAGTTCTCATTTTTTGATGAAGGGCCTCGATGCTGGAGTCGTTTTCCAGGATGTAGTCGTAGGTCCAACTTTCCGAGGCTCGGTCGGAAACGTGTTCGTTGACCGGACCGAAGTCGGGTCGGGACAACCGGACCAGGACTCCTTCGTGCTTTTTGATCAGCCGGGCTTCATTGGGGAAGCGAACATCCGTGACCACCGTATTGCCTACCGAAAGTTGGCTCAAGATCTTGGATTCGGCGATCTTGACCCAGATTTCCGGGTCGAAGAGGTTTCGCCCCACTTCGGTGCCCAGGACTTGCATAAGCCTTCGCACCTCGGGGTACTCCTTCACCTCAGCCCAGCTGCGGTCTCGGCAGAATTCCGAGAGTCGCACGTGGTCCTTATCGGGTCCGGGTACCAGAGGGTCGAGCGCCAGCAGCGCACCCTTGATGGGGTCGGCAAAAGCCACCCGCTGGAAAAAGAATTCATCTATCAAAACTCGAGCGGCCGTGTCTTTTCCTGCTCCGGCGTACCCACAAAGTCCTATCAGCACACTCTCGCGTTCTCAGCCGAGGGGGCGCTAACCTCCTGACAGATTTGGAAAACTTTTCACGAAACGTCGGTTAAACCCGGAAGAGTATGGGAAAAGGATGGGGGACATGAAGTCCGAGAAGAAAAGGCGCTCTTTGGCGTGGCGGCTGTTTAGATTGCTGCTCCGCTGGGCTCTGGCCCTGGGGGTGCTGGCACTTTTGGTCGGGATCGGCGGATTTTACTACGCCTACGACAAGTACGGGCGAGACCTCCCGGATATCTCCATTTTAGAAAACTACCGCCCCGCGGAAACCACCAAGATCCTGGCCTCCGATGGGACCGTGATCGCCACATTGTATCAAGAGAACCGAGTCTGGGCGCCTTTGGAAAAGGTGAGTCCCTGGGTCGTGCCGGCTCTGCTGGCCACCGAAGATAGCCGCTACTTCGAGCATCGCGGAGTGGATCCGGTGGGGATCGCCCGGGTTCTTTTTAACACCGCCGTCACCGGCGAGGTTCGAGAAGGCGCCTCCACCATCACCATGCAGTTGGCTCGGAACGTCTTCCCTCTCTCCGAGGTCAATTGGGAGCGGAAGATCCGAGAGATCTTTCTCAGCCTGGAGATCGATAAGCGCTACAGCAAAGAAAAGATTCTGGAGCTCTACTTGAACCAGGTCTATTTCGGCGCCGGCGCCTACGGGATCCATTCGGCGGCTCAGGTTTACTTTCAGAAGGCCCCGGCCGAACTCAGCCTGGCTGAATCGGCGCTGATAGCCGGTCTCATCCAGGCTCCCTCTCGGTTTAACCCGCTGGAGAGCCCCGAGCGGGCTTTCCATCGCCAGAACGAGGTCCTCGGTCGGATGCTCGCCGTGGGGAGCATCACCCAACAGCAGCACGACGAAGCGGTGGCCGAACGAGAGACCTGGAAGTTTGAAGTCGGTGAGGACCAGCGGACCCTGGCCATGGATAAGTATCCGTACTTCACTTCCTACGTGATCCAGGAGTTGGCCAATCGTTATTCCGAGGATGAACTGTACCGGGGGGGATTGACCATCGTGACCACCCTGGACCGAGCCCTTCAGGACTACGCTCAAGCGGTCCTCACGGAGGAGGTCTACGCCCTTTCCTGGGAGTTGCGAGTCGATTCGGGGGCCCTGGTCTTGCTGGAAAATGAGAGCGGGTACATCAAAACCATGGTGGGCGGCCTGGGCTGGAGTAAGGAAAATCAGTTCAATCGGGCTTTCCAGACTCGCCGGCAGCCAGGCTCCTCTTTTAAACCTGCGACCTACGGAGCGGCTCTGGAAATGGGTTTCACCCCCGAGAGCAAGATCAACGACCAGAAAGTGACTTACCAAGACGGCAGTCCCGGAGGCTGGTCTCCCAATAACTCCGACGGTAAGTTTCTCGGGGTGATCACTCTGAGAGAGGCGCTGCGGGGCTCCAGAAACGTGCCGGCGGTGAAGATTCTCGATAGCGTGGGGGTCGAGAAGGTGATCGACCTGGGCTATCGGATGGGGATCCGGGCCTCCATTCCCTCCAACCTTTCCATCGCCCTGGGAGCCATCGATGCCAGTCCACTGGAGATGGCTGAGTTTTACTCGGTGATCGCAAATCGCGGTGTGCGGGTGTCGCCCACCGTTATCAAGGTGGTGAAAAATTCTGAGGGTGTGGTGCTGGAGGACCGGCGCAAATCCGGAGGACGGCGGGTCATTCAAGAAAACACAGCTCTGGCCCTGGTCTCTATGCTGAGCGACGCCGTGCGGGCCGGAACGGGCACCAACGCCCAGGTGGAAGGCTGGCCTATCGCCGGCAAGACGGGAACCACCGACAGCTTTCGAGATGCCTGGTTTTGTGGGATTTCTCCCTACTTTACGCTGACCGTGTGGGTCGGAAACGATGACAACTCACCCATGTACCGCTCCTACGGCGGCGACCTTCCGGCAACCGTCTTTCGAAGAGTCATGACCTTTGCCCTCAAGGACATGCCCCCCAAAGATTTTCCCACCTACCAGCCTCCTGACAGCTCTCCGGATCTGCTGCAGAAGGGAGAAGAGGTCTCGCCCTCTCCTTCGGCCTCCCCCGAGGAGACGCCGGCCGAGGTGGAGCCGGTGGAAGAAGAGACGGAAGAAGTGCCGGAGGAGACCGAGGGAGAGTTTGTGCCGCCCGAAGGCAAGAGCTATCTCCTTCCTGAGACCCTGGACCAGAGTGAAGGTGGTACAGAATTCATCGTCTCCCAGCCTGCTGGATCGGTTCCAGAGGTCAAAGTCACTCCGGCACCGCTGCCGGACGATTTTTCTTCGCCAGGGGGAATCGAAGAGCAGAGCGGTCAATTTATTGAACAGAATTCACAGGCCCCTCCGGCTACCCGAGTTGTGTTACCTCCGGAGTAGAGCCCGGGGCCCCAAAGATGGGTAGATGAATACACTGATTTCCACTGAAAAGATGGTGCCCCTGGCACCTTTCACCACCCTGGAACTGGGCGGACCAGCCGCCCAATTTTTTGTCATTCGGAGTTTCGAGCAGGCTCTGAACCTGGTGGAGTCGTGGTGGCAGCAGCCTCCGGAAGAGAGACCCGAGTTACTTCCTTTGGGCGGGGGTAGCAATCTGCTGATCTCCGATGAGGGCTTCCCCGGTCTGGTTCTCAAGATGGAGAACCACGAGCTCCGGATTGAGAGCTCCTCTGATCACCACGTCGTCGTGACCGCGGGTGCGGGCATGGTTTGGGATGATTTCGTGGCCTACACGGTGCAGCAAGGGTGGGCGGGGGTGGAGTGTCTATCCGGAATACCTGGATGCGTGGGTGCTTCCCCGGTTCAAAACATCGGAGCGTACGGGCAAGAAGTCTCCGAGACGATCTCGGCAGTCCACGGCATCGACCTGCGGATCGGGCAGCCCTTTAGCTACGACCCTGAGTACTGTGAATTTTCCTATCGCGACAGCCGCTTTAAGAGAGCCGGCCGGGGGGCCTTTCTGATTACCTCGGTCAGCTTCAAGCTCCGGCTCGATGGCCGGCCGACCATCCGTTACCAGGACCTGCAAGAGCGTTGCCGGGAGAGGGGAGTTCAGACCCTGGCCGAGGTACGAGAACTGGTGCTGGAGATCCGCCGGAGTAAGTCCATGGTTTATGACCGCAACGATCCCAACCACCGTTCCGCGGGCTCCTTTTTTACCAACCCCATCGTGACTGCGGAAAAAGCCGAGGCTATTCAAGGCAGCCTGAATCCGGGGGAGAGTATGCCTCGGTTTAAGGCCGGGCCGGGATTGGAAAAATTGTCGGCCGCCTGGCTGATCGCCCAGAGTGGCCTGCCTAAAGGGTTTAAGCCCGCTGCGACCGCCCGGGTGGGGCTCTCCACCAATCACGTGCTGGCCCTGACCAATCGGGGAGGAGCCACGGCCGAAGAGTTGTTAGAGTTCTGCCGTTATGTTCAAGGTCGGGTCAGGAGCCGCTTCGGCATTGAGCTGGTCCCTGAACCGGTTTTCGTCGGTTTCTGAATCCGGATCTGGTCCGGATACTCTTTCCGCTCAAAGGTCCATTCTCCGTCTTGCTGAACCGGCAGCAGGTAAACCGGGGTGAGGGTGGCGGTCCAACCTTCGGCCGAAGGCACCACTTCGATCTCCAGATGGCCGTAGTGGCGTCCGCCAGATTTCAGGACCTCGCCCTGCCAGATTTCTGGTGAATCCTGATGGGCTAAGAAGCGCTGGTATTCGTTGTCCCGCTCGGGTTCGCGCAGGCCGTCGCCGCCGATCCCCACATCGTAGACCTGCAGAATCACCGGGCGCTCCGACCCCTCAGGGGTGATTTCGATTCCGGAGACCTCCGACCGCTCCATCATCTCGTCGTGCCCGCTGATCACCACCTCCACTCCATACCTCAAAAAAAGTGGGGTGAGACTTCGTAAGGCTTGCCCGGACTGGGGGTCCTGCCCTTCGCCCGAGCCAGCCGGAAAGCCGTGGACACCGCTTGAGTACGGACAATGATGAAACATGACCAGAATGAATCGACCTTCTTTCTGGGCCACGGCCAGTTCACGCTCCAGCCAGGCGTACTGCTCGCTCTGGGGATGAAAACCCGGAGCGAACTCCCCGGCGGCCTCCAGGTAGTGGTTGCTATCGACGGCGCTCTGGTGGGGGAGACTGTCGTTGGAATCCAGGCTGATCAGGTGTACTGGACCCAGCACTTTGGAGTAATACGGCCGCTGGAAATAGGTGCGATATTTGGCGATGGCCAGACGGCTGGCTTCGGTCTCGTAGGCTCCGTGCCCACGCGGTCCGGCGAAATATTCGTGGTTTCCAGGAGCGGTCAGGAGTGGAACCGCGCCCGCCAACTCCTTCTGGTGGCTCCAGAACTCATCCCAGTCCCGCTGTTCTCCTCCCGACTCCACCAGATCTCCCGCCACCAGAATAGCGTTGGGATCTCGGCTCTGGATCTGGGCCAGATTGGCCCGGTAGCCGCTGGTCTGATCCACCAGGTACCTCCGGGAGGGCTCCTCGGTGGTGCCCCACTTGGCCGCTTTGCCGGTACTTTCCGGTTCGGTTTCACTGTCGGAGTACGCGATCAGCAAGACCCCATCGCCTGGCCTGGGTAAACTTTTGAAGCTGTTGCGGTAAGGCTGGTCCGGAAAATGGACCAGATACTCCGTGCGGGTCCCCTGCAAGTGATCCAGGGTCACCCGGTGGAGGTAGCGGGGGCGCCGATCGAGGGACGGAAATTTTTCCCTCTCCACCGGGTGGTACTGCAAGGCCTCCGCAGGCAAGACTTGGGAATGAGCCTCCTGGTCGTTCCAGGTGACCCTAACGGGACTACTCTGGTGGCTCACCCAGCACAGCTCGGCTCGCTCGGCTTGCAGGTCCTGAATGTAGGGATAGGTCAAGATATCGGCCAGGGCAGGGCTTCCGAGCAGAAGCAGGCTAAAGAGGGTGATCAGGAGACGGGGGAAGGGCAAGTCAGGCGCAGGGGCTCAAGAGCCATTCATCGGCGAGTAAGGATTGGGGCTCCACGGCCACTTTCGGCTGGGCGGTAAAGGTTTCTTGAGAAACCGGTGCGCTTTCGGACTGGAAGCTCACCTGTTCGGCAGAGGGTGCAAACTCGGTCTGACCACCGAACTGATCGGCCACCAGCCAGTTCAGCGGGGCGTTTTCTCCGGTGGTGCTTTCGGCCCGCGCCTTTTCGATGGGGCACTCGGGTTTTTGGGTCTCCTCGGCCTTGCTGGTCTTCTTGAGTTGGCTGCGGAACTGGGCGGCTCGGCTCAGATACACGCTCAGCGGTACATCGTGCTCGTTGAGGGTACGCTCTCGTTGAGCCAGGCGGACCATGTCGGACTGGGAAGCGCCGTTGAGGGCTTCGTCCTGGTCGACGGTTGCTACCGAGCGCGAGAGGGTGGATTCCCTCAAACGCGAGGCGTTGAACGCCTGGTAACTTATGCTTCCGATCCCTGTCATAAAATGATAGTACGCCTCCAGGCGGTCAAGTTTGTTAACAGCTTGTAAACCGGCGGTCAATCGGCGGACGCACCCTCTTTGCGAGCCATACTATCCAGTCGCCTATCGGACCGTCTCAGCCGCTCGCTGAGAACCCGGAAAATAGTGAAGGCTATCTCCGGCATCACGTAGATCAGTTCCTTGAGTTGTTCTCCCTTAAGCACGAAGAGTCTGGCGTCCTCGGAAACCCGGGCGGCCGCGCTCCGCGGGTCCTGGTCCAGAACCGCCATCTCCCCGAAATAGGAGCCCTTCTCCACGGTGGCGAGCAGCAGCGGATCGTGGGAGTTGAGGCGGAGCAGGATCTCCACCTGTCCGTCGGCCACGATGAACATCTCGTCCCCGATATCGCCTTCGTTGAAGATGATCTCACCTTTGGTGTAATGCTGCTCGGTCAGGCAGGAGTGAATGGCCTCCAACTGCTCCAGGGCCATCGAGGAGAAGAGCGGCACGCTTTGCAGCATCAACAGACGTTCCATGAGCTGGGACTCTTCTGAAGAGAGTTCCGGACTCCCTGGCGCCGAGGCACTCCTGGCCGCAAGAGCCAACCAGCGGTCGTTGGATTGAGCTAATTCGGCGATCAGCGTCGGCCGCTCCCGGGGGGCCGGAACTTTGCCTGTCAGAGCCTGGGCCCGTTCCACCAGATCTCCCTCTTCCAGCAGATGCACCAGCAAGGAGGTGGCTTCCCGCACTCCCAGATTGGAAAGCACCTCCAGAGCGTCGGAGCGGATCCGGGCGTGGGCAAACCGCAGCACGTTTTCCACCGAGCGAACCACTTTGCTCTGCTCTAGAGCCTCCAGCAGTCGAAAACAGGTCGTCAGTTCTCGCTCCGCCGAATCCTCGAGAGCCATAACCAGAAAGCGCTCGGACATAGACTGCGGTCCCAGGGTCGACAGAATGGCGGCTTCCACCCGATGCAACCAGGCCTTCCTGGCTCGAGAGACACATTCTGAAGCGAACAGCTCCCGGCTATCCTCGTCGTTGATCCCGGCTAGAGCTGAAATAGCGCAGTGGCATACCGTGGCCTGCGCGGTTTGCATCGCCTGGGAGAGGATCGGCTGGGCTTGTGCACCTCGCTCGATAAAGATGCGGACGGCCTCCTGGCGTACTCCCCGGTTAGAATCAAAAAGGGCCTGCTGCAAGAACTCCAGGACTTGCTGCGGCTCTTCTCGGCGGTGATGAGCCACGCTTCGAAGGACCGCCTGGCGCACTCCTGGATTGGAGTCTTGAAAGTGTCCTCTCAATTTATCGAGGCCCGGGGGGGAGTCCCAACGGTCCAGCACCGATAGGGCCGCTATCACTTCGGAGGGCCGCTCGGAGTGGGCAAAGGTTTCAGCATGTTCGGTCATGCCTCGGGGTAAGCGGTGCAGGGCAGCCAGACGCGCCGAGGGCTCCTCGGACTCAAGGAGCTCTGCCAGTACGTCTTCCCGAATCGGTGTACTGCGGACAGCCGCTTCGGCTCGCACCTCCGGGGAAGAGTCTTGAAGCGCTGCTTCCAAACAGGCCGGAAGCTCCGGTGAAACGGTTCGGATGGCGTAGAGACGAACTCGAGGATCGGGGTCACTGGTGGCTTGTTTAAGAAACGGCTCGGCCAGCGTGGGTGTGGTTTCCACCAGGGCGGTCAGGGCGATCTGCCGGACCCTCGGATTGGTGGTGGAGAATCCGTCTCTCAAGGGGCTCCACATGCCCCTTTCGCCCAGCGTGTGGGCCAGCTTCTCCAGCAGCGGACTCTGAGGGCTACTCGCGATCACATTTTCCCACAGCCCCAACAATCGATCGGTGGGTAGGGTTTCGAGGGTCGAGCCGGATTCGCCCAATTCGATACGGCCATCACGAATAGCCCGGACCAGCTGTTCGAAGTAGTCTTTCCGCAGCCAAAAGTTGGTCAGGAAAAACCCCAATCCCAGCGCAAAACCGCCGACGGGTAGGAGTACTCCGGCAAGTTGCGAGCTGGGCTGGTAGCCTTCCCAAAAAAAGAGAAAGAGTCCCGCAAAGGCCATTCCGGAATAGACCACCATGCCTTCTAGAAAGGCGCGCATCCGGCCACGAAGCCGGGCCGGCAAGGCGTTGAAAAGAAGGTTTCTGACCGGGGCACCCACGGCGTTTTCCAGAGTTTCCCGGTTGAGGCGGGCGAAGATGGCAGCCGGGACCCCGGGAAAGAAACCCAGCCCGAAAAACGCCACCATGGTGAGAAAAGGGTGGAGGAGGTTGGCGTTGGCGATGCCAAAGCGGTGGAGGAGATAGGGGGTCACGGCAAGTTCCAGTATCAACTCCAGGGCGTTGGCCGCCGCTAAAAAGAGTCCGAAAAAGCGGGCCAGATCGTCCGGCTCCGGATAGGCTTGAACAAAAAGGCTCGAATACAGATACTGGCTGACGAACAGGGATGTGACCATAAAAAGAGCCGACACCACCAGGAATTTACCCAGTTGAGAGCTGCGCAGGAAACGGACGGAACTCCGCATCCCGTCCCAGGAGGTTTCGTCGGATTCTTCGATCTCCAGCGGTCCCCAGCGTCTGAGTTCGGCCCGGTAGATACGAAGCCAGAAAGCAGCCAGGATAAAGCTTCCCACCCAGCCCCAGAGGAGCTCTTCGGCACCTCCCGGGCGCCCTGCCACCAGCCCCGCGATGATCCCACCGGCCAACCCCCCGAGACTGGCTCCCACGGTAAATAAGGGAAAGAGCCGTTTACTCTGTAGAGAATCAAAGAAGTCGGCAGTGAAGGTCCAGAAATGGTTGGTGGAGATGGCAAAGTTTGCGTACCAGAGGCAAAACAGCGAGACCAGGCCGAAGGTCTTGAACTCCGGTGCCTGGCCGGCCAGGATGGTGACCGAAGCGATGATCAGCCCGAACGTCATCAGAATTCGAATGAAGTAATTGTCGTTTCTAGCCCGGTCCACTCCGAAAGCGTAGAGCAGGCTCAGGACCACCGTGACCACACTGGCGATGATAAAAGCCAGGGGTAGGACGCCCGCCCCGAGATGGGCGAGCAGGAGCGACTCGGCGCCCACCAGGCCCAGGGTTTGACCCAAGCAAAGAAATCCCGACAGCAGAAAAAAAAACTTAAATCTCTCCCTTTCGGCTTTTCGCACCGAAGGGAAGAGATGGGTCCAAATCACGTGGCGGCACGTCTCCTTCGTATGGCAACGATCAGACGGGCTACCAGCGCCAGGCTGGCAAGTCCGAACAGAAGCGCCAGCACGGGTAGGACAACCGAGAGCACCACGGCCCCCGCCGAAGCGGCATCCTCGGCCACTGAGATGGCGGGGCTACCGAATCCGGCGGTGGTCAGGTGACTGCCTACGCGCAGAGCGGTTTTGCCCAGGTGTACTGGCAGAGTCGCCCCTCCGGCCAGCACGAAACCGGCCACGTAGCCCAGCACGGGATCCTGGGAACTGAGGATGGCAAAAACTGAAACCGCTCCGGCTCCCGGACGGATGAAGGTCATCAGGGTGTCGAGTCCACTGTCGATGGCCGGGATTTTGTCGGCCGTCATCTCCATCACCGTGGCAATGCCCAGAGTGAGAATGGCGAGATCGCTGGTCAGCCATTGAAAGTCTTCACCCAGGCTGAAAGGAGCTAAGATTTGAGCTCTTTCCATCACCCCCAGCAGAAAAAGAGGCAGAAAAGCTCTCAACCCTGCGACCGCGGCCAGGGTGGTTCCCAGAAAAAGACTCAGTAGGATGACCATCATTCGAACTTACTCCTCAACACAGATTATTCCCCTATTGCCTTTCGTGGCTTTTCGGGGTTAACATCTTGTATTATAGAGAAACATTGTTGCCAATACCAGCTTGGGAAGCTTACAATGAGCGGGTGAATTGGCGACGGTGGGTTATCGTGCTCAGTGTATTGGGGGCCCTGGCGGCCGGTGGATATATAGCGGTGTGTGGTCTGGTCTACAAGTATCAGGACCAGATGGTCTATTTCCCCAGCGATTATTTTATCACGGATCCCACTTCTGCAGCGCTGCAATTCGAAGACTTTTCCATCGAGGTCTCTCCGGAGGTGACCATAACCGGTTGGATCGTGGAAAAGGACCCGGACGCTCCCTGGATCCTGCAGTTTCATGGAAACGCCGGAAATATCTCCAATCGGGTGGATCACCTGAAACTCATCGATGAACTGGGCTGCAATGGTGTCCTCTTCGACTATCGAGGCTACGGCAAGAGCACCGGCAAGCCCAGCGAGGCCGGTCTGGTGGAAGACGGAGTGGCGGTGGTGAGGTACCTCAAAGAGCAGCGAGGCGTGGATCCGCGCTTCTTGATCTACTGGGGAGAATCGCTGGGTGGTGGGGTGGCGGCCGCGGTCGCGATGAAAGAAGAGCCGAGGGGGTTGATCCTCCAATCCACCTTTACCTCGGTGCCCGACCTGGGAGCTGAGGTGTACCCGTTTCTGCCGGTCCGGCTGCTCTCTAAGACGAGCTTCGATACCGCTGAACGGATCCCAACCTTTCTCTTTCCCAAGTTGATCGTTCACGGGCACGCCGACACCGTCATCCCCTTTCAGCATGGGCAACGTCTTTATCAATTGGCAGTGGAGCCGAAGACCTTCCTCCGGGTGGAGCGGGGCCACAACGATAGCCCTCTGGAGCTGGGCGACGAGTTTAAACTGGCGGTCCAGAAGTTCGTGGCAGAGGCAGTTCCGCAGGAATAACCGAAGAGTTCCGCCGTGCGTAAAGCGGCGTTACTTTACGGGGTTTATGTGGGGCTGGTTTTTGCTCCCTTTTTGTTGCTGGGGAAAGTCTTCGTCCCGGGTGACTTTCTTTCGTTTATTTATCCCTGGCGAGCCTATATGGAAGGGTTCCCCCACAACATCGAGCTGTTCGATGTGGCCGTCTTCTTTCTACCCCAGGATGTGTTTCTCAATGAGTCCCTCAAGTCCGGCGTGTTGCCGCTATGGAACCCCCACATCTTCAGCGGGCATCCCAGTGTAGCGAGTGGTCAATCGGGTTTTTTCTATCCTCCCAGGCTATTTTTTCACTACTTCTTTTCCGTGGGAGTGGCCAAAACTCTCTTACAACTGGGCCACCTCTTCGGTATGGGGCTCGGTATGTACTGGTTTCTCCGCTTGAAAAGCCTGGATTCAGCGCCGGCTGCCCTGGGCGGGCTGGTCTGGATGGGAAACAGCTACGTGTCCTCGTGGCTTGAGTTCGAGCACGTAGAGATTGCGGGCTTTTATCTCCCTCTGATGCTGGGCTGCTTTGAGAAGGCAGTTGCCGGAGCCCGCCGCTGGTGGCTGGGGTTGGCCCCGCTGGGAGCGTTGTGTTTGCATAGCGGCCACCTGCAGATCAGTCTCTACGTGGGCCTGATCTTTTTGGTCTACGCTCTGTTTCGGCTGTCTACCTTGAGGCAGTGGAAGCCCCTTTTCTACTTTGTCGGAGTGGGGGTGCTGACCGTTGCCATGGCCGCCCCCACGATCGTACCTTTTTTGCAGTTTCTGGGCGAGTCCCAGCGCACTGTGTTGGATATGCGGGCAAACTCCGCCGATCTCGGCAGCATCTTGCTGACGCTGCTGAACCCCGATCTCCTGGGCAACCCCACCAGGGGGTTCATGCTAAACCGTTGCCAGTCCAACCTGATCTATCCGGAATTTGCCTGTTTTGCGGGTATCGTACCCTTGATCCTGGCCCTCTGCGCCCGGGGCCGAGAAGCTCTGCTGCTCAAAGGGGTCTGTGCAGGCTGCCTGATCGTAGCAGCTTCCGTGTTTCCGGTGGCGCTGCCTTTTCTGGACCGCTTCATCCCCGGGCGGATCTTGCTGGTCTGGGTGTTTTGTGTGGCCTACCTGGCCGCCCTGGGAGCCCAGCAGCTTAAAGATTCGCAGGAGACCAGGCGGTGGGCACGCCGATTGGGAGGCTTGTTCGGATTTCTGTGGGTGGTGATCCTGGGGGTGGTGCTCTATCTCCTCAGGCACCCTGAGTTGGTCCTGGAGTGGTGGACGCAGAACCCACAACTCGTCAAGCTCCCACCCGGCGGGGTCTCCGAGGGAGAGTTTCTGCAGGCGTTTAGAGCCAATTACGCCTGGAACCCGCAACTGCTGCTCACTCTGGCCGGACCGATCGCCTTGTTCTGGAAGCCCCAAAAGATTCGGGTCCTTATCGGGATCACTCTCCTGGAGTTGGCACTATTTACCAGCGGTTTTAATACCGCTGTGGCTCCCGAGGAGTTGCTGCGCTCAACTCCTGAAATTTCAGCGATGCTCGAATCTCCGGGCCGAGTCGTTCCCATCAATTGTGCCAACTACAACACGCTGACGCCCTACGGATTGTCCCTGGTCAACGGATACGAGTCGTTGGTGTCGCAGCGTTATGCCTTGATGCTCAGTCAAGCCGAACCGGACCGGGACCTGCCCATGCGTTCTCTTTCCTTTAAACAGCTCGACAGTCCGATCGTCGATGCTCTGGGTGTGACGTACGCCGTCTTTCCCCCTCACATGTCGAGCGAGGCCGAGGGGTGGGAGCTGGTTTTTGAGGGCCAGGGCGGCAAGGTGTATAAGAACCAGCAGGCCATGCCTCGCTGGTACCTGCTGGGCAAGGTGGCCCCGCTCCACAACCTGGCTCAGCTACAGACCTTTATCCCTTCATCGGAAGCCTTCGTGGCGGAAGCCCCACCTGCGAACTTGCAGCCGGGACCCGGAGCGATCGAAAAGATAGGGGAGACCGCTAATTCTCTGGAGCTGATGGTGGAAACACAGACCACCCAACTCCTGGTGGTGACCGACGCCTTTCATCCGGGCTGGCAGGTTCGGGTGAATGATCAACCCCGGGAGATTTTTTCCGTCAACCTGGGTAGCCGGGGGATCTACCTCACCCCCGGTGTTCACCGGGTGGAGTTTCAGTTTTATCCAAACTCTCTACGCTGGTCGGTCTGGGCATGCCTTGCCGCAATGTTGGTCTCCCTGGGTCTGCTGGTTACCGACCTCTGGCGTAGCTATCGATCGTGAACAGGTCTGGCTACTCGCATTTCGGGGGCTGAGTGGTGTAGAGCACCCTTCCGTCGTCGCCCAGAACCTGGTAGTTTTCCACCCCGTCCATTCGGATAACGGTGCCGTCACCTTTACCCTGGGAGTAGAGGACCCGGCCGTTGGCGTCGACCACCTGGAAGACGTCTCCACTATTGGAGCGAATGGTGGCGTTGTCGTTGCCCCAGCCGCCGTTGAGATCGGCTCGGTCGCGTCCGGCGCTGACCGTGTAGTCGAGGATGTCGTTGCCGAGTCCACCGTTTTGAATGATCCGGTCGTTGCCTTGCCCGCCGTTGGCTCGGAGCACGTCGCGACCCCAGCCTCCGTTCTGGGTGATGGTGTCGTTGCCCCGGCCGCCGCGAGCTTCCAGGTTGTCGCGACCTAAGCCGCCGTTCTGGGTGATGCGGTCGTGGCCCCGGCCGCCGTCGGCGTACTGGGTGTCGTTGCCCCAGCCACCGTTTTGCACGGTGGTGTCGTTGCCGCGGCCACCCCAGTCTCGCTGAACGTCGTTGCCGAGTCCGCCGTTTTGGGTGGTGCGATCGTTGCCCCGGCCGCCCACGTTGGTCTGGGTGTCGTTGCCCCAGCCGCCGTTTTGCACGGTGGTGTCGTTGCCGCGGCCACCCCAGTTTTGTTGAAGATCGTTGCCTCTACCACCGTTTTGAATGCTGGTATCGTTGCCGCGTCCACCCACGTTCTGTTGCCAGTCGTTTCCGGCCCCACCGTTTTGCACGGAAGTATCGTTGCCTCGGCCACCCCAATTACGCTGGAAGTCGTTGCCAGTGCCGCCGTTCTGGTAGTTGCGGTCGTTGCCGCGGCCACCCACGTTGGATTGATAGTCGTGGCCGCTACCCCCGTGCTGGTAGTTGCGATCATTTCCGCGACCGCCCCAGTTCAGTTGGGTGTCGTGGCCACTGCCTCCCACCTGGTGGTTGGTGTCATGGCCGCGTCGGCCCACGTTGCTCTGGTAGTCGTTGCCGCGGCCACCGTACTGAAAATTGCGGTCGTTCCAGTTGCTACCGCGACGAATCTGGGTGTCGTCGTAGCGGGTGCCGTACTGGGATCCGCCGCCGTGTTGGTAGGAGTAATCACCCTGAGGTTGGCCTCCCCAGAAATCCTGGGGGCAAGAGCAGCCACATCCGCCGTGCTGGCCACCGCCGTAGGGGGGCATTCCGTGGCCGAAGGGCGGCATTCCCATGCCGGGCATTCCGCCTCCCATCATCTGCATCATCTGCATCATCGTGGAGAGCATGTTCATCATCATCATGGGGGAGGAGAAGCCCATACCGCCCATGGGGCTGAACATGTTGTCGTGCCCGTGATTGTGAAAGTGAGGGCCGCTGGGCCCGTAGTGGCCTGCGCCCATGCCCTGCATGTACCCGAATTTGACGTCCATAATGCTGGGACGAAACATTAATGGATTGAAGCCGATTGACGCCATATTGAGGATGATCTCCTATTCGGTGGTTGAACTCTCACTTGATTTTATTTGGAGGATGTTAAGATAGTGTTACCATTAGTTTAAATCCATGTTTCCTTATGCAGGGAGTACCTCGTTCGGTTTGCAATCTTAGAGGGTGAACTCTCTGAGCGATGTGTTGGCTGGGTACCGGCAGGGCGGGGTCGGGCTGGAGCAGCTCGTGGGGGCTCTCCAAACTGCTCATCAGGGGCTGACCGAGCATCAAAAAGACATCTCTGGTTTGCTCAAGGACTTGCCGGAGTACATGGTGGGAGTGGAGAGAGCATCCTGGTTGGGTGTTTCTAGCGAGATCGGCCGTTTGCTCACCGAAGCCCGGGAAAATATTCGAGACCCGGCTAAAATCGAAGCCCTCCAACAACTCCCCCAGCTTTTCGAGGAGTTGACCGGTCACTCGCTGGCTTTGCGGGAATGTGCCTGGGTAGCCAGAGGCCCTACCGTGCACGGTGGGGTGAACGAACTCCTCTATCTCCTGGAATGCTTGGAGGTCGAGCCCGATGAGGAGAGTCTGGCTCTTTTGCGAGCCAGGCTGGACGTGGAGTATGTCCGCCTGGAGAACCAGTACAGTATGCTCGAGCAGCTTCCGGAGTTCATACAACAAGCCATGCAAGAGTTGCTCCCTGAGTATCAACAACTCTTACAAGCTGCCGAATCATTTCTGGAGCTAGAGGAAGCGGAGGCCGAGGAGCTTCTGGGGCAACTGGAGGACTGGGGCACTGGTTTCGGGGCCTACGATCTGGATTTCGCCATGAAGAGATACTCTCAGGTGCCCACTCCCATCCCCAGCCTCAATCTTGCCCTCAACACGCAGTTGCTCTATCTCGATGAGGTGGTTGTTCCGGAGATGGTAGACCACGCCGTCACCCTGGCCCTGGATACCCTGGAGTCGGCGGGCGAGGAGTTTCTCAAGACCCCGGACCTGAGCGAGGTGGCCCGGCACGAATACCAGGAGTTGCTGGACGCTATGATCGAGCTCCTGGAAGGGTTGCCGGAGATTGAAGATCGGGAACTGTTGAAGGTCGAGGGAGGCAAACTGGTTCAGTTGGCTGGCCGGTTTGTCTCGGTGCAGAGTCGCAACGAGGGCGACAGCGGTTCGCGACTGGACTACAAAACGGAGTGATGCTCTTCTTCGGCCGATTCGGTGGGAATGATTTCAGGATCCAGGGGGGCGTAAATGCTGGAAAATCCACTCCTGGCTTCGGCCGAGCGGTCATCGTTTTTGACCACCATCCGGACCTCTACCCGCCACGGATTGGGTACCTGGACTTCAAACACCTCAACACCCGAGGCCACTCTTCTCCTGGTATCCAGGCTCAAGTGCTCGCCCACCGCCAGGGGCGGCGGTCCCGGATCCTCATCGGGTGAAATCTTCTGAGCCCGCAACAGGTCGCTTCCGTCCAGCCAGTAGACCACGACCTCATTGAACTCGACCTCGTGGGTCTGAGGCCGGGCCGGGGTGCACTTCATCAGCAGCACTCCCTGCTCGGTGAGGACGATGGAGTCCTTGGCGGCCCGGCCGATATCATCTCCCAGCCAATTCAAGGCGACCACCAGGCTCTGCCCTAGTTCCGAGCGTTTCTGGCCGTCGGTCCAAGCCCGCAATGCCGGGACCAGGACGGTGATCACCACGGTGAAGAGCACCGAAGTGAGGAAAAAAGCCACGATGACCTCCACCAGGGTCACAGCCCGGCGATTCATAAGGGTTCCGGTCCTTCGGCATTGTACTTGAGGAGGGAGAGCTTGACAGGCTGAGCTTCCTGGTCCCAATGGGTTTCCACGTCCACTCGGTAGGTGAAGGGTTCACCCGGAATGGTCGCGATTCGGCGGATGGCTCGAAAATGGGTGCGCCCGATCTGAGTCTTGAACTCCTGGGTGGCAAGGTCAGCCGGAATGGGGAACGCCGTGGGGGCCGGGGCGTCTTCGAGCAACTGCCGACTCCAGGCGGTCGCCGACTGAACATCTTCGGCTCGCTGGGAAGAGTGGATCCCCGCGGGGATCATGGCAAGCACCAGCATGAGACTCACGGCGATCAAGCCGAGAGCCACCATGATCTCTACCAGAGTCAACCCCCAACGTTGAACTCGTGATCTTTGGATAGTTCCTCCTCCCCGGTTAGAGCTAATATCATGGTATTATAGCGCAAAAACCGATGACTGTGGTATAGAGGTTGATAATGAATGAAATGATGAAGAAAAAATTGGCCCCCGATCTGCAAGCGATGATAGAGAACCAAACCTTACCGGACCCTGTTTCGGTGATCGTCCAGTTGCAGGGCGAGGGGGAGCAAGAAGTTCGCTTGAGTGATGCGGATCGCCAGATGATCGAAAACGTGGGGGGCCAGATCCTGGACGACCTGTGGATCATCAAGGGCTACTCCGCGGAAGTACCGGCCCGGGCCCTGGAGATGCTGGTGCTTTCTCCTCGGGTGGCCCACGTGCATCACAACAGCGACATGACCGGAGGCTAGGAGTGTGTCGGAGCAGTCGGACCGAGCAGAGCGAAGGACATTTTGTTCAGGCGGATAGTGAAATTTTGCCCCAATATCGGGCTATATTCGGGTGAAATGAGCTATTCGCATGGACAATAATGAACGAGTCTCTGCGAAGGGAGACTACTCCGACACGCTCCTAGGCCTGGACTGGACCTTTTCGGTCGCTCCCATGATGGGCTGGACCGACCGCCACGAGAGAACCTTTTTGCGAGTGCTCTCGCGCCAGGCGGTTCTCTATACCGAGATGATCTCCGAAGGTGCCCTGGTACACGGGCGGCGCGACCGCTTTCTAACCTTTCACGCTAGCCAGCATCCGGTTGCTCTGCAACTGGGGGGCAGCGACCCCGCGATGATGGCGCAGGCCGCTCGCTACGGTGAAGAAGCGGGCTTCGACGAGATCAACATCAACGTGGGCTGCCCCAGCGAGCGAGGCCACCACCGATTGTTTGGGGCCCACCTCATGCAGCATCCGGAGTTGGTGGCCGATATCTATACGGCCATGGCCGAGGCGGTCTCGGTCCCGGTGACGGTGAAGACCCGGGTGGGGGTGGACCGCGACGATTCTTACGAGCTGTTTGCCGCTTTCGTGGAGCGACAGGCCCGGGCCGGTTGCCGGGTGTTTCACGTGCACGCCCGCAAGGCATGGCTCGACGGGCTCTCTCCCAAAGACAATCGGGAGGTCCCTCCGTTGCGCTACGAATACGTGTATCGCTTAAAAAAAGAACGACCGGATCTGACCATCACCATCAACGGTGGGATCACCACCCTGGAGGAGTGCCGAGAGCATCTGCGCCACGTGGACGGGGTCATGCTAGGTCGAGAGGCCTATCACAATCCGTTTCTGTTGAGTCAGGTGGACTCTGAGCTGTACGGGGCACCCGATCGGGGAATGACCCGGGAACAGTTTCTAGACGAGATCGAGCCTTACATCCTGGAAGAGTTGGAGCGAGGGACGCCCCTCCACGCCATGGTCAAGCACATCCTCGGCCTCTACACGGGCCAACCTGGAGCGCGCAAATTTCGCCAGGTACTGAGCGAGGAGTCGGTCTTGCCCGGAGCCGGCATCGAGGTCCTGCACAAGGCCCGCCGGGTCTTACGCGATACGGCGCTGCAGGTGCTGGAGTTTCAAAGCCGATAGCCCCCGCTACTCTGAGGTGCCAGCGGGTTTCGCGATGGGGAAATCCTGTCCGGCTGAAAACTGCCAGATCCCCTGGCGGCTGCCCCGAAACTTCATGGAGAGCTCTGGAACCTTCTCGCTGAGATAGGTCAACAATTGATTCACGGTGACCTCGTGGTCGCGTCCCAGCTCTCCCTGGAGGCCGTTTAGGACCGCGTAGGTGAAGAGTCCGTGCCCCAACTCGGGGATTTCAGCCGCCGTGGCATCGGGAGTGGAGCCTGCCACCAGAAACGTGCCGGCCTGGCGGGCCAAGACTTTCTGATCCTTGATCAGCATTGAGCCCTGCTCGCTGGCGATGAGGGGAGTCTCCTTCTCCACTAGCAGTTCGGCCAGGTCCTTGGCGCTGGCCCCGGCGTGGCAGGTGTCTAGAAAGAGAACCTGCCGGGTGGCGGGCAGATGGGACAGGATCTTGCCCAGTTCCGCAGAGCTGAGGGCCTGGCTGGAAACCTTGCCGTCTGCGCCGTGGGGAATGAAGTGGAAGCGATTATCAATGATGGTCCCGTGTCCGGCCAGAAAGACCAGCAGGGTGTCCTGAGGTTCGCATTCGATGGCCGAAAGAGCCTTCACGATGCTCTCTTTGTTGGCTTCTTGGTCGTACAGGGTCACCTTGTTGACCTTGTTGTAGAGGCCCGGTTCGAAGGCCTTCACGAAGCTCTGGGCGTCTTGCACCGCAAAATCCAGGCGATTGGGATAATCGTTGACGGCGGCCGCGAAGACGTGAAGGGTCTTTTCGATGGAGGTGGTTTGGCCTTGAAAGGTGTGACGATCGGGGTCGCTCTCTACCGAGCGGTCGCTGTTGAATGCGCTGGCCCGCAATCTATTTTCCCCGGCTACAGCCTTGACTTTAAATGGAGAAGAACCCGCTACCCGGTGACCGTTGTGATAGAGTCGCACCTCGGCGTCCTGGGCCAGGGGGGCTTCGGGCTCCAGGGAGATTTGGTAGAAGCCGCCCTCCAACTGTTTCGGGGGCAAGATCTTGACCCGGGGAGGCGGGGTGCCCAGGGTGGGTCCTGAAACGGCCGCGCTCGCTCTGCTAGCAGGCTTGATGGTGCGGGCCAGGAGCCCCGGTTGGTAAAACTTTTCAAAAAATCTGGACAGTTCGAAAAGCTCGCCGTTCCAGCGCCATTCGATCAGGTTCTGGGCCTCCTGGGTGCCGTCGAAGTGGAAATCGGAAGCGATGCAGAGCCAGTTTTCACCTTCGTCCAGGGTTAGCAGGGTGGCGAGCTTCTCGGGGTTTTGCTTGTTCCAGAGTATGACTTGAGAATCATAGGCGGTGGTCAGGACCACCTCGTCCAGGGCCAGCACGTCCAGGCAAGAAGAGAGATGGTCGCCGTAAGTCTTGAGGATCTTTCCCTGAACATCCATGAGGTAGGCCCGCTGGTTGGCTGCTATCAGCAGGTTGGCTCCGTCAGCTTTCATGGCGTGGGCCGTTCCTCGGGGCAGAACATCTTTGACGGCCGGTTCCAGGTCCAGCCGGGCCGGGTCGAACTCGACCAGTTTGCCGTACTTGCTAAGACCCAGGAGCGAATCCCTGCTGGGGTGGTTCATGAGGGTCACGAAATGATCGATCCTGGCTGTGGGTTTTTTCCAACTGTGGATGATCTTGTGGTAGCCAAGGTCGTATAGGCTCACCTTGTCGGCGTCCGACAAAAAGAGCTTTCTGCCGTCCTGGGAGTAGGTGAGGGACTGGGCCGTCTTGTCGATGGAGATCTCTTGCTTCTGCGCCCCGGTTCCCGCTTCCACGATGAAGAGGTGGGGGTATCTTTCCAGGGTCCCTACCGCTAACTCCCGCCCGTCGGGGCTGAGGGAGAGCGCCGTGATCCCTTCACCGTATCTAGCCCCTCCCTGGGAAAACTTTTTCTCCCACAGGTGGGTTCCGGTCCTGGTATCGAAAGCGTGCAGGATACCGTCGTTGCCGCCGGCATACAAAACGTTCTGGCCCAGGCAGATCAGCGGGAAGTATCCGGTGGAAAAGCTGTGCTTGGGCTGCCCGGTGCTCAGATCATAACTAAGTACGAAGTTGCTACCGGCGGAAAGAAAAAGGGTGTTGTCGCGCTCCAGGAGTTCCGTGAAACTCAAGCCTCGTCCGCCCAAAAAACTGGTCTTCCAGTTTTCTCCCTGGCGCACGGCCAGAGGCACGGCGATCTCTCCGGTGCTGCCGTAGGCCCCGGCCAGGGCGGTCTGGGAAGGATTGACGGAGATGGTGTTGATGCCGTACTTCTGGAAATGGAGGAGCGGAGAGACCGCCCCGCTCTCGGCATCGATCAGAGTCAGCTCGCCTCCGGCGGTGGCAGCCACCAACGAACCTTCCAGAAAGGCCAGCTTAAATCCCAGATCATTTCCGGACATGCCCGGGCCCTTCAGCATCTCTTCGTCCACCGCGTTTTCGTTGACCGGTGCCCTGAAGAGCAGCGCTTCTGTTTCCAGATCCCAGGCTTCCAGCCAGTTGACCGTGGTAGCCACGAAAGCGGTCTTGCCATCGGGGCTCAAAAGAAGGTCCTTCACTCCCCAGCGATTGTATGGGCTTTCCGGAAGCTTGACCGGGGCCTCCAGGCTTCCATACATCAGCCCCTCGGAGTTGGCGGCCACCATACCGTTCGGACCTTGCAGGCACAACAGGTCGAACTTGGCCGGGGTCTTCACGACACTGATCTGGCCATCGCTGACCCGAAGCACTTCGTCCGTTACTCCGTAGACGTAGAGATCCCCCTGCCGGTCGGCGGCCAATTGCAGCCCCGACGTCTGGTAGCGCTCGGGTAGCTCCACTGTTTTCAAGAGTTTGCCGGAGTCGGGGTCCCACAGATACAGACGCCCGCTCTGCTCGAGCGCCCACAGGCCGGCGTCGGTCTTTTCCAGGGCCGTGACCGGCTTGCCCCAGGCCTCTTGGTTTTCTTCGTTGGCCGGCATCCACATAGTCCGTTTGACCCGCTCTTGCCGGGTGTCCCAGACCTTCAACGAACCGTCCTCGGAGCAGGTGGCGACCCGAATATCGTCCAGCCAGACTACATCTCTGGTATTGCGGGCGTGACCGGACTGGAGCACCAGTTCCAGTTCGTCTGCCCGGGCCACGCCGGGGAGAGCCAGGGTGGTGAAAAGGAGAGCCAGGGAAAGATAGCGGAGGATGTTCATCTAGGACAATCCTCCATGATGAAAGGGAAAACCTTCTAACCGGTATAAGTGGGTGCACCCGAATAGAGATTTGAAGAGGTGCTACTGTGACACAAACACTGAGCCAGGATTGGAAAAAAGAACTCACCGACCAGAAAGCGACCTATGCCTTTGAAGAAGGCAAAGCCGAGATGAAAAACATCCTCGGCGGCAAGGGGGCGAACCTATCTGAAATGACCCGACTGGGTTTTCCCGTACCCCCCGGTTTCGTCGTGACCACCGAAGTTTGCAACGTTTACTCCGCGGTGGGGGAGATGCCCCAGGGGCTGGGCGACGAAGTGCTGGAGCGCACGGAAGCTCTGGCCAAGAAAATGGGGAAGGAGTTCGGTAGCACCAACAATCCGCTGCTGCTGTCGGTCCGCTCCGGAGCCAGGATCTCCATGCCCGGGATGATGGACACCGTCCTGAATCTGGGCCTCAACGACGAGGCCGTGCAAGGTTTGGCCAAGCAGTCGGGCGACGCCCGCTTTGCCTACGACGCCTATCGCCGCTTCATCCAGATGTTTTCCGATGTGGTGATGGGACTCCCCAAGCACGAATTCGAGCACCTCATCACCCACAAAAAGAAAGAAGCGGGAGTGGTTCTGGATAAAGACCTGACCGCCGACCATCTGAAAGCTCTGGTGGAAGAGTTCAAGGACAAGTTTCGCAAGGAAGCCGGTCGAGAGTTTCCCACCGACGCCAAAGAGCAGTTGCTGCTGGCCGTGGAAGCGGTCTTCAAGAGTTGGAACAACCCGAGAGCCTTCGTTTATCGGGAAAAAGAACGCATACCCCACGATCTGGGAACCGCGGTAAACGTGCAGGCCATGGTCTTCGGCAATCTGGGTGACGACTCCGGGACCGGAGTGGCATTTACCCGGGACTACAACACCGGGGAAAGAAAACCGGTGGGAGACTTCCTGCTCAACGCCCAGGGAGAAGACGTGGTGGCCGGTATCCGCACTCCGCTACCCCTGGAGAAGACCGCCGACTACTTCCCCGAGGTGTGGAAAGAACTCCAGGACATCAGCCACAAGCTCGAGCAGCACTATACCGACATGCAAGACATGGAGTTTACCATCGAAAAGGGCAAGCTCTTCATGCTGCAGACCAGGACCGGTAAGCGCACCGCCCAGTCGGCGGTCAGGATCGCCGTGGACATGGTGGCCGAAGGCTTGATCGACGAAAAAACGGCGGTTCTTCGGGTCAAGCCCGAGCAACTGGACCGGCTGTTGCACCCTTACATTCCGGACAAGGTCAAGAAGCAGGCTGAATCGGAAGGTAAGCTGTTGGCCAAAGGCACCAACGCCTCTCCCGGGGCGGCCACCGGTATCGTGGTGTTCGAAGCCAACGACGCCGTGGCCAAGCACGCCGAAGGGCACCAGGTGCTCCTGGTGCGCCCCGAAACCACCCCCGACGACGCGCACGGTATGGCGATCGCCAAAGGGATCCTGACCTCCACCGGAGGTCCGTCCTCTCACGCCGCGCTGGTGGCCCGGGGCTGGGGTATCCCCTGTATCGTGGGCTGTGAAGCGCTGCGCATCGATCTGGCCAAGAAAAAAGTGACGGTGGGCGACGTGACCTTCGGCGAAGGCGACAAGCTGACCATCGACGGAGGTACCGGGGAAGTATTGCTGGGAGAACTGGAGCTCCACGAACCCACCGATCTGTCTCCTGAGACCAAGACCGTTCTGGGTTGGGCGGACAGCTACCGCAAGCTGGGCGTGTACGCCAACGCCGACACTCCTACCGATGCTCAGAGAGCGCGCAACTTCGGGGCCGAGGGCATCGGGCTCTGCCGCACCGAGCACATGTTCATGGAGCGGGACCGCCTGCCCATCGTGCAGGAGATGATCATGATCGCCAGCACCGCCGAGTCCGGCAATCGCCAACTGCAGGAGCTGCTGGGTAGCCTCAAGGGAGTCAATAAAGAGAGCCGCCAGTATCGCGACACTCAAGAACAGATCGACGCCCTAAAGAGCAAGATCGACAAACCCTGGAACACCTACAAGGAGCTGCTGAGCAAGTTGCTGCCGATCCAGCGGGGTGACTTCTCCGGCATCCTGGAAGCCATGCAGGGTCACTGGGTGATCATCCGGTTGCTCGACCCGCCGTTGCACGAGTTCCTGCCCGGCCTGGGCGAACTCCTGATCGACGTGACCCGCCTCAAGACCTTGAAGCCGGTGGACCAAGGCGCCTTCGACAAAGCTCTGGCCGAAGTCAAGGAAAAACGCGGCAAGGACATGAGCCTGGAGCGCCTGGAGGAACTGCTCCACCAGGTGGAATCCATGAAGGAGTCCAACCCCATGCTGGGATTGCGCTTCTGTCGTCTGGGCATCGTCTATCCCGAGATCTACAAGATGCAAGTCCGGGCCATCATGGAAGCCGCTTCTGACCTGCAGAAGAAAGGGGTGGACGCTCGCCCCGAGATCATGGTTCCCGGGATCGGTTCGGTGGAAGAGATGAAGCTGTGCCGGGCCATGGCCGAGGAAGTGGTGGCGGAAGTGGAAGCCGAGAAGGGGATCAAGGTCAAACACAAGATCGGAACCATGATCGAGCTTCCCCGGGCTACCGCGGTGGCAGGCGATCTGTCTCAGGTGGCCGATTTCTTCTCCTTCGGTACCAACGACCTGACCCAAACCACCTTCGGCTACTCCCGAGACGACGCGGCCGGTACCTTCATGCCGGTGTATCTGCAGCGGGAAGTGCTCAAGCGGGACCCCTTTCAGGTGGTCGACCGCCAGGGGGTGGGCCGGCTCATGCGCATGGGTGTAGACGAAGGCCGTCAGTCCAACCCGGACCTGGAAGTAGGCATCTGCGGAGAGCACGGCGGTGAGCCCGACTCCGTGGAGTTCTGCCACCTGCTGGGCTTGAACTACGTCTCCTGCTCGCCCTTCCGGGTGCCGATCGCCCGACTGGCGGCAGCCCACGCCGCCATCAACAACGCCTAACTCGACGGAGTCGACTGAGCCATAGAAAAAGCACCCTTTGCGGGGTGCTTTTTCTATTTATGTGGGTTAGGTCAGGTATTGTGAATTATCGTTTGTTGAGATCACTCATTTTCTTTTCTGTTCTCTTTTTCGTGGGTTGCGGAAGTTCAGGAGACTTTGTCTCCACCTTGCCCACACAAGGTACGAACACCGGAACCACCACGGTTCAGCTCCGAAGTGTTTTGGCTCAGAGCGAGGTGCCACCGGAAGTGGTGCGCTTTCGAGGGGCCGGATACGACGATGCCGGCAGCTTCTGTACGGTCCGGTGACGGTGGAGAAGGGTGAAGTGGTGGAGTGGAGCGATGTTTCCGTCACGGTGACCCGCTTCGTGGTGGAGTATCTCAACGGAGATAACGAGGTCGTGGGACTTTCCCAGGCTCGGGTGGCTTTGCTGGAGGGGGAAGTCTTCATCCTGGATAACCTCGAGGTTTTGGGGGTGAGCGAGACTTTGCCGGTGGATTTGCTGAGTCTCACCATCTCGCCGAGTGCGCCTGGTATCCTGGTTGGTGAAAGCCAGGATTTCACGGCGGAGGCCCTCTATTCCGACGGCTCCACAAAAGACCTGACCAGCCAGGTGTCCTGGGATTCCGAAAATAAAGCCACCGCCACCATGGCGGGAGCCACCGCCTCCGGCCTGGTGGAAGGCCAGAGCCGCATCACCGCCACTTTCGGTGGAAAGAGCGCCGAGACCATCCTTTCCGTGCTCGAGCCGGAGATTGTGTAACCCGAACTGGTGCTGGGCGGAAACCAAACCTACACCTTCAACACCGACACCGGAGTACTCGACCCGGCGATAGGCCCAAGCGCAACCATCCCCGGCTGGCTGGTCCCAGAGTTTCTTTTGGTCCTGCCAAAATTTACCGTGGAAACTGGCTCCACCCTTGACATTACCGGCTCTCGAGCCTTTCAAGTGATCGCCTTGGACATCCTCGTGGAAGGCAGCATTGAATTCAACGGTGCCGATGGTGCCGATGGTGCCGACGGTGCCAATCCCGGCGACCACGGCGGCAACGGAGAAGACGGCGGAGACATCCACTTCTCCGCCTTAGGAGATCTCACCATTACAGGCCATATCTCCACCAACGGCGGTGCTGGGGGTAGTGTCGATATCGCAGGTGACAATAGCGGCACAGTGATCGGCGGAAACGGTGGAAACGGTGGAAACTCCGGAAAGATCACCTTTAACGTGGCGGGGAATGAGACTGTGCTCCCCGAGAATCTACACCAGGTTGGTGGTAAAGGCGGTGCTGGAGGCGGTGTCACAATCGGGGGCGACAACGAAGGCTTCGCCTCCGCCACCGCTGGAGCTGGAGGTGATGGTGGAGCTGGGGAAGTAGGTGGGGACGGCGGTACTGGAGGGGGTGTCACAATCGGGGGCGACAACGAAGACTTCGCCTTCGCCATCGCTGGAGATGGAGGTTATGGCAGACCTGGGGGCTCTGAAGGCGGGGACGGCGGCGATGGAGGGGATGTTACAGTTAATAATCTCTCCCAGTTTGCCGCTGCCATCGCTGGAAGTGGAGGTGATGGTGGGTCGCCGGATGGTGTTGGAGGTTACGGTGGGATTGCCACAGCTGATAGTGGCACTGGAACCCTGATTCAGGGGGTCAATGGTTCACCTTCACCATCTCCGTAAGGGAAGTCGCGATTCACTCCTTGGACGAGGAGAGCGTTGTGGGCAAGAGAGCCGGCTTGATAGCCGGCTCTCTTCGATGTTTGCCCGGCCTGGCCGGCAGGCTCCCCTTGTTTCGGCCACGAGGACTGTTCCTTACTAAAGGTTAATGATACGATCAGGAGAGTTCCGATGTCCTTTGAGCGAATTATAATCGATCCTGGAAAATGTAATGGCAAACCGTGCATCCGTAATACAAGGATCATGGTCAAAAACATTCTCGGCCTTATGGCTGGGGGGTACACCGTTGAACGAATATTGGAGGCCTATCCGCAACTTGAGTCAGAGGATGTTGTGGAAGCTCTCCAATATGCCAGTGCCGTCATAGACGAGGACAAGCATATTCCTCGTGCGAGTTGAATCTCCAAGATTTCTTCTAGACGAGAATATTCCGATTCCCGTTACCGGCTGGCTCCGGGACCAGAAACCCGATTGGACATTCGAGCATACTTCGGATGTCGGGCTGAACGGGAGTTCTGACGATGAAGTGTTCAGGTGGGCTCAAAAATATGGTGCAATCGTGGTGACTTTCGACGATGATTTTGCGGATCTAAGAGCCTTTTCGAAAGGGCATTTCGGAGTCATACGTCTTCGGATTTGGCCAACCACGACTGAAGAAACCCAATCTGCTCTGAAGAGACTGTTTGACTCGACCGACATACCTGAGCTGCAAGGCTCTCTTACGATTATTACCCAATCAAAGATTAGAATTCGTTCGATGGGTTGATTTTACAGTGGTCTATTGCTCGAAAGCTCGCTTCAAGATCTGGGCCATGAGTTTGACGAACTTGCCGTTTCTTTCCGGGTTGAAGCGCAGCTCTTTGCCGTGCTCTAGTTGCCAGGCCTCCACCTCGGGGGCGGCGCCGTAGGTTTTTACGATGAAGCCCCCTCCGTAGCGGATCTTCTCCTCGGGCTGGTCGGGCACCACGCTAAAATCGGCCTGTCGGAGTTGAGCCACCAGGCCGCCCTGCCCCCATAGCAAAACTCTCGACCACTCGCCGATCACCTCTCCCCGGCGGACCCCGATGGTCAGGTCCTGGGGTTGGGCGGATTGGCCGTGCAGGTCCAGCAGAAGGACGCGCCCGTGAACCTCGATCAGCCTGTCCACTTCCTGGCGAAGAGTGGTATGAAAGGCGCGGTGGACGTCCTGACCCGGGCCGGGCGGGGAGGAGAGTTCTTCGGGTCGATTGAGGTCGCAGAACTTGCGATGGATGTGGCTGACCAGCACCGACGGCGACTTGCCGGTGGCTTGGTGCAGCTCCTGTTTGTAAAGCTCGGCGAGCTCCAGGGTTACCAGATCCCGTTTGTTGGAAAAGTTCGGATCCCCGGACTCCTCCTTTTGGCGTATCGCCGCCCCGGCCAGGTCCTCTCCGCCTGCGTGGGGCGCCACCAACAGGATGGGCAGTTCGCCTTTTTCAAAGGTAAAGGGCTCGGCCGGGGCCGGTTGACACAGCAGCAGCAGGATCAGAACGCTTGGCAATAGGTGTTTGGACCGGTAATATCGTGATGGTGAGTGATGCAAAAAAAGATCCTTTCCGAATTTGCGCCCTCTGTCGCCATTTCCGGGTCGACGAGTCGAAGCGCGAATTTCCTCAAATAGCCGATTCGGCATACTTGACCTATTCCTGCGAAAAATTGGGCTGGACCAGCCGAGAGGACTACCTGATGACTTCCGATGCTTCGAGCGAGTATCAGGCCGATCCCGGTCAGGATTTTGACTGTCCGTACTGGGAAGCGCCGTGAGCGAGACCAGGCCTCCGCGGATCTGGAGCGGCTATCTCCTGGCTTTGATCCTCATTCTGTGTCACCTCTCCGTGGCCGGATGGCACGGGATCACCGACAACGCTACCTTGATCGAGTACGGGGCCCGCAAGCCCAACGCCGGTTTTCCCCAGGCTCCCTGGCGCTTGCTGGCCTCCATGTTTCTGCACGGCGGTTGGCTTCACGTGGCCGCCAACGCCATGCTGCTGATCTTCTGGGGCACTCAGTGGGCCCGAATGGTAGGGGGGCTAGGAATGCTCTGCAGCTTCCTGGTGAGTGGAGTGTGGGGCAACCTCCTGAGTGACATTTACGGCCCCGAAGCGGTGGCGGTAGGGGCCTCGGGCGGCACCTCGGGGTTGGTGCTCGCGCTCCTCTGCCTGGCCTTCCTGGACCCCAAGAACCCCGGTTGGTACGGAGAGCAAGGCTCCTGGCTCCGGGTCTCGGCGGCGGTGGTGGGCTTGAACGTGCTGATGGCTTTCGGGCTGACCAGCGTGGCCGGAGGGCGACTGGACCACTGGGCCCACGTTGGAGGAGCAGCGGCCGGGGCGGTACTGGGCTGCCTTGCTTCCCGCGGCCAACGCTATTTCTGGGCTGCCCTGGGCGGCCTGGCGGCCGGGGCGGTTCTGGTCGTGGTGCAGAGAGGACCCTCTCCCTTCGGCTGAGCTGGACACAAAAAGTTAACTTGGTGTACCCAGGGCCCTTTCCGGCTGTACTTAACAAGACTGCATGCATAGTCATCTTTTTTCTTCAACTCTGGTAGGCGTGGAAGCGCGCCTGGTGACCGTGGAGTCGGTCGTGACCTCGGGATTACCCGGCCTGACCGTGGTGGGGCTCCCGGACGCTGCCGTCTCGGAAGCCGGGGCTCGGGTGCGAAGCGCTCTGAAGCTCTCGGGGGTCACATTGCCGCCTCGCCGCATGGTCGTCAATCTCTCTCCGGCCGACCTGAGAAAGTCCGGCGGGGGCTTCGATCTGGCGCTCGCTCTGGGCCTTTTGGAAGCTATCGAGGAGCTACCTTCGGGCTGCCTTGCCGATACGCTGGTGCTGGGGGAGCTCTCGTTGCACGGGCAGGTTCGGGGAGTGCGAGGGTTGGTTCCCTCCCTGGCCCTGGCCACCGAGCATCCAGCGGTACGAAGGATCCTGTTGCCCCGGGAGCAGGCCGCCACTCTGCCCCCTTGGGAGGGGGTTGATATCGTACCGGTGGAGTCTCTGGCCGAGGCCATGGAGTTCTGTCGCAACGGCGTACGGCCAGAGCCGGTTTCCCCCGCCAGGCCAGAGCAGGCGTACCCTCACGCCCCCGATCTCCGGGATGTGAAAGGCCAGGCCCTGGCCAAACTGGCCCTCGAAGTTTCGGCGGCCGGGGGTCATCATCTGGCTTTGATGGGTCCTCCCGGGTGCGGAAAGAGCCTGCTGGCGAGCTGCCTGCCGGGTTTGCTGCCGCCCCTAACCGAAAAAGAGCAACGGGAAGTGGCCGCCATCGCCAGCGTTTGCCGTCAGGAGGGAGGCTTCACCCACCGGCCGTTTCGGGCTCCCGGGGTCTCGCTCTCGGCGGTTGCCCTTCTGGGGGGATACCACCCCGGGGAAGTGACCCGCGCTCACCACGGAGTGCTGTTTCTGGATGAGTTCCTGGAGTTTCGCAAAGACACGCTGGAGTCGTTGCGTCTGGTCTTGGAAGAAGGGGAGGTGAAGGTGGCCCGGGCCCGCCTGCAAGTGGCCTATCCCGCGCGCTTTACCCTGGTTTGTGCCATGAACCCTTGTCCCTGTGGTATGTCCGGGGTGCCGGGGGAGGAGTGCACCTGCTCCCACGCCCAACTCAATCGCTACCGCTCCAAGCTTTCCGGGCCTCTTCTGGATCGGTTCGACCTGATGGTGGGGTTGCAGAGAGTCTCCATTTCAGAATTTGCCGAGACCACTCATCAAGGAGAGTCAACGGCTGAAGTGGCGGATAGGGTTCGAAGGGCCCGGGAGATTCAGTTGGCTCGAGGCACCCTGAATAGTCAGCTGCGCACCGGTAAACTCTTTGCTACTCTCGGCTGGAACGACGCGGACCGCCGGCTGGCCCACTCCCTGGCCGAGCGGGTAAGATTATCTTTGCGGGCGTTTGAAAAGTGGCTGAGGGTCAGTCGGACTCTGGCCGATCTGGAAGGAGAAACGTCGGTGGAGCGGCGCCATCTGCTGACCGCCCGCTCCATTCGGTGGGCGGAACAGAACCAGCTCGCAGCTTAGGATTTGGTACCGAACCCTACTTCACGGATTGTAACCCTGAAACGGCGGGAAGCTCTCCGTTCGTTGGGTCGAGCCGTTGTTGTAATAGCCATTGCTATCATAACCGTTGTTATAGTACCCGTTGTTGTAGTAATAGCCGTTATTGTAGCCGTACGGGTTGTAAGGGTTGTTGTAGTAACCCCCGGTCGGTGGTAGCGGCGCGTTGGGCCCCGGGTACACCGGGATCTGGTATCCGTTGTAGTACTGATAATTGTATCCGGGCTGATCGCAAGTCTGGTACCTGTTCGCGTGATGGTTTTGAGTCTGCACGGTGGTCGTGCGTACCGGGCGTGGTGTCGTCGGGGTATTGAAAGGGCCCGACTGAGCGTAGGCCTGTGTCGAGCTGAAAAGCAAAAACGCCGCACCAAAAACCGAAACTTTCCTCAAAAATCTTTTCATCATGCCCTTATCATATCGTGTAGGGGGAGTTTGGTAAAGCAAATTCCTCTATCTAGCGGGCATGACCTGAAACACGGAATCTGCTAATCTGTGACCATGGCGCTTTCGAACTATGCTCCCCGATACACGGTGGAAGACCACGCTCTGTGGGAAGGGGAGTGGGAGCTTTGGTCAGGGAGCCCAGTCGCTATGAGCCCGTCTCCGGGGATGGTCCATCAGATTCTGGCCGGTCGCCTGATTCAAAGAATGAATCGTGCCCTGGAAGAGGCAAAGTGTTGCAATTGCCGTGCTATTCTCGATATCGATTGGCGGGTGAACCAGAATACCGTACTTAGGCCCGACCTTCTGGTCGTGTACGATCATCCGTTGGCGGTCTTCGTCAGCCGGACCCCTAAACTGGTAGCGGAGATA
>JBAYRN010000002.1:0-123699 GCA_041676625.1 Vulcanimicrobiota bacterium
GAGTTGGTGGAGCGGGGTGATCTTACGGCCGAGCAAGCCGAACTCGCGGCCCACATGCCGGTGGCCGAAGATATCACCGCCGAAGCGGATTCCGGTGGTCACACCGACAATCGACCGGCGCTCGCTCTCTATCCCACCATCATGGCGTTGCGGGACGAAAAGGCCAGGCTTTACGAAGGTCAGGGCTTGGAGTTGCGGGTCGGTGCGGCCGGAGGGATCTCCACCCCGGTTTCGGCGTGCGCTGCTTTTGCCATGGGCGCGGCCTACATCGTGACCGGTAGCGTCAACCAGTCTTGCCTGGAGTCGGGCAGTTCCGACATCGTGCGCGACATGCTGTGCAAAGCCGGCCAGGCCGATGTGGCCATGGCGCCGGCCGCCGATATGTTTGAGATGGGCGTGCAGGTTCAGGTCTTGAAGTGGGGCACCATGTTTCCGGTTCGGGCCAAGAAATTGTACCAACTCTATCGCGACTACAAATCCATCGAGGATCTGCCCGCCGCTGAGCGAGAGGCTCTGGAGAAGAGCTTTTTTTGCCAGAGCCTGGACGACGTATGGAAGGATACCCACGCTTTCTTCGCCCACCGGGATCCGCGCCAAAACGAACGTGCGGCCCGGGATCCGCGTCACAAGATGGCTCTCATCTTCCGCTCTTACCTGGGCCGAGCTTCCGGCTGGGCCAACGCCGGAGTGGCCGACCGCAAGGTGGACTATCAGGTCTGGTGCGGTCCTGCCATGGGCGCCTTCAATCAGTGGGCCGGTGAGTCGTTTCTCAAAGAGCCTGCAGAGCGTAAAGCCGGAATCGTGGCTCAAAACATCCTGGCCGGAGCGGCCTATCTCAGCCGGGTCAACATCCTGGCTCAACAGGGCGTCGCCATGACAGGCGCCCAGAAGATATTTACCCCGAAAACAGCGGCGGAACTTAAAGACATTTTCCCCAGTTCTACCGCTCGAACGAAGTAGAGGAATTCAGACACATGAGTAAATCCAAGAACAGTAAGAGCCAGGGTCAAGACATCGCCATCGTGGGCATGTCGGCGCTTTTCCCCAAGGCCCCTGGGCTCAAGGATTACTGGAAAATTCTGCGCCTGGGCGTGGACACCATCGGAGACATCCCGGACACCCATTGGAGCCCGGACGACTACTTCGATGCCGATAAAAACGCTCCGGACAAGACCTATTGCCGGCGCGGCGGCTTTTTGGACGCCTACCCCTTCGATCCCACCGAATTTTCCATGCCTCCTACTGTATTAGAGGCGACCGATACCTCCCAGTTGCTGGGTCTGGTGGCCGCCAAGGCTGCTCTGGAAGACGCCGGCTACGGGCCGGATAAAGAGTTCGACCGGGAGCAGACCAGCATCATCCTGGGAGTCACCGGAACCCTCGAATTGGTGGTTCCCTTGGGGGCCCGCCTGGGCCACCCCATGTGGCGCAGAGCCCTGCAAGAATCCGGCTTGAGCGAGGACCTGGTGGAGGAGGTCATGGGTCGCATCGCTGCCGATTACGTGCCCTGGCAGGAGAACTCGTTTCCCGGTCTGCTGGGCAACGTGGTGGCCGGTCGTATCGCCAACCGTCTGGATCTCCACGGCACCAACTGCGTGGTCGACGCGGCCTGCGCCAGTACCCTGTCGGCCGCTCACCTGGCCTTTCTGGAACTGGAGACCGGCAAGGCCGATATGGTGATCACCGGTGGAGTGGACACCTTCAACGACATCTTTATGTACATGTGCTTCTCCAAAACCCCGGCGCTTTCGGCCTCCGGCAAGATCCGCCCGTTTGACGCCGACTCCGATGGCACCCTGATCGGGGAAGGGCTGGGCATGGTGGTGTTCAAGCGCTTGGCCGATGCCGAGCGTGACAACGATCGCATCTACGCCGTGATCAAAGGCGTGGGTACCTCCAGCGACGGCAAAGAGAAGGCGGTCTACGCCCCCTTCAGCCCTGGTCAGGCCCGAGCCTTGCGACGGGCCTACGAGAATGCCGGGGTGTCCTGCCGGACCATTGAAATGGTAGAGGCCCACGGAACCGGCACCAAAGTGGGCGACGTGGTGGAGTTCGAAGCACTCAAGGGTGTTTACGCCGAAACCAGCCAGGAGAAGCAGTGGTGCGCTTTAGGTAGTGTGAAGTCCCAGATCGGTCACACCAAAGCGGCCGCGGGGTCGGCCGGTCTGATTAAGACCGCCCTGGCCTTGCACCACAAGGTATTCCCTCCCACCATCAACGTGGAAAGGCCCAACCCCAAGCTGGGCATCGAAGATAGCGCTTTTTATCTCAACACGGTGGCCCGCCCCTGGGCAGCCAATCCTGAGCACCCTCGTCGGGCCGGACTCTCTTCCTTCGGATTCGGAGGCAGCAACTTTCACCTGGTGCTGGAGGAGTACGGAACGCAACGCCAGGCACCGGCCTGGGACGGCAGCGTGGAGATCGCCGCCTTCTCGGCCAGTAGTCTGGATGGGCTCAAAAGCTCGCTCAAGAAGGCGCTGAACGACGAGCGGTCTCTGGCTGCCACTTTGTGGGAGGCTCGCCGGAGCTTCAACTCCAAGCAGGAGCACCGCCTGGTGATCCCGGCTTTGGCCTCCGATATGCGGGTTTGCCTGGAGCAGGCCCTCAAAGAGCTCGAAGGTGGTCAACTCCCGAGTTTTTACGGCTCTGGAAAGAGCGAAGGTAAGCTCGGCTATGTGTTCCCGGGGCAGGGTTCTCAGTACGTGAACATGGGACGAGACCTGGCTTGCGTTTTCCCGGAGATGCTGGAATCTCTGGACCAGGCCGGCCGAGAGATCTCTCAGGCCATCTATCCGGTACCTGTTTTCGATAAGGAGACAGAAACCGAGCAACAGAATCATCTCACCTCCACCGATCGGGCGCAGCCTGCTCTGGGTGTCCTGGAGCGGGGCTACTTCCATCTGCTGGAGCGCTTCGGTCTGGCTCCCGAGGCTACCGCCGGGCATTCCTACGGCGAGCTCTCGGCGCTCTACGCAGCCGGCGCGATCGACGCCGAGGGGCTGGCCGTTCTGTCGGCCGAGCGGGGTCGACTGATGGCCGGACAGGGCGACGATCTGGGCACCATGATGGCCGTGAAAGGCTCCCTGGAACAGGTTGAAAAGGTGCTGGCCGAAAGCGGCACCAAAGCCGTGCTGGCCAACAAAAATTCCCGAGAGCAGAGCGTTCTCTCCGGCTCTGCCGAAGAGTTGCAGGCGCTGGCTCCCGCCCTCAAAAAGGCAAAGCTGAGGGGGATCCCGCTGAAAGTGGGAGCCGCCTTCCACAGCTCTTTTGTGGCCGGAGCCCGGGACCCGTTTCTGAAGGTGGCCGGGGAAGTCAAGTTCAACAAAACCGAGATTCCGGTCTACGCCAACAAAACAGCCGGTCTGTACCCTAAGGCGGCCAAGGCGGCCCGGACCTTATTGGCCGATCAGTTGGTCAATCAGGTGAACTGGGTCGATCTGGTGGAAGCCATGTACGCCGACGGAGTACGCACCTTCGTGGAGGTCGGTCCGAAGACCGTGCTCACCGGGCTCGTCAGTTCGATCCTCTCGGATCGAAGCGACGTCAAGGTGGTGGCTCTGGACCGCTCCAGCGGTAAGAAGAGTTCGCTGTTGGATTTGGCCACGGGACTGGCCGAGTTGGCCGCTCACGGCTTAAACGTCGACCTTACCAGTTGGGAAGAAGAACCCCGAGCCGAGCGCAAGCGCCGGATGACGGTTCCCATCTCCGGTGCCAACTACCGGTCCGGTGCTCCCAAAAAACCGCCGGTTCGTAAGGCCGGTTCGGTGGACGTGCAGAAAGCCCCCACGGTGGCGGCTTCCAGGCCGCTGGAGAGGGTGACCGAACGGATCACCCCCGTGGAGTCTCACCGCTCGGCGCCTGCGGTGCCATCCCGACCTGTCGCTGCCTCGCCCGCGCCGAGACCGGTGCCCCAGTCTCCAGCCCCTCGAGCGGTTGCACCGCAAGCTGCGCAGGCCGGGTTGGATGCGCTGCTGCCCCACCTGGAAGCGCTGCAAGAGTTGTCCCGGCAAACCGCTCAGGTTCATCAACAGTTTCTGAAGGGCCAGGAAGCGGCTCAAACGGCTCTGGGTCGTTTGTTGTCGCATTCCGGTGGAGCGGTCGCTGCGGCTCAGCCCGCTCCGGCTCCGATGGCGAGCCGGCCGCTGGGGGCCCCGGCTCCCGCGCCCAGTCGTCCCTCGGTTCCAGCCCCGGCCCCCGCGCCGCGGCCGGTCCCACAACCTCAGGTCAAGGCACCGGCAGCGCCTCGCCCGGCTCCGGTCGCGCCCGCTCCGGTAGCCCCAGCTCCGGTGGCTGCGCAGCCTTCGCCCCGGGTGGCGGATGCTCTGCTGGCGGTGGTGGCCGACAAGACCGGTTACCCGCAGGAGATGCTGAATCTGAGCATGGATCTGGAGTCCGATCTCGGTATCGACAGCATCAAGCGGGTGGAGATCCTGGCTGCCGTGGAAGAAGCCGTGCCGGGTCTGCCCAAGGTGGATTCCGACATGCTGGGCAGCCTGCGCTCTCTGGGCGAGATCGTGGAAGCGATGTCTCCCCAGGGTGGGGCGGCCCCCGTGGTGGCAGCCCCGGCGGCAGCCCAACCCTCACCGCAGGTGGCCGAAGCGCTGCTGGCGGTGGTGGCGGAAAAGACCGGCTACCCGCAGGAGATGCTGAACCTGGAGATGGATCTGGAATCCGATCTGGGTATCGACAGTATCAAGCGGGTGGAGATCCTGGCTGCGGTGGAAGAGGCTCTACCGGGCCTTCCCAAAGTAGATTCGGATATGCTGGGCAGTCTGCGCACCCTGGGTGAGATCGTGGAAGCCATGGCCCCGGCCGGGGGGTCGGTCGTTGCGGTCGCTGCCCCGGCTCCCGGGCCGTCCGCGCACGGCGCCGAGGTCTCGGCGGCGTTGCTGCAAGTGGTGGCGGAAAAGACCGGCTATCCCCAAGAGATGCTGAACCTGGAGATGGATCTTGAATCTGACCTGGGTATCGACAGCATCAAGCGGGTGGAGATCCTGGCCGCGGTGGAAGAGGCTCTCCCGGGCCTACCCAAGGTGGATTCGGATATGCTGGGCAGTCTGCGCACCCTGGGCGAGATCGTGAAAGCCATGGCCCCCCAGGGGCAACCGGCCACGGCGGCGGTCGCAGCCGCGGTGGTGGCCACCACCGCCGGTGGCGCGCCCGTCTCGGAAGCCTTGCTGACCGTGGTGGCCGAGAAGACCGGCTACCCTCTGGAAATGCTGAATCTGGGCATGGACCTGGAGTCGGATCTGGGGATCGACAGCATCAAGCGAGTGGAGATCCTGGCTTCCGTGGAAGAGGCTCTTCCGGATCTTCCTAGAGTGGATTCGGAGATGCTGGGCAGCCTGCGCACTCTGGGTGAGATCGTGGACGCCATGACCCCCCGGGGCGTGGTCGCTCCCTCTCTCGTGGCGGTGCCGGTGGGTTCCGCCGATAGCAATGTGTCGGATTCTTTGCTGGCGGTGGTGGCCGAAAAGACCGGCTACCCCCGGGAGATGCTGAACCTGCAGATGGACCTGGAGTCAGATCTTGGGATCGACAGCATCAAACGAGTGGAGATCCTGGCCACCGTGGAAGAGGCACTTCCGCACCTTCCCAAGGTGGATTCGGAGAAGCTGGGCAGTTTGCGCACCCTGGGTGAGATCGTAGACGCCATGACCCCTCAGGGTCCGCTGACTCCGCCGGTTTCTCAGCCGTCGGCCCCAGCGGTCGCTCCGGCCAAAGTGAGCGGCGGTATCAGCCGGCAGATCCTCCAATTGGTGGACCTCGGGCCGGGCAAAACCACCGGGTTACCCCTGCCGGAGGGCAAGGTTCTGGTGGTGGTAGAGGATACGGCCGGAGTCGGTCAGGAAGTGGCCGGAGCCATCCGAGCCCTGGGCGTGAAGGTGCTCGAGCAAGGACCGGACGAGCGACTTCCTGATGACATCGGAGCCCTGGTCCTGGTCGGAAATGGGGGAGAGGGAGCCCGTTCTCGGAACTTTCTCCGCCAGGCCTTCCAGCGCACTCGGGAAGCCGCCCCGTTGCTACGCTCTTGTGGAGGGTCGCTCTTCACCGTGACCGCCATGGACGGCTTCTTCGGACTCAAGGGCAACGAGTTCGACCCCTTCATCGGTGGTCTGGCCGGGATCCCCAAGACGGTGGCCCACGAGTGGCCGGAGGTGTACTGCCGAGCCATCGATCACGACATGAGCAGTATCCCGGCTTCCAGCCTGGTGGATGAGTTGATGAAGGACGGCCCGGTGGAGGTCGCGCTCTCCAAGGGGCTGCGCCAGACCCTGGCCACAGTAGCGGCCCAGGCCAGCCCGGGCCAGGCCTACCTGGAGGCTTCCGACGTGGTCCTGGTGACCGGTGGGGCCCGGGGGGTGACCGCGGCTTGCGTGGTGGCCCTGGCCGAAGAGTATAAGTGCGGTTTCGTGCTGTTGGGGCGCACCCCGCTCGAGGGCGATTCCTTCAACCTCTATCCCGGGGTCGACGAGAAGTCGCTCAAGCGGGCTCTCATGGAGCAACAGTTCGGCGGCAAGGCTACCCCCAAGGAGTTGGAGTCGGCGGCCCGCAAGGTTCTCTCTCAGCGAGAGATCCGGGCCACCCTGGAGCAGCTGCATGCGGCCGGAGGTCGGGCCCTCTATCTGGCCGGAGACGTGCGCGACCGCGCGCAACTCCAAAAGCACCTCCAGCGAGCGGAAAAGGAGTTGGGTCCCGTGACCGGCCTGATCCACGGAGCCGGAGTGCTGGCCGATCGCAAGATCGAGGAGAAGACCGACGAGATGTTCGACTCGGTGTTTTCCACCAAGATCGATAGCCTGGTGCAGATGGTGGAGCTACTCCCCGATCTCAAGTCCATGGTGTTCTTCTCTTCGGTCACCGCCCGCTTCGGACGGCCCGGACAGATCGACTACTGCATGGCCAATGAGGTCCTCAACAAGTTTGCCCAGGTGGAGTCGCGGCGGCGCCCCCGCTGCAAGGTCGTGGCCATGGGCTGGGGTCCCTGGGCCGGAGGCATGGTGACTCCCGCCCTGGCTCGGGAATTCGAGCGCATCGGAGTGGGGCTGATCCCGCTGGAAGCCGGAGCTCAGGCGGTGGTCGACGAGTTTCGTCAGCACGGAGCGGTGCAGGCGGAAGTCCTCTTCGGCGACGGTTTTCCGGAACCGCCTCGGGGAGCGAAGGCTTCACTGGAGTCCGAGCCTGCCGGGGAGCTGCTTTTGCAGAAGACCCTTTCGGTGGATGCCCTGCCCTTTCTGGATTCGCACCAGATCGGGGGAAGGCCGGTGCTGCCGATGGCCATCATGCAGGAGTGGTTTGTGCAGGGGGCTCTCCAGAGTGGAGCGGGTCTGCGCTTGCGCGAGGTGAGGGACCTGAAGGTCTTTCGGGGAGCCACCATCGCCGACGGAGTGGAGCCCACTCTGGCGGTGAGCGCCCAGGAATACATGACCAATAACTCCGGCGAACAGATGTGGACCCTCGAGTTGCGCGACGTGGGACGCAACATTTTGCACGCCCGGGCCACCGTGGTGCTGGGCGACAGCCATCTGGCCGGACCGCCCCTGACGGCGCCCAACGGTCTGGCTTCGGGAGCCTACGCCCACACGCCGGAAGACATTTACTCTCAGTTGCTCTTCCACGGTACTGATTTCCACGCCGTGAGTACCGTGAACGGTATTTCTGACAAAGGCTTGATCGCCGAGTTGAAGGTCGCCGGTAAACCTTCGAGCTGGGAGAAAGATCCGCTGCGCTCTGACTGGGCCACCGAGCCTCTGGTGGTCGACGGAGTGCTGCAACTCGGCATCCTGTGGTGTTGGGAAAAGCTCGGCAAGCCGTCTCTACCCAACGGGTTTGAGAGCTACCAGCAGTTCGTGCGACGCTATCCCAAGAACTCGGTTCAGGCCGCCCTCCGGGTGACCAGTCACACCGAGCGCACTCTGGTGGCCGATTGCGAACTCAGCGACTCCAAGGGCAACACGGTGGCGCTCTTTAGCGGGCTCCAGTGGACCGCCGACGACAACCTCAAGACCGCCTTCGGACGCACCGGCGCGGTGGCCGCCAGACGATAAGTAACGAAGCCGGGCTTCGTTCGTGAGGAAGATTAGTGAACAGTCCTTATTCCGTAGCCGTGGTGGGGATCGGCGGGGTGTTTCCCGCCGCCGCCGATGTGTCGGCCTATTGGCAGAACATCCTGGAGTGCAAAGACGCCCGGGTGGAGGCCACGGCCGGTCGCTGGGTGGACGATCCCGACTGGTTTTTGCAGCGGGAGGCGGCGGACAAGGTCTCCAACCTCAAGGTCTGCCTGGCTGAGTCGGTGCCCGCTCCTCGGGCGCTCTCGGAGGAGCCCCTGGACGCCCTGAGTCGCATGTGCCTGGCGGCCGCTGAGATGGCCCTCGAGGATGCCACCAGCGAGCTGAAAGACCGGACCCGGGTGGCCACGGTGCTGGCCTCCATCGCCCTGCCCACCCCGGAGTCCTCGCAGCTCTCCGAAGAGGTTTTTCAGGGCCAACTGGCGGCCAGTTTGGAGCCTGCTCCCGACTACTCGGAGCCAACCATTTCCCCGCTCGTTCGCCGGGTCACCGGAAGGCCCGCTCAGGTGGTGGCCCGGGGACTGGACCTAGGGGGGTTTACCCTGACCCTGGATGCTGCCTGTGCTTCATCGCTCTACGCGGTGAAACTGGCCTGCGACGCTCTCACCGAAGGGCGGGCCGACGCGGTCCTGGCCGGCGGTGCCAATCGAGCCGACACCCTCTACACCCAGCAAGGGTTCACCGCTCTGGGGGCCTGTAGCGTGAGCGGGCGGTGCAGCCCCTTCGACGCCTCCGGAGACGGACTGGTGGTGGGGGAGGGAGCCGGCTTTCTGCTCCTCAAGCGGGTGGAAGACGCGCTGCGCGACGGCGATCGGGTCTACGCCGTGATCCGGGGCATCGGCCTTTCCAACGACGTGGGAGGAAGCTTGCTGGCTCCCCAGTCGGAGGGGCAGTTGCGCTCTTTAGAAGACGCCTATCGCCAGGCCGGTTGGTCTCCGGAAGAGGTGGGCCTGGTGGAGTGCCACGGGACCGGCACCCCCAAGGGAGACCAGACCGAGTTTCAGTCGCTCACTTCGTTCTGGCCCAAAGACAAGGGCAAGACCACCGTGCTCGGTTCGGTCAAATCTCAGATCGGGCATCTGCTCACGGGCGCTGCCATGGCGGGGTTGGTCAAGGTGATCATGGCCATCCACCATCGCACACTCCCTCCCATGATCAACTTTCAGACCCCGGCTCGGGGGATCGAACTGGAGAAAAGCCCCTTTGAGATCCTTTCCTCCCCCCGCCCCTGGAACTCAGCCGGGCCCCGCCGGGCCGGGGTTTCGGCCTTCGGTTTCGGAGGCATCAACGGGCACGTCCTGATCGAGGAACCCGGCGACCTTCGCAGTGAGGTGGTACCCGTTCGGTCGTCCGAACGCGAGGTCGTGGTCACCGCGGTGGCCGCCCAGTTCGGCGATCAGCACGACCTGGAGCAACTCTTGCTGGATACCCTGACCGGGGATTCTGCCTCTTCGCCGCGCCCCCCGGGGCGCTGGAACGGCGAGGAGTATCTGCCGCCAGCCTTGCGGGAAATCCGGGGCGCCTTCCTGGAGACTCTGGGCGTGACCCCGGGGCAGATGCGCATTCCCCCCAAAGACATGGGAGACGTCCTGCTGCAGCAGACGCTCTTGCTGGCGGTAGCCGCCAGGGCCACCGCTCAGAGCTCTCTGGGGAGCAAGGACCGATGTCGACGCAGCGGCGCCCTGATCGGCTTGAGCCTGGACCTGGAAACCACCACTTATCACCTGCGCTGGGCCCTGCGCCGCATGCTGCGCAGGTTGGGAGTGGATCCCGAAAGCTTATCCGCTGAGCAGCAAGAGAAGCTGCGCGGCGCCCTTTCCCGACCCCTGGACAGCACCCGAACTTTAGGGGCTCTGGGCAGCATCGTGGCCAGTCGAGCGGCCCGAGAGTTTTCGCTGGGCGGACCATCGTATGCCATCAGTTGCGGCGAGGTGTCCGGCATCCGGGCTCTGGAAGTGGCTCAGCGAGCCATCGCCAACGCCGAGATGGAGAGTTGCCTGGTGGGAGCCGTGGACCTCTTCGGAGATCCCCGCTCGGTGTGGGCCGAAGACCAGTTTCATCCCTTCACCCGAAGTTCGCGGGCCAGACCTTTTTCCGCTGACGGGGACGGCCCCACCCTGGCCGAGGGAGCGGTGGTGCTCATCCTCAAGAGCCGAGAGGCGGCTCTCGAGGATGGCGATCAGATCCTGGCGGTCCTGGAAGGTAGTCACTCGGCCGCAGGTCAGGGAGCGCTGCGGCGCGCTCTGGACTCCTTGCGTCAGCACGTTCCTTCGGAGATCGGCTACCTGGATGTCACCTCCCGGGCCCAACCGGAAGAGGACGCCCGGTTTATTCAGGAGTGGGAGGCTCGATTCGGTTCGAAATCCCGGCCCACCGCCCTGGGTACCGCCACTTCCAGTGTGGGGGCTGCCGGTGCCTGCGCGGGGCTGCTGGCGGTGGCTCGCTGCGTGACCGCCCTTTCCCAGAAAGTCTTACCAGGTCTCGAGCACTGCCCCCGACCCCTGAAAACAAGCGGCAGCGCCTACCTGCCCCGGGAGGCCTCTTTCTGGTGGCACGACCACGCGGTGGGGCCACGACGTGCGGTGGCGGTGGGCGACAGCAAGGGAGGCGACTCGGCCTGCGTGCTGCTGCGAGAGGCCTCCTCGGTGGCCGAACCGTTGCCCGAAGGTGTATTGACCCGGGCCTTACCGGCCCAGCTCTTTTTGATCCCCTCGGGCTCTGTCCAGGAGTTGGAAGCCTTAGCGGCCGAACCGCTGGAGCTTGCCGAACTGGCCCGGCGCTGGGCCGCCCGCGCCGGCGGGGAGGTGAAGGGGCCCAGGGGAGCCCTGGTGGCCCGGAACCGGGATGAGTTCCAGCGGGGGTTGCAGCTCTTGAAAGAGACCGACCGCCCTCTGGATGGTCAGGCCGGAGTTTTCTACTGCTCCGAGCAGTTGGAAGGAAAGACCGCCTGGGTTTTCCCCGGGAGTGGCAACCACTACGTGGGTATGGGGAGAGAACTCGCAACCCTGTTTCCCGAAGTGGCGTCCGAGATCTGCTCCCGGGCCCAGTTGAGCTACCAGCACTACGTTCCCTGGCTAACCCAGCCCTTCGATTCTGATCGAACCCCGGGTTGGGAAGAGCGGGCCCAGGCCGCCATCGGGGCCGATCCCCTGGCTCCTATTTACAGCCAGGTCACCTACGCGGTGCTGGCCGCGCAGATCGCCGGCCTGTTTCTGCCCGAACCCCAGGCTGCCATCGGCTACTCCCTGGGGGAGACGGCCGCGCTCTTTGCCACCGGGGCCTGGACCGACCGGGACCAGATGTTTCGCGACACCCTGCAGTCCGAGCTCTTCACCCGGGAGTTGCGGGGAGAGTACGCAGCCGCGCGCCGCACTCTCCATTCGCCTGAAGACTCCGGCTTTCAGTGGCGGGTCTCGGTGCTCAACCGGGACCGAGAAACCACGGTCGGTGCCATCCGGCAGTTGGGAAGAGACGATCTTTTTCTGCTCATCGTCAACACCCCTCAGGAGTGCGTGGTGGGTGGGCGGCCGGAGGCCGTGGAGGAACTGGTGAAGGCTCTGGGCTGCGAAGCCTTCCATCTCGACGGGGTTCCCACCGTGCACTGTCACCTTATGAAGGTGGTGAAGGACGCCTACTACGATCTTCACGTCCGGCCCACCACCCCCCGGCCGGGTGTGACCTACTACAACGGCTACCAGGCCGCAGGCTACATCCCCACTTCGGAAAGCGCGGCCCAGTCCATCACCGACAACGCTCTTCACGGATTCAGTTTTCCCGACCTGATCGAAAGCGCATATCATGACGGAGTCCGCCGTTTTATCGAGATCGGGCCCGGAGGTTCTTGCTCTCGCATGGTCCGAACCATCCTGGAGGGCCGCCCGCACTGGGCCCGTTCCGCCTCGCTCCCTCGAGAGGGTAGCGAGGTGCTGAGTTTGCTGAAAACTCTGGCCGGGGCTTACGTACAGGGACTCGCGGTGGATGTGAGCCCGCTCTACGGTAAAAAGTTTGTGCCGGCCGAGGTCCGACCCCGGATCCAGGTGAAAGCCGCTGACAGCTTGCCGGAGCCACTCCGGCCGGCTCTGCGGTGGAGGCCCCTGGCGGAGCAGACCCCGCCACCGCCGCCGCGACCAACGCTCGCTAGTCCCGTCGTTGAGCAGCCTCCACCTGCCCCTCGCCCGGCTCCTGCAGAGCACCCTCCAACCGTTCAGGCCGGGGGCAAACCGCAGCGGGCTCTGGTCTGGCGAACCCCTCAACCAAAAGCTTTAAAAACCTTGATAAAGGACCAAAAAGAGATGAATCAACCCCAACCCACCGATCTGCAACCTGTGATCGGCCTCCATCCCCAGTTCGAGGGCGACCCTTCCGCTCAGATCGCCGCATCCATCGTGGAGTCGAGCCGCCAGACCGCGCTGGCCCACGAGTCGTACCTGGCTCTCATGGAGCAGACCCGGACCCAGATGGAGCACCTGCTTCGGTACGGCCTGCCCAGCGGCTACGGCAGCGAACTTCCCACCGTGGTGTCGCACGCGAGCGCGGTGGAGCAACCGGTGGTGGAGCAACCGAAGGTAGCGGCCCCGGGACCAGGGTCTTTCACCCGCCTGGACCCCAACTCGCCCAACCCGGTGATGCGGGGCGAGCGCCCGCACCGGGATAAGGTGGCCTTCGATCGCGATATGTGCATGGAGTTTGCCATCGGCTCCATCGCCAAAGTTCTAGGACCCCGGTTTGCCCCGGTGGACTCCAACCCGGTCCGGGTGCGCCTGCCCGATGAGCCGCTCATGCTGTGCGACCGCATCCTGACCATCGAGGGAGAGCCATGCAGTCTGGGCAGTGGACGGCTGGTCTCCGAGCACGACGTCTTTCCGGAAGCCTGGTATCTCGACCACGACCGGGCCCCCGTCTGCATTTCGGTGGAAGCCGGTCAGGCCGACCTGTTTTTGTGTTCGTATCTGGGGATCGATCTGGCCACCGACGGAACCCGGGCCTATCGCTTGCTAGACGCCACCGTGACTTTTCATCGGGGTCTACCCCGCCCGGGTGAAACCATCACCTACGACATCCGGATCAACAAGTTCGTGCGCCAGGGTGAGGTCTATCTCTTTTTCTTCGAGTACGAAGGCACCATCAATGGCGAGCCGCTCATCACCATGAGAAACGGCTGCGCGGGTTTTCACACCTACGAAGAGATCGCTTCCTCGGGGGGCATCGTGGTCAACCCGGAAGCCGCGCCGGAGCAGGCCGCGATCGCACCCCCCGGGTGGAGGCCACCGGCTCCTTTCCCCTCCGGGCTTGATGTTCGGGAGAGTTACAGCGACGCCCAGGTCACAGCCTTTCGAAGCGGAGATCTGGTGGGGTGCTTCGGTCAGGGGTTTGCCAACCTGCCTTTGCAGCGCCCTTACGGCATGCCGGGGGGCCGCATGAAGCTCTTCGATCGCGTACTCTCCTTAGAGCCAACGGGAGGGCGGTTCGGACTGGGCCGGATCCAGGCCGAAGCGGATATCTATCCGGATGATTGGTTTTTGACCTGTCACTTCAAAGACGACATGGTCATGCCGGGGACCTTGATGTACGAGTGCTGCGCTCAAACGCTGCGCTTTTTGTTAGCCCGCATGGGTTGGGTGGCCGAGAGCGAGCACGTCGCCTTCGAACCGAAGTTGGAGACCCCCGCGAAACTGCAGTGTCGGGGCCCGGTGACGGTGGAGACCAAAAAGGTTCTCTATCAAGTGGACATCAAAGAGATCGGATTTGGCCCTGAACCGTACGTGGTCACCGATGCCTTGATGTTTGGTGACGGCAAGCCGATCGTGCGCTTCACCGACATGTCTATGAAGCTGAGCGGGCTCGATCAGGCCTACATCGAGGCGGTTTGGGCCGGTAAACAGGGAGGGGGCGAGCCGAGCTACGATGCACGTCCGGCCCTCTACGACAAAGAGTCGATCATGCAGTTCTCCAACGGAAAGCCTTCGCTCAGCTTCGGACCTGAGTACCAGGTTTTCGACGCCCAACGCAAGATCGCAAGGCTCCCCGGGCCGCCCTTTCAGTTTATGGACCGTGTAGTCGAAGTGGACCATCCCAAGTTTGTGCTGCAAAAGGGCGGTTGGATCGAGGCTCACTACGACGTGCCGCCGGGAGAGTGGTACTTCGGGGCCAATCGCCAGGACAGCATGGCCTACTGCATTTTGCTGGAGGCAGCCCTGCAGCCCTGCGGCTGGTTGGCCGCTTACGCCGGTTCGGCGCTGCGCTCCGAGCAGGACCTGAAGTTTCGAAATCTTGGTGGAACCGCCACTTTGTCGAAAGAGATTTTTCCCTATACCGGGACTCTCCGGGTGCGAGTCAGGATGACCGACGTCAACGAAGCGGGCGGTATGATCATAGAAAACTTTCTCATGCAGGTCTACGCCGGGGAGGAACTGGTCTACGACGGCTCGACCTATTTTGGCTTCTTTTCGGCCCAAGCCCTGGCCAAACAGGTGGGTGTGCGCGACGCCGCCGAGCGGACCTATGTACCCTCACAGGCCGACCGGGCCTCCTTCCAGCCGTACGCCCTTCCGGTGGTCCGCCCCTTGAATCCTGAAGACCCCACCGTGGAGCCCGCCCCATCGGCCAATATGCCTGGCAAGGCGCTCCTGATGATGGACCGGGTGGACCTGTTTTTGCCGGATCGTGGAGGGACTCACGGGCTCGGTTATCTGTGTGGTAGCAAGACCGTGGATCCTGAGGAGTGGTTTTTCAAAGCCCACTTCTATCAGGACCCGGTGTGGCCGGGCTCCCTGGGATTGGAAGCGTTTTTGCAACTGCTGCGTTACGCCGCGCTAGAGTACTGGCCGGAGCTTGCCCACACCCACCGATTTGAACCCATCGCGGTGGGGCTGGAGCACACCTGGGCCTATCGTGGCCAGGTGATCCCGAGCAACAAGCACGTGGTGGTGGATGTCTCCATCACCCGGCGCGAAGATGGTGAGTGTCCACTCCTGGTGGGTGCGGGTTTTCTGAGGGTAGACGGTACTCCCATCTACGAAATGACCGATTTCGGCTTGAGATTAGTACCGATTCAGGTCGAGTAGTGCCGCTCTCCATAGGGTTTTCATGCCCGGGACGAGAACGAGAATGCTGTTGCCGGGAAGGAGGTCGTTTTGTCGGCTGTCGATACCTTAACAGCTAAAGAGCTTGGTGTTCCGAGTTTGCCTCCGGGCTCACCGGCTCACCTTGAGCATATGCTCGATGAACTCAACGAGTCCCTCGATCTCGACGCGCCCGGCACTTCCTTGCGGGTACTCAAGCGAACGCTTCAGTTCCTGGCCGGCTACTACGCCGATCTGGTTCAGGGGGTAGCCTCGGTGTTTGGAGAGCTGACCTTCAACCACAAAGAGGGCGCCCCCGATCCAGCCGAGTTCGTGGAGGCGATCCAGACCGGAATGGGCTTTCTGGTGGCCGACGCCCCCCAGGAGCTTCCCGAGGTTCGCTCCCTGGTGGATGTCTTCTACGAAGACGGAGCCGGCAAGAAATTTGCCCGAATCCTGGGGGTCGGCGGCAAGCCCCGACGAGGGACCATGCCGCTGGAGAGGTTTATTGCCGCCCCCATTCCGGTGCGCAAGAAATGCGTTCAAGAGGTTCGGCGCTACCTGCCATATTTGAGAGAGTGGCTGGAGTCCTCGGCTAACCTTTTTTCCAACGCCGCCATCGCTAGCGAGCGTACTTCTCAAGAAGGCAAGCAGACCATCGTGGTGCAGTTGGGCAAACAGACCGTGACCACAGGAAAGCGATTGGAGGTGGCCTCCTGCGCTCTCTGTATTCCGGAACGAGAGATCGACGTCCCGAACTCCTTGTATGAGCGGCCGGTCTACTTCTTTGTGCCCCAGAAGGCCCCCGTCCACCTTTCCGAGATCCTGACCCGACTGGACGAAGCCATGAAGAAGGAGGATCCGGTCTCGGGTTTTTTGGAGCTTCGAAACGCCCTGGAGTTCTTGATCCGTTATTTTGCCGGGGTGGCCTCCAAGGTCTGTGAGGACCTCGAAGCCCTCCCCAAGTCCACCGAACAGTTGATCGACAACAGCCAGTCTCTGTCGGCTTCCGAACGTCTGCTGAACACCTGCCTTGAGGTCTTGCGGCTCAAGCCCGATTCCCTGGCCGCCAAGACCGTGATCGGGATATTCTACCGGCGCAACGAGATGTTTGAGTTTGTGCCCCGCTGGCACGCGGAGATCCTGGCTCTCAACGGGCAACTCTCCGGATGGTGCCAGTTGGAGCCCGGTTATGGCGAACTGGAGGACCCCGAGGTCTGCAAACTGGAGTTTGAAAAGCACGTACCCACCCTGCGGGAGTGGTTGGTGGCCCTGGGCGGCTATCTCCAGAGCACGGAGCATTTTTTCAACGAGGTCAAGCCGGAAGGAAACGTGGAGTTCAGCCTTCGTATCGGCGACCGCTTCATCGAGATCGGGGAACCCGGCTACACCCTCTGGTTGAACAACCCGCGGCCGGCCGGAGAGGCGGTCGAGATCGAGAGCGGTCTGGCCAATAAGCCGCTCATTCGGGAGTCGATCCCCATCCCCAAGGGGACACCCGGGGTGCTGGAGCGCATCTTGACCCGCATGGATCTTTACCTGCGCTTGGGAGAGCCCATCGAATCCTGTATCTCCCTGCGGGATGCCCTGGACTACCTCACTCGCTACTTCGCCGGGATCGCACTGGCCGCTTTCCGGGAGCTCGGTACACTCCCCGCTGAAGCTGAGAAGTTGGCCGAGCAGAGTCTTTCCATCTACGACTGCGAGAAGCTCTTGATCCTGGCCCTGCGTTCCATCGGGCACGAGTCCGACGAGAAGCTCGGGATCGCGGTGAAAAACGTCTTCTACTATGTGGAGGAGTTCTCCAAGTCCGAAAAGCCCACCGGAGCCCACGCTCGACTGCTGGCTCTGGATGCCGACCCCAGTTCCAAGATGCAGAACCTGGCTGAATTCTGCTCTCTCAAAGCCGGCGAAGGGGTACTGAGCCATCCGGCTCGATCCAAGCGCGAATTAGAGCGGTTCTTGCCCACCCTCCAGGACTGGTTGGCCATGGCCGAACCGTTTTTCCGGGAAACCAAGCACCACGAAGAGCCCCCCGAGTCCGACGGCAAGACCGAGTTGGTGGTGGAGTACGGCGATTTTTATCTGGAACTGGTGGAACCGGAGTACACCTTCTACATCCGCCCCGGGGCTGATGAAGTTCCCGACATCGAGGCCCCCGAGCTCCCTCCGGACCTGGCCTTTGATGAAGACCTGGTGGATGAGCCGATCCGCCGCAAGAGCCCCGAAGAGGCGGCCCATGAGCGGCCGTTTCTGGTGCACCGGGTGGATCTCATCGGGGAGCGAGAAAATAGCACTGGCAAGAAGTGTCAGGCTGGCTACATCGTGCTCACTAACGCCGGTGGTGGAACGCTCTCCGGTACGGCCACCACCACCGACCCATGTTTACAGGTCGACCCCCCACGGTTTCGAGGTAACAAAGTCGCGTTGTCTTACTGGGTCGATACCGACGAGCTGCCCGATACCCACGAGGTCTTCATCCAGCTGAAGACAGCCCACGAGCAGCGCGATATCTCCGTCTTCGAGATGATCGGCCAGGCCAGGACCAGACCGGTCAGCGCCACCGCCGGTACGATCCGGATGCTCATGCCGGCGCTGGTCTCCATCGCCATCTTTTTTGGAGCTTTTTACGGTGTGAGCTACTACATCGTGAGCCACCTCCAGGCCAACGTGGGGCGATACTTTGCCACCATGCAGTTGACCCGGGATGCTCCGGAAGCCCTGAGTGACGTGTTGTTTTTGACCCACCTGCTGGGCTACTTCTTTCTCTTCACCGCGGGGATCGTGCCGGTCTTGGTGGCCAAGGTTTTTCGGAGGTTTCCTCCCAGTGCCCAGGAGCTGCTGCAGAATCGGCGCCGGCTATTTATGCTTCTACCATCGGCGGTGATCGGTCTTGGGATCATATCTCCCTTGCTTTCCAACGAACTCACCGGGGATCCGGACTTTCCCTCCATGGACCTCTACGGGATGTACTTGATCTTTCTGGTTTTAAATTTTGCTTCGACCTACTATCAGGAACTCGCCCTGACCGAAAAGTTAGATGACATGTTCTTGAACCCGGCGGTGAGAACATCCATCGACGTGGCAGCCTGGTTCCTATTCCTCACGGCGATCTTGATGGGGGTTTCGGGATGAGCACAGCCCTGACGATCCCTCCCGAGCTTCGGGAGGAGTACCCTTTCGAATCCCACTTTATGGAGACCGCCGGTGGTCACCAAATGCACTACGTGGATCACGGGCAGGGCCGGCCGTTTTTGTTTGTGCACGGCAATCCCACCTGGTCCTTTTTCTTTCGGAGATTGATAACCCACTTCTCCGGGAGAGGAATGCGGGGCGTGGCCTGTGACCACATCGGGTGCGGCCTATCGGACAAACCTCAGGACTTTGAGTATCGTCTGGGGCAGCACATCGACAACCTGGAACGATTGGTCCTGCAGCTCGATCTCAGGGACATCTGCCTCTTGGTACACGATTGGGGAGGAGCCATCGGGCTGGGTGTGGCCGGTCGCCATCCGGAGCGCTTTTCCAGGCTGATCATTGGAAACACGGCGGCCTATCGCTCCCAGCGGATGCCCTGGCTACTGAAGATAGCCAAGACACCAGGCATAGGTCAATTTTTGATCCGCCGATTCAACGCCTTCGCTGGTCTGACTCCAAATCTGGGCGCGGCCGACCCGGCCCGCATCAGTGACCAGACCAGGCAGGGGCTACTCTTGCCCTACGACAGTTGGGAGCATCGGATCGCCACCTATCGTTTTGTCGCTGATATCCCGCTGGACGAAGGGCATCCCAGCTATTCCACTCTGGTTCAAGTGGAAGAGAACTTGAGCAAGTTGAGAGATTTGCCGACTCTACTTCTCTGGGGCGAAAAGGACTGGGTCTTCACCACCCACTTTATGACCCGCTTTCAAGACTTTTTCCCGGATGCCGAGGTACGGAGCTATCCTGACTGCGGGCATCTTCTGATCGAGGAAAAGCCGGGTCGAGTGATCGACGAGATTGAGGCCTTTCTTTCTTGAACATCGTTCAGGTCTTTGAAGAGAAGGCGCGAGAATACCCCACCCGGACAGCACTTTTTGATAAGGACCGAAGGTTTACGTTCGCCCGGCTCTTAGGGGAAGTCGATCGTCAGGCCAGGCGGCTCCGAAAGGTGGGCTTCCAACAGGGCCTACCGACCCTGGTTTTGATGAAGAACTCAGCCGAGTTTGTGGCCCTTGTCTTTGCCCTCTTCAAGATCGGTGCGATCCCGATTCTGATCGACCCGGGCATGGGGCTGGGGCGCTTCCTGAAAGTGGTCGAAGAGGTAGAACCGGAAGGCCTGGTCGGTATTCCCCGGGCGTTTGCTCTCAAAAAGATGTCTCCCAGGGCTTTCCAACGGGTGGAACACACCGCCTGTTGGGGGCATTTTCCCGAGGTTCCGGACCTCCGCCGGGGTACCATCCAGCCGATAGAAGAAATCGCCACCGTAGGTGAGCAAGACACGGCTGCCATCCTTTTTACTTCAGGCAGCACAGGTCCGGCCAAGGGAGTGGTTTATACCCACAAGATCTTTGTACGCCAGGTCGAGGTCTTAAAAGATGTCTACGATTTCTCCAGCCGCGATGTGGATCTGCCGGGGTTTCCTCTGTTCGGGCTGTTTACCGCGGCCATGGGGGTGAGTGCGGTGATCCCCGCTCTTGACCCCAGCCGCCCGGCCCAGTGCCGGCCTTTTGAGCTGATCACCCAGATTCATAAGTATGGTGTCACCTCACTGCAGGGCTCCCCCGCCATCTGGAAGCGGGTTGCCGAAGAGTGTCTGCGCAGGCGCATCGAGCTTCCCTTGATCCGCAGGCTCATCACCTTCGGGGCCCCGATCTCTTTTGAGTTTCTGGATAAGTGGCGTAGGGTAGCACCCAATGCCAGGCTCCACACTCCCTACGGAGCCACCGAGGCACTGCCGGTCACCGATATCGAAGCCCAGGAGATCTTTGCCACCCGCGCGGCCAGAAACCACGAAGGCAAGGGCCTCTGCGTGGGTCGTCCTCTTCCCATCAATGAAGTCCGGGTGGTCCCGTTTCGAACTCGCCCCCGGGACATGCAAGGGCTTTCCCCCGGAGAGATCGGTGAGGTCGCGGTGCGGGGAGCGGTGGTCACGGAGAGCTACTTCAAAAAGCCGGAAGAGACCCGGCGAGCTAAGTTTGTGACCGACGAGGGGGTCTGGCACCTGATGGGGGATCTGGGATACTTTGATTCACAGGGAAGGCTGTGGCTGGTGGGCCGAAAGAGCCACCTGATCCGATCGGCGGAAAAGCTCATGTATCCGCTCCCCGGCGAGGCTCTGGTCATTTCTCACCCCGAAGTGGAGAGGGCGGCTCTGGTTGAAGGAAAATCCGGACCGGTCCTGGTGGTGGAGAGAGCTTCCGGTTCGCTCTCCACGGAGTGGGTGCTGAGAGAGCAGTGTCTGGCCATGCTTCACCAGACCCCCGACTTTTCGATGGTCGAGCATCTGGTCTTTCATCCCGGCATGCCGGTTGATCCCAGGCACAACGCCAAGATTCATCGTGAGGAGCTGAGCGAGTGGGTCAAGAAACTCGGTCTTTGAGGATTCTGGTCACCGGTGGACAGGGCTTCCTCGGTGGGAATCTGGTTCGGGCCCTGGTGGCCTTGGGGTTTGAGCAGGTCGCAGCGACGGTTCGCCGAGAGGCTCCGGAGTTGAGCCAACTGGGGGTGGAGGTCGTCGGCGCCGATCTTACCGTGGCCGAGCAGGCCATCGCCGCCACCAGGAACCGGGACTTCATCTTTCATACCGCGGCCCGAGCCGGAGTGTGGGGAGACTACCAGAGCTATCACGCCATCAACGTCGAGGCCACCAGGAACCTCTTGACCGGGGCGTCCCAGCACGGGGCACGATACTTCGTACATACCAGTTCGCCCTCGGTGACCTTCCAGGGGGTGTCCGCCGAGTTGAAGACCGAGACCGAGCCTTACGGGCGGCGCCCCCTGAACCCTTACTGCGCGACCAAGATCGAAGCGGAGCGTCTGGTTTTTGAAAAGGACTGGGGTTTCAAGGTGATGGCTTTGAGGCCTCACTTGATTTACGGACCTGGGGATCCCCATTTGCTACCACGGGTCTATGAGGCTGCTCGAAGGGGCCGCCTGGTCAGGGTGGGGAACGGCCTGAATCAAGTGGACGTGACCCACATCGTCGATGCCGTGGGTTCTCAGCTAGGGGCGCTCGCTCACCGGGAGCGCGACGAGATGTGGGGGGAGGCCTACTTCATTAGCTCCGGCGTACCGGTCCGCCTGTGGGCCTGGATCGCCCACCTCTTGCAGTGGAGGGGCCTGCCCCCGGTGAAGCGATGCTTGCCTGTGAGTCTGGCTTATGGGCTGGGAGCGCTCCTGGAGATCCTTTACCGGCTCAAAAAAACTGGGGAGCCCCCGTTGACCCGGTTTTCCGCGTTGCAACTGGGACTCTCCCACACTTTCTCCATAGAAAAAGCACGTCGTCGGATGGGTTATGCACCTCGGGTGCATCCCTATTCACCTTTTCCTGAACAGTTCCAGGAAGAGGCCGACTGGACGTGCTTTGAAAACTTATTCTAGAAGGCCGGTGGGCCGCTGCTGTAGACCGTTGCCCCGGTAAAGCCAGGCTTGGCTCCATTGGAGGATTGATAGACTCCGTTGCTAACCCCGTGAACCTGGTTGACCGCAGTGTTGGCACCGCCCTCGACCTGCAAGCCCCCGGCTATGGCAGTCCCTCCACCCTGTTGCGGGCTCCAACCTCCGAGAATCTCGGAAGCCTTCGCTTCGCCGGCCTTTTGATCACTCAGCGTTTCTTTAAACTCGGCTGTCGGTTGAAAGCCTTCAACCTTACCAACCTGGTTTCCAGCCGTTTCCGGTTTTGCAGTGGCTTCCACCGCACGCTGAGGAGCTACCCGTTGGGTCTGGTTCAGTCGGTGCGTTGAGCCGCCACCTACGCCATTGATTTCTGAACTCATGGTTTCTCCTTAGGAGAAGCTTAGGGGACTCTCGGGGTCATCTCTACTAGCTCCATGTTAACAACATGTTACAGATGTAAACAGATATGTACAAAATGTTAAAAATATGTGACGAAAGGTTCTGCTGCCCTATCAACGCAGGAGCACCCATGGCGGGAGAGTAGTTCTGATTGTGCGCAAGATAGTGCTGATATTGCTGGTTTCCGGGAGTATTCTGGTGGCTCTGGCCGCCCTGGCTGACCCCATCATCCGATACCCTTACATCGGAGTTCAGCTCCAGCGTGAGCTTTCGGCTCTTCAAGGTAGCGATCCCATGACTGTGATGCTCAGCGTGGAAACGGGTTTGGAGATCCTGGCCGAGGAACGACTCGACAGCGAGCCTGTTATCCAGGACGACTACACGTTGCTCCTGATTTTGAGGGAAGAAACCAAACGCCAGAATGAGACCGCGCTGGTCACTTACGATGTCGAAGAGATGGAGTCGGAGCAGTGGGCCTGGCAGGAGGCAAAGCTCAATGAAATCACGGCGCGCACCGAAGTCTCTCCCAAAGCACTGGCCACCGCCCCTCAATTGACCGCTCCCAGTCGCTCGATCATGGCCTCCTCGGCGGTGTGGACACCGCTGATCACCTCGTTCTGGCCAAAGCTCCCGGAAGGGTTGCAGAAAGCCGGGAAATCAACCTGGCAGGAACAGCTCTCCTTTGAGGAACCGCATCCGCTTTCCGGAGACCCGGTGAAGATCAATTACAATCTGGTCTACCGACTCGACAGCTTCGTCAATACGGAAAAGGGTGTCCTGGCGAATATCCTGGTGCTGGGTAGTATCACCGAGGGAAGCGAGGTCGACCCGTCGGTGGAGGTGCGAGGGACGTTCAAGGGCTTCGTGCTCCTGGAACCCGAGACCGGTCGGGCCTACGGCGGTGAATACCGCGTGGAGGAGCGCTTTATGATTAAACAGCACGGCGCGGTGGCCCGCAGAACGATCTTTCAGGGGGCCCGTTTCTGGCGCCCCATGTTTTACAAGATGTCCCAGCAGCAACCGGTGGCGGTGGAACCGTCCACCGACTGAGAAGGAGCCTCTCTTAGGAGGCCACTCCTCCTCGAGATTGCGCTCGCTCCTGGCGCTTCTGAAAGTACACAGAGTATCCGAGAATCGAATCCCGATCCGAAGGGCTCACGTCTTCTAATTGAACCTGAGAAATGTGCTTGCGATTGTCCTCAGGGTCTTTTTCGCTACCCACGGCCCGAGCGTCAACCTCGATCTGATCGGCGTTGGGAATCTCCAGCACCACGGTGACATTGGTTTCTGGTGGGATCCCCAGATTGGTCTTAAGATAGAGACTGTGGGGAGTCACCGCGTGGGTGGAAGCCATCTGAGCGTGCTGGCTTCGGCGCGCTTGAAAGCGTACGGGGATGCTCACGTCCACCCGGAAGAGGTCGTCGCGAGCGGGGACTTCATCCGTCTCCACGGTGTTCTTGCTGGGGGCTTCCACTTCAAACTCTCGATCCCGGGAGTCCTTCACCAGACCCCGGTAGCTGTGGAATAGGCTCTTGCTCTCGTCGAAGTACGAAATGGTAAGAGGGATCCCCGGCTCAATCATAACGGGGCTCATGTCGTTGCCCGGGGCTCTCAAGGTCAGTGAGCGTTTACTGACCTCCAGGATCTCCACAAAATAGCTTTGGAAGGCGCCTTCGATATCCTCAAATTCAATTTCGACGGTTTGGTGAGCTACCGGCTTGAAACTCGGCTTTCCTCCACCAAGAAACGAAAACAGACCCATGAAATATTGCTCCTTCTCTCGGGCAAGGCTTTTCGTGTCTCTTTAGGCGATCCCTTTTGTTACAAGTTCGTAAATCGGTTGACGGAACGAACTTCTCGCCTGAGCCTCCCCAATTTTTGAAAACACTTTGTAAGTTATGGTAGTAGAACCTTCCTGATAGGACTTTCCTACTGCAGATTCAACTTGATTCCAGTATGTGGCATCATCTCCAAGATATTCTGGGTAGTGAAACTCGACATTTAGAGGGCAAGCTCGTGGGCATCGCGGTGTGCGGAAGTATAGCAGCCATCGAGATCCACCGGGTGGCCCGTCAGCTTATGCGCCAGGGAGCGCAGGTGCAGTTTTTTCTCACCGCTGCCGCCAGCGAACTGGTGTCTCCCACCAGTCTTAGCTGGTGCACCGGCCGTCCGGTGGTCGACCGCCTGACAGCGCGCTGTGAGCATCTGGAGTTTTTCGGGGAGCATGGGACAGCCGATCTTTTACTGGTGGCCCCGGCCACGGCCAACACCCTGGCCAAAATCGCGGTGGGACTCGACGACAACGTGGTGACCACCTGTCTGACCACCGCCCTGGGCAGTGGGGTCCCGATCCTTTGTGCACCCGGGATGCACGCCCCCATGATGCGCAACCCGGCCGTTCGAAAGAATCTAGAGACGCTGACCGAGATGGGGATCCGGATCCTGAGTTCCACTCCCAGTGAGGGAAAAGAAAAGATGATGGGAACCGAGGAGATGGTAGCGGAGGTCCTGCGGGCGCTGGGGCCTGCCGATCTGCAGAACCAGAGGGTATTGATCACCGGGGGTCCTACCCGGGAGTATCTAGACCCGGCTCGCTGCTTGACCAATCCGTCTTCAGGGTTGACCGCCTGTCTGTTGGCCCGGGAGGCCCACCGACGGGGGGGGGTGGTGGATCTGGTCTACGGACCGGGTCAGTACGAGCCGCCACCCTGGGTGCGGGTCCATCGGGTGGAAACCGGGGCGGAAATGATGCAGGCGGTCCAGGAACTGGTCCGAGAGTACTCCCCCGATGTGGTGGTGGCAGCCGCCGCGGTTTGCGATTTTGCGCCCGAGGAAACTCAAACAGAAAAGCGAGCGACCAGCGCCGGAGGGTTCGAGCTGGCTCTCAAGCCGACGCCCAAGATCATTACCTGGATCCGGGAACAGTTGCCCCAAACTTTTTTGGTGGCGTTCAAGGCCGCTTCCTCCCGCAGCGACCAAGAGCTGGCAGCGGCCGTGCACCCCTATCTTGAACACAAGCGGGCGGATCTGATCGTGGCAAACTCCGTGGTGCAGCCGGATCAGGGGTTCGATTCCCAGGAAAACCGCTATTTGGTATTTGGGCCGGAGAGCACGCCGGTAGTCATGGAGCAGCAGCCTAAAGCTGTTCTCAGCACACTTTTGTGGGACCGGATCTCTGCTGCGTTACCGTAGCCCCCGCTGTTCATAAATTATTAACCTTTCGGAAATAGACCAGTAACAGTTTCGTAATCTTGGCGATCGGATTTTCTCGAGATGATGGTGGTGTTCAAACAGATTGGAGACCATGTCGATGAATATCATTTTCTTAGAGAAGCGGGCCAGGCGTTCAAAGTTTACCCGGACCAGACTCAACGTGTTGATGGCCCTGAATTCTCACATCGAGTCTGTGGGCTATAGCCCCACCGTGCGAGAACTCGCTTTGAGCCTGGGGGTAAAATCTCACTCCTCGGTCCAGTTTCAGCTCGATATGTTGGAAGAGCAAGGCTACATCGCCCGGCGCGCGCGTAGAGCACGCTCCACCTCCCTGACCAGCAAGGCCTACACTGCGTTGTATAATCTCAGCGCATGCGCCCTGGCCAGTTAAGGGGATGGCCAGGGAATAGCGGCGCGAGCGGGAATACCTGGACGAATCGTTCAAGGAGGCCGACCGGAAACCCCGCCGCCATCTCGCTCGACCATTATTGCCCCTCCGAAACAGTCCATTTGTCGCGAAATATTCCCGATATTACTCGAAAATGTCCAATTCCGGAGGACCAAAATGTCCTTCGCGATCTGTCAACGGGGTTTCCGGTCGGCCTCCTAGGGGAAGTAGAGGGAACATGGAGAGGCCGAAATATCTCGAGTATCGTCATCGAAGAGATCAGATAACTCGATTCACGATCTCACGCGAGGTCAAGGCGACGTTGGAGAAACCTGCCGCCAAGCTCTTGCGCCTGGTGGGCAAGAAGATGTCCGCCAGCAACGACTCCTACAAGGAGGAGTTGACGATGGAGCTTCGGGTTTCCGATGTCCGACCCGATTGGACCGGTTTGGTCAAGTCGCAAGTCGCCAAAGCAGCCCGCTTTGTGGGAGGGGAGGAAGTGGGCTATGAAGGCCTGAGCGACCCCACCACGGAGTTCTTGAATGAGACCGTGAACCGCTTCGGGCAACTCTCCGATATCAGCGGAACCCTGCCCACCCCTCACCTGTTGCTGTTTCCGGATGAGCCCAAGGTCACCGGAGAAGAATGGACCCGAACTCGCAAAGAGATGTTGCCTAAGACCGGACCGGACGGGCTCAAGGGCGGTCACGAACCGATGGACGTGACCTACCGCTGCCGGGTGGATGCTTACGGTGACGAAGGGGTAGAGTACGCCGATATTTCCATCACGGGCGCGGGAAGTCGGGGCTCGAAGGAAGCCTCTGATCTCCAGGAGTACGAGGTGGGAGGCACCGTTCGCTTCGCCATTCGCGACGGCCATATTTTACACGCCACGATTGCCCGCCAAATGAAAAGCTACTTCGATGTCTACATTCTCACCACCTTAAACCTGGAAGAATACCAGTACTCCGAGCAGGATACGGAACAAGCAGTGGGCGGGATGCGCCTTTAGGAGCTCCTAAAGCCTCCTAAGCGCGGAGGAGCAGTAGGTCACGATCGATCAAGGAGTTCAGGCCCCCCATTCGATCCGGTTCACAGTAAGGGTTGTGCCGATCTTCTTCCCAACGCTTGCCATCGTAGAGAAACTTGTAGGCGCGTTTTTCGCCGTCGGAGATAGGGAGTTCCAGGACGTACTCCCATACCCCGTCGTCCCGTCTTTCCATGGGCGTGGTCTTCCAGTCGGTGAAGTCTCCGGCGACTTCGACCTTTTCGGCGTCCGGCTCGTAGACCCGAAAAACCAGGGCATTTTCCACTCGTTCGGTACCCAGGATCGTCTTGAGGACGGGGTGGTTCTCCTGCTCCACGATCTTAAAGGCGTCGGCGGCTCTCAAGATTCCTCGGCCTTGGCGCTCCCGGGAGGCACCGGGTAATCGCCGACTGGTTTGCAGTAGAATACGCCTGATATCCCTGGGGGTGAGTTCGGGCCTCAACTCCAGGAGTTGGGCGATGGTCCCGGCGACCATCGGTGCGGCTACCGAGGTTCCGTCGGCGTGCTCGTAATAGGTACCCACGACTTTGTGACCGGCTGCTTGACCGAGGAGTTCGTTGCTTCGGTCATCAGGGGAGTTCTCGGAATAGCTCTCCGGCAATTGGGCGTTTTTCAGGGTCTCTTCATCGAGGCATTCAGGATCAGCCATCAATCGACACAGAGCCGCCGCTCGTTTTTGCTGGGGAGTGCCGGGCAAGATGGGGGAGGCCACCAGCGCCGAGGGGGCGATGAGGTCCGGTTTCAGAACTCGGTCGGGGGTGAAGCCGTAGTCCGAGTGAAACATCTCGTCGCAGTGATCGAAGTAACCCCCCACGGTGATGGCTTCGGGGCTTTTGGCGGGACTGCCCACCGTTCCACCGCTGTTGCCGGCTGCCACCACCACGCAGATCCCGGAGTTCACGCACTTTCGAATCCAGTGGTCTACCAGAGACCGCTCGCTTTTGCGGTTCTCCTCGCCCACTCCCAGGGAGATATTGACCACCCGGATATGGTACCGGTCCTTTTGCTCGATCACCCACTTCAGGGCCCTGGCAATCGCGTGGGGTCGAATGGAGAGCTTTTCTCCAGCTTTTAAGAGTAGGACTTTGGAGAGATAAGCTGGGCCACGATACAGCCCCTGGCCCAGAAATCCGTTTCCGGCGGCGATGACGGCGGTCATAGTACCGTGCCAATTTCCGGCGTCGGTACGCCCGTCCAGAGGCTCGTCGTCCACCGAGAAGTCGAAATGCCCGAGCACCCTGCAGAGGGGAAACAGAAGATCCGGATGGGGATAAAATCCGGCGTCCACGATGGCGATGGAGACTCCTCTGCCGGCTGCCTTTCTCGGAGAATCCAGGCGAACCAGGGTGGGGCTTACCCAGTCGCGCACGTAAGTCCAGCGAGTGGGCTCGGAGATCAGCGGTCGGACGATGTCGGAGTAACTCACCTCTCTTGGTTCCCCGTTAACCGGGAGTTTAACCCTCGGGGAAAATGCTCTTGTCCAGGCCCTTGTTGTATTTTTGCTCGCTGAAAGCGATGCTCGCGGTCCCACTGAGGGAGTAGGAAGGTATCTTCACTTGGGCCTTCACTTTGTCCAGCACCGGCAAATCTGAAGTGGCCAGATAGTTGAAAGCGAGCGCTACCGAGCCGCCGTCTCGGTAGGACGTTTCCTGTCGGAACAGGCGCCCGGTGGAGGCATCGAAGGTGCAAAGCACGGACTGGGTGGAAGAGTCTGCTTTCTTCGACAGATAGAGCAACTGGTAAATCTCTCCGGAAGCTTCCCGAAAGGGGCCCTTGACTTTAACCCTATAGCGCTTGGGATCGGGTAAGTCCCATTTGAAGAGGCTGGGTGCCTGATCGAAATAGCTTGGGGCGTCATCGAACTCGAGCTTGTGTTGGTCGGGCTTTAGATAGTAGTAGCGGCCGGCCAGGTTCTCCGAGTAGGGGAGAATACCGACCAGCAGCTTGAGGGACAGGGAGGCCTTGGCCTGAACATCCTCAAGCTCTGCCGATGCCCTCTGGTGGATCTTGAGGAGCTGCTCGACGGTGGGCGTCTGCGCCGGAGCCGGGGCCATGGTGAGACCGACCAGGAGGATAAGAAAAGTGATACGTTTCATACAAAATTCAACCCCACAAAAGTGACGGGGTTACGGTGACCCCAGATTCCTAGGAGACTACTCCGACAAGTTCCTAGCACTCCATTCAAGGGCCCGGGCCACAACCCCCCCTACGCTCTCCCGGCAGGCACCCGTCAGGGGCAGGTTCCGGAGCAACTTTCGTCCGTACCAGCGGTTGCAGGCCCGGGGATCGGTGAGCAGAAAAATACCGCTGTCTCGCTCCGTTCGGAGCAGCCTGCCGAATCCTTGCTTGAGCTTGAGCCCCACCAGGGGAATGCTCAGTTCTTGAAAGGCGTTGCCGCCCTCTCTCTCGATCTGTTCTGCCCGGGCCTTGAAGAGCACGTCGCTCGGAACCGGAAAGGGGAGTCGGGTCATGACCACGCAGGAAAGTCTTTCCCCGGGGATGTCCACCCCCTCCCAAAAGGTGTCGACTCCCAGGAGCACTCGGCGGCCCGGTTGAGCAAAGCGGTGCAGGAGTTGCCCGGCAGCGGCCTGTCCCTGGACCAGAAGTTCTACCTGGGCACTCATGAGAGGAGCGGTCAGTTGCCGGGCAAACTCTTCTACCCGCCGGTGGCTGGTGGTGAGAAGGAGCATCCTCCCCCCCAGGCCGCACGCCAACTCGGCGAGGGCCGGAGCCAGCGCGTCCACGTAGTCCGGAGCGTTCGGTTCGGGACCGCAATTGACCAGGCCGATAAACGCCTTTTCTTGGAAGTTGAAAGGAGAGGCAAAGGCGTACTCCCGGGTGGTTTCCCCAAGTCCGGTACGGCGCTTAAAAAAGTGAAACGATTCGTCGACTTGAAGACTGGCCGAGGTGACCACCACCGATTGGAACTCTTCAAAAAGCTCTTGCTGAAGCGCCTGGGCGTTGTCCACCGGGCGGGCCACCAGGGCGTTGGGGTCCGATTCCGCCTGGAAGACCCAATCCGGGGAGTCGCATCCACTCAAGAAGCTGAGGTCCTGGGCCAGTCGCCCTACGCTCTGGGCCAACCGGATCAGCTCGGGTGGAGGGCCCAGTTCGAAACGGTCTTCATACTCTCGGGCCATAGAGGCGATGGAGTTGGATGTCTCCTCACAGGCCATACAGAGCTCGGCCAGAAGGTTGGCGGCGCGCTCGCCCATTTCGGAGTGCAGCAAGGGCTGCAAGGGCACCCTCCGGGTTTCGAAATGATGCCCCAGCAGGCCCAGCTCTTCCAGCAGCGTGCCGGACAGGAGTTCGAGGTCTTTGAGGCCGCCCAGTACCACCTGGTCGAACCTGGCGCTCCAGGGCATGAATTCGATCTCCGGTAGAGTCATGAGAAAGGTGAACCGGGTCGCGGCCAGCCACCCTTCGGCTCCACTCGACAGGGGCGCCGAAATGCAACTGTGGAGGCGCTCGGGGTCGAATCGGATGGCCAGCAACTCGGTGGCCACATCGTCCAGGCGATGGGCTTCATCAATGACCAGGACCTCTCCCGGTGGTAGCAGAGCCCGGCCTTCCCGGCGGAGCATCAGGTCGGTCAATAAAAAGGCGTGATTGGTCACGATCAGTTCGGCGGTCTCCAGTTCGCGCCGCTCGGCAAACAGGCCGCAACTGGAGAAGTAGGGGCAGTTTCTTTTTTGGCAGTCGTGGGGATCGGCCTTGACCTGGGACCACTGGACGTTTGAAACCGAGGCCTGGTCCCGGGTGACTCGCCCGGCGCCGCGACTCAGGAGCCTGCGCAGTTCGGGGAGTTTGGGACCGACCACCCGCAAGGTGGGCTCGTCGGGAGTTTCCACCTTGCGAATGCAGAGGTAGTTGTTCCAACCTTTAGCGATCACCACTTTTTTGGGGGGCAACAAACCTTGTAGGGTTGGTAGATCCTTCTTGAGGAGCTGCTCCTGAAGCTGGACCGTCTTGGTGGCGATGATGGCGGGGCTGCCGGACGGGGAGTTTCGCAGTAGGAGAGGGACCAGATAAGCCATGGATTTTCCGGTACCGGTTCCTGCTTCGATGGCTACCCGGCCGTTGCTTTGTATGGCCCGAGCCACGGCGCGAGCCATTTCTATCTGGGCCGGTCGCAGCTCCATGCCCGGTAAGGCGCCCAGGACCCGCTGAAAGAAATCCTGCACCTCGTCTTCGAGGGTTGTATCGGGTACGGAAGCCGGGGTCACCTGGGGGTTGTTGCCTCTTTGCCGGACCAGACCCTGCAAAAGAAAAGAGCGCCGGCGTGACTCACCGGCGCTCTCTTCTTAGTTTTTAGTCGTCGTCCCGGGTTTCGGTTCGGGGACGGCGCTGCCTCAAGGCTCTTCTGCGAGGTTTGTCACCATCTTCAGAATCCGAAGAGCGCGAGGAGGTTCGGCGGCCTTTATCCGAACTCTTCGAATCCGAGCCCTCGCTTCGAGGTCGGCGCTGGCGCTGGTTTTGATCTCCGCGGTCCCCATTGTCGTCTCGTTCACGGGGTTTGTCCCGGTCAGCACGCTCGCGATCTCCACGATCCCGGTCGCGATCACCGTGGTCCCGACCTCGGTCGCGGTCCCGGCCGCCGCGATCCCGGTCACCTCGGTCGCGGTCACGACCGCCGCGGTCCCGGCCGCCTCGATCCCGGTCACCTCGGTCGCGATCACGACCGCCTCGGCCACCTCGCTCACCACGTTCTCCCGAGCCTTTTTTGGTCTCGGCTTCAGCCATCTCTTCTTCACTGAAGAGGCCCTTGCGGGTCAGATTGATTCGACCCATCGAGTCGATCTCTTCGACCTTGACTTCCACTTCATCGCCAACGTTGATCACGTCCTCGATCTTTTCCACGTGGAAAGGCTTCACCTTAGAGATGTGGAGCAGTCCTTCTTTTCCGGGGAGTATCTCCACGAAAGCCCCGAAGTTCATCAGACGCATGACTTTACCGGTATACTGCTCACCGGCTTCTACGTCCTTGAGCTGATCTTCGACCATCTTGATGGCTCGGTCCACGGCGTCGGGTTTGACAGCCGCTATGAAGACCCGACCATCGTTCTCGATGTCGATCTTTACGCCGGTCTCGGCGATGATGCGGTTGATGTTCTTGCCGCCCGGTCCGATGATGTCCTTGATCTTCTCAGGGTCGATCATGATCGAGGTGATGCGGGGCGCGTGCTTGGAGAGGTGCTCCCGGGGAGCCGGGATGCAGTCTTCGATCACGTCGATGATGGTCATCCTGGCGTCTTTGGCTTGTTGCAGCGCGGTACGCAGGATGTCGACGGTGATGCCCTTGAGTTTGATGTCCATCTGCAGTGCGGTCACCCCGTCGCGGGTACCGGTCACTTTGAAATCCATCTCACCCAGGTGGTCTTCCAGGCCTTGAATGTCGGTGAGTACGGCGTATTCGTCACCCCGGGCCACCAGGCCCATGGCGATTCCGCCGACCGGGGCTTTGATGGGAACCCCGGCGTCCATGAGCGAGAGGGTGCTACCGCAGGTCGAAGCCATAGAGGTTGAACCGTTGGATTCCAGACACTCACTGACCACTCGCAGGGTGTAAGGGAACTCCTCTTCGCTCGGGATCACGGGGGCGAGGGCTCGTTCGGCCAGAGCGCCGTGTCCGATCTCTCGACGTCCCGGTCCACGCATGAAGCGAGCTTCGCCAACCGAGAAGGGGGGGAAGTTGTAGTGGTGGATGTAGCGCCGAGACGTTTCCCCGATGATGTTGTCGAAGGTCTGCTCTTCGGCCAGGGTTCCCAGGGTCACGAGCGACAGGACCTGGGTCTGACCTCGGGTGAACAGCCCGGAGCCGTGGGTTCGAGGAATCATGCCCACTTTAGCATCCAGCTTACGGATTTCCGTGGTGGTTCGCCCGTCGATCCGGACTTTGTCGTCGATGATCATATTGACCATCGCGCTACCCTTCATCTCTTTGAGGACGTCATTAAAATCGGGGCTTTCGTCGTTGGCCAGGAGTTCGAGGATTTCGTCCTTTTCTTTAAATTTGAGTTTTTGCACCAGGGCGATCATGGATTCGCGATTGATCTTGCTAAAAGCTTCCGAGCGCTCGGCCTTGTCGGCGATGCGAATGGCTTTGGCCACGTCTGCGGCCAGATGCTCTTCCATGAGGGCTTTGAGTTTTTCGTTGGGCAAGAAGAGGAAGTATTCTTTCTTCTCTTTACCGACCTTTTCCACCATTTCGTCGATCATCTCGATGATGTCGCGGATGGCGTCGTGGGCCTCTTCGAAGGCGTCGAGGAGAAGATCCTCGGAAACTTCCATGGCGCCGCATTCCACCATCATGATGCTGTCCCGGGTACCGGCCACGATCAGATCGAGTTGAGAGGTCTCCAGCTGCGACTCGGTGGGATTGATCAAAAACTCACCATCGACGTAGCCGACTCGAACTCCAGCCACCGGACCCAGAAAGGGGCACTCCGAAAGGGAGAGAGCCGCGCCCGCTCCGGACAGAGCGATGACGTCGGGATTATTCTCTTCGTCTACCGACAGGGCCATGCCCACCACGTGGACGTCGTTGCGGAACCCGTCTGGAAATAGGGGTCGGATAGGGCGGTCGATCAGCCGGCAGGTGAGGGTGACGCGCTCGGGGGGTCTGCCTTCTCGCTTGATCCACCCACCAGGGATTTTTCCGGCGGCGTACATCTTCTCGTCGTAATCCACGGTCAGGGGAAAAAAGCTTGCACCGGGCCGGGGCTCGGGATTGGTGGTGGCGGTCACCAGGACCACCGTTTCACCGTAGGTCAGCAGGACGGCGCCGCCCGCTTGTTTGGCGAGTTCACCGGTTTCCATGCGCAGGATCCGGCCACCGATTTCTTTCTCTACAACCACTTTCTCAGTTTTTTCAAGTGTCGCTGTTTTACTCATTCTATTCTCTCTTACTATTAACTACAGGCGCATCGGCCCGTGTGGACCCGGCTCTGGACCGTTGCTGGTGCAAAAGGCCGACGGATAACCGTATCTGAGGTTTCCTCGCCAGGTTCTGATACGCAACGATGAACAATCTGCCTTATCCAGGGTGCTTGTACGCCGTGCGTGGGGGCTTTTCTGGAAGCCCTAAATGAAAGGCACATCCTCGACCCTGCAAAACGCAGTGGTCGTCGATGTGCCTCAAGGGGAAGCCGTATGCTCTTCCCGTTTCACTTACCGTCTGATTCCTAACTTCGCGATCAGATCTCGATAGCGTTTCAGATGGTTTTCTTTCAGGTACTTCAGGAGTCTTCGTCTCTTACCTACCATCATCAGAAGTCCCCGTCGGGAGTGGTGATCCTTGGCGTGCACTTTGAGGTGCTCGGTCAGATGGTTGATTCTTGAAGTCAAGATGGCGATCTGCACGTCGGCAGAGCCGGAGTCTTTGTCGTGAAGTCCGTGTTCTTCGATTACGGCACTTTTTTCCATTATTTTGGTCCTCCGTTGGCAACCTCGAGTCTGTCTCGGTCGCCTTCAAGTGATGGTTCTCGGCCGTCGTGAGGGGAGGAGGTCACCCCGACCCGCCCGCGCGAGAACCGGCAAAGCTTACCACCTTTAAAGTGTGGTGTAAACCCGTTTTCCGAGGTTTGGCAAAGAAAAAGGCCCCTTTCGGGGCCTCTCCAGAAGTGGAACGCTTTACTTGCTTCCGGTCCGCAGGTAGGCGGTGATCGGTATGGTCACGGTCAGTACCGGACTGCCGCCACCTTCTGAGCTGCCTGGAGATAGGGAGATCTGGTTAATGGTGACCAGACGATCCAGTTCCAGCGCTCCCAGTTCGTAGAGGAAGTCGACCAGGGTGGCGTAGCGACCGGTCATGGTCATGTCGAAGACCCTGGTGGGGAATCCTTGCAAGGTTTCGGAGGATTCGGCCGCAGAAGCTTCGCTGCTTTCGCTTCCTTCCTCACCTTCGGACCCCGTGTTGACTTGCGTTCGTTTTTCACCTTTAGGCGAAATCTGGGTGATCTTGAAGTCGTAGTCTCCGGTGGCTTCTTGCTGTCCTACAACCATCCGCTCGATCTCGGCGATGTAGTTGGCAACGAACAGTTCAGGCTCTTCCTGGGTAAACTTGGACTGAACCAGGCTCAGGAGTTCTTTCTCCAGTGCCTCGGCTTCTTTCTCGTATTCCTCCAGTTTGGCGACGTCGGCTTCCAGGCGTTTCTTTTGCTCTTCTTTTTCCTGATACTGGCCTTGAAGTTCGACGATCTTCTTATTCTTCTCGGACCAGTCGACCACGTAGAATCCAAGTCCCATCAGGGCGATGATGACCAGGGCTACGGCGATTTTCATTGGTGTATTCATAGTATTAGCTTTCCCTTCCTCGCCCTATCCTTCAGTCGCCGGGGTTTCGGTGGCTGCGGGAGTAGCGGTCGCGTCCGGAGTGGCCGCGCTATCCAGTTCCGAGTCGAGTTCCTCGTCGGCTTCGCCCTGCTCGGCTCTCAAGGCTTCCGGATCCTCGGTGGGAACGGACCCCTGACCCATTCCAGTGGGAGGTTCGGTCGCCGCCTTCTCTTCATCGTAGGCGATGTTCAGGGTGAAAGTAAAGGCGCGAGTGTCTCCCGGTGGGATACTGGTTTCGCTGGTCGACGAGAGCGTGGAGCTTCGGAAGTAGGCCGAGTCGTTGAAGTTTCTCATCAACTGGGCGATGGTTGCCAGTGGCAGGCGTCCTGCGACTTCGGCAGCCGAACCGCTGATCGTCACCTGGCGGCCTCGGGGGTCGATGGAAAGGCTGTTTAGGAACACGTTCTCGGGCAGCAAGATCGCGACTTCTTGAAGCAGGTTCGCGTATCGTAGCGGGTCGTGGACCAGACTCTTGATCATCTTGATCTCACGCTTCAAGCTTTGAATGCGGTTTTTCATCTCCTCGACTCGAGGAAGCTTGGTTTCAATCTGTTTGATTTCCTGGTTGATCGTTTCGATCCGGGCTTCTTCCGCTTCGATGGCGGTATTGAGCCTCTGGCTGTAAAGCAACATAAGGGCAGCCGCACCGATGATCAACAGGAACATCACGATCATGGCGGGGTCTATGCCGAACGACTTCTTCTCTGTAGGAAGAAGGTCTACCTTAATGGTCATTCTTCTCTCCGTTCACTCGTCGCCATGGGGGCGACATTGGTTACGTTTCATGGGTAAGACACGGTGGAGGAGTCGGTTTGTTCCCCCTCACGGAAAAAAAGTGCTCAAGTGGAAAGGGCGGCGAATAAGCCGACCATGGTGGCCTTGATCTCGGCCTCGATCTCTTCGACTTTGTGCTGGCCCCCCGAGTAAGTGCCGCCCCGCATACAAAGACCCTTGTTGTCTCCTCCGGTTGGGAACGACTTGATTTCCCAATAGCCGTCGATCTCATCCCAGGCCATAGAGATCTCGTGGTGGGTCAGGGCCAGGACTTTGCCGCTGGCCTTGGTGCCGCTGTCCAGGGTCACGGAGTAGGGGTCGCCGGCTTTCTGGGGTGGAGGACCGTTCAAGGTCAACCACTTGTTCCAGCCTTCTTCGGTGGTGAAGAGAGCCCGCAGGGTAGGAAAGTCGAATTGGGCGGGCAGCATGGCAAAAAAGGTCTCCCGGTTCTTGCCAAAATGGTTTTCCACGTAGTTTTTCATGACGCTGAGCGCCATCTGCCAACCGGAGTCCACGCCGCTTTCCCTGGGATCGGATTTGTGGTTTTCCGGACCCGACTCGCTAAGGGTTACGATCGTTCTGGGAGCGCGGCGGGCCAGTTTGATGGTGAGGACCTGAGTGCCCACGCCCGGTAGACGAGTCTTGTACACGACTTTGGTGTCTGGTCGCATTTCCGCCAGCGTGTAATCCACTGAGAAGCCGAAGTTCTTGAAGCGAAAGGACAGTGTGCTACCGACTCCCGGCCATCCCGTGACCTTATCGGTGAACCAGCGCTCTAGATGGTCAGGTTCGGTCCAGGCGGCAAACACTCGACTCGGAGGAGCGGTGATCTCGATCTCTTTGGTGACGACGTTGAGTTCATGGAACATGGTCTGCGGAGTTCTTAGCCCGAGCATCGGGTACCTTCGAGGCAGAGGGCGAGGGTGAGGCGACGGGAAAGGAAAGAGTCGGAGGTTTCGCGTTGTGCCGATCCACCGAGGCTTTCTCGGGCTCCCCCAGTTTGTCCCAGATCCGTGCTCGATGGCCGTATAACTCCCGGTCATGGGGGTCCTCGGCAACCGCTTTGTTCAGGTACACCAGAGAGTCCTGGAAGCGACCCTCCTCCTCGGACTGCAGGGCTTTCTCAAGATGGCTGCTGCTGAGAAGGCCGGGTAGAAATAGCAGGGCCAAGAAGATCAGGGCTACGGCAACGAAGGGGCCGCTTCGAACCGGCGGCGAGGCTGCTCGGGGCTTGGGAGAGCTTGCCGAAGGCGGAGGTGGGACCGGTCGGGGAGGGGGAGCGTCCACCGGCTCTTTAGGAGCAGAGGGGGGTGGTGGCGGTGGAGGCGGGCGGTAGTTCCCTGAAGCCAGCAACTGTTGGGCCTCATTGATCCGGGCCATTTTTTCTTCGGCCCGACGTTTTTCATGGGGATCACTGAACCGATCGGGATGGTATTTCTTGGCCAATGCTTTGAAAGCGGCCTTCACCAATTCCGGTTCGGCATCAGGAGAGAGCTGAAGCTCGGCATATGGATCGAAGCTTGAAAAGATACTCTAAATTTAACCAGGAAGTCGTCGGCAAGCAAGAGTTCTTTCGAGCAAAGAGAAGGCGCAGCCATGAAGATACAAAAGTTCCAAATACCCAGTCGATTTCTAGGCAAGCCGCTTTCAGTGGCCATTTACGGTCACTTCGGCCAACCGCTCCTCTGCTTTCCCACGGCGGCAGAAAATTTCGAGGAGTTCGAGCGCCAGGGGATGATCAAGGCCCTGAGCGAGTTGATCGAAGCCGGCAAGATCAAAGTTGTCACCACCGACGGCATCAATCAAGATAGCTGGAGCAACAAGCACCTTTCCGTGACCGAAGCTGCCCGACGCCATCAAGCGTTCGACAACTACGTGGCCAACGAACTGGTGGCAGCCATCTATCGGGACTGCCAGGGCCGGCTACCGCTCGCAGTCATGGGGGCGTCCTTCGGGGCCTACCACGCCGCCAACACCCTGTTTAAGCACCCGGACATCTTCAGTCACTGCTACGGCCTTTCGGGGGTTTACGACATCTCGTCGTATTTTGGCTCATCCTTTGATGACAACTGCTACAACAACAGTCCCGTCCACTACTTGCCGAATTTAGTGGGTACTCCACGCTGGAAGGAGCTGCAAAAGGCCCGGCTGACCCTGATTTGTGGTCAGGGGCCCTGGGAGCGGGTTAACTGGACCACCGATTTTTCTCGGTTTCTCGATTCCATCGGTTTCAAACACACGCTGGACCTGTGGGGGCACGACGTGGCTCACGACTGGCCCTGGTGGTTTAAGCAGATGAACCTTTACCTGCGCAAACACTTTTAAGCGCCATGAGTCAAAGAGAGACGGAGTTCAAGTACCTGCTTTCGGCCACCGATTATCAGAAAGTCCTGGCGGGGTTGGGGGCTCCGCACCGGGAGCGGGTCTTCGTAAACCGCTACTTCACTGTCGAGGATGCTCCCGGGCGAAAAGACTGGGTTCTTCGACTCAGGGTGGAGGGCTCTCATCGTGAACTCACTCTGAAGATCGGCCGGGAGATCGCACTGGGGCTGTTCGACTCCATGGAATACTCAGAGTTGGTGGGTTCTGAGCAACCGGGGGATTGGTCAAACTCCGAGCCGATTCGAGTTTTTCGAACCGAAATCTCTCCGGCCCCGCTCCGGGTGCAGGGTGAATCCCAGACCAGAAGACTTCTCTTTTCACCACCGCTCGAGGTCGGACAGGTTTGGGAGTTGGATTCCTGCTGTTTGCCCGGTGGTCAGGAGTTTTTTGAGCTGGAGGTGGAGACGCAAGCCCCGGGGGTGGAGGAGCAGGGACGGGCACTCAAGGCCTGGCTGGAAAGCCGGGGTGTTCGCCCGAGGCCCAGCGAGATGACCAAATACGCCAGATTCTTAGGTTCGCTTGAAAGCTCCGGATAAGGCAGTTTTCCCGGCCAAAGCCAACTTTTCCATCTTGGAGAGAGAGGCGCGCTGCTGAAAGACTCCCAGGCCCAGGCTGTCCACCTTCTCAAGAACGGCTCGGTAGATCTGGGTCATGGCTTCCAGGGAGGCCCGGCTTTCGGGGTTCACCCGGCCTACCAGTTCCTGAGAGCGGGCGTAGTAGCCCCGGGCCCGCTCTACTTGAAATTTTAGAAAACGTTCCATCTCCGGACTGGCCTGTCCAAGAAGAAACTGCTCTTCGGTGAGCCCAAACTTCTCGAGATCCTCCAGGGGCAGGTAGATCCGACCGCGTTCGGCGTCTTCCTTGACGTCCCGCAAAATGTTGGTCAATTGAAAGGCGATTCCTCGCGCCTCGGCCTGGCTCAGAGCCTCGGGGGAGCCGTCAAATCCGAAGATGTGAAGACAGACCAGACCCACCGTGGAGGCCACCTTGTAGCAGTATTCGTAGAGTTCGGTGAAGGTCTGGTAGCGGGAAACGGTCAGGTCCGAGGTGGTCCCGTCGATCAGTTCTTCGAAATAGTTGGTGGGAATGCGATATTTGACCACGCTATGGTGGAAGGCCGGCAGAATCGGGTTGTCGCCCGGAGCGTCGCAGGGGTGGACCAGGGCTTTCCAGCGGGCTAGTCGTTCAGCCTTGTTGTCGATGGCTTCGTCGTCGGAAAGATCGTCGCTCTGTCGAAAAAAGGCGTACACCGCGCACAAGCTGTCCCGCTTTTCCTGGGGGAGCAGCTTGATCCCGTAGTAAAAGTTCTTGGCTCGTTCCCGGGTCACCCGGCGGCAAGCTTCGTAGGAGTCGTCTAAAGAAATCACCAGTTCAATCGATCAAGCCCAGCCTCACACCGCGTAGAGCGGCCTGAGTACGGTCCTTGACTCCCATCTTTCCCATGATGGACTGCACGTGCTTTTTGATGGTCACTTCGGCTAGGTTCAACTCTTTACAGATGGAGCGGTTGGTCATGCCCTTGGCGACCAGACGCAGGACGTCTAATTCGCGGGGAGTGAGTTGGACGATGGGCGGTAGCTCTCCCTCGATGGCGGGCTTTCCAAGATTGACGGCAGCTCTGGCTACCGCTCCGAAGGCTTTGTTGAGCAAGGTTTCCGAGATCAGACAGCCGCCCATGGTGGCACTGCGGATGGCGTGGCCGATCAGGGCCTGGGAGGAGTCCTTGGTGAGGTAGCCGTTGGCGCCCCAGCGCAGGGCCTCCACCAGATAGAGATCGCTGTCAGAAACGGTGATGAAGACAACTTTGGTGTCGGGGTCGCTCTCCCGCAGGCGGCGCATGGCTTCCAGTCCATTGAGTTCGGGCAGGCGAACGTCCATCAACAAGACGTCCGGCTTCAGTTTCTGGGTTTGCTCGATAGCCTCGGCACCGGTGACCGCTTCGCCCACCACCTCAATATCCTCGAGAGCGGACAGCATACCACGCAAGCCCTGCAGGATCACCGGGTGATCATCGACTACCAGCACCTTGATCGCCATAGCTGGCCCCGTTCGATGGTACAAAAGGAATCTCCCGCTGCAACGTTAGCTGAGAAATATCCTTTCGTATGCCTCGGTAGGATACCGTAGCGCCTGCCTTAAACAAAAGATCTGGGGGATGCTCCCAGAGAATGATGCTCATGAAACCTATCGATAGACAAAAAGCCGTTGAATGCCTGGGCGATGAAGCCGTTTTTGAGGCGATGATCGCCTCCTTTTTGGAAGAGGTTGACCAGATGATGGTGATCCTCGCCGATGCCGTCTCTTCAGGCGATGCCGCGGTCATTAAAGAGAAAGCTCACTGGGTCAAAGGGGGGCTGGTCTACCTCCACGCGGGCCCCAGTGCCCAGGCTGCGAAAAGGCTAGAAACCGCCATCAGCCTTGGTCCTGAAGAGATCAAGGCTGCCCACGAGGAGTTGCACACGGAAGTAGAACGACTCAAGGCCGCCCTAGCTTCCGATTGATCTTTACTCCATCGTGATCTCGTTTTTGGTGACTTCCATGCTGGTCAGGTCGAATTCGATCGTCTGGGTCTGATTGTTGTAGTTGGTTTCCAGTTTCGCGATTCGGTCCTGGCGATTGATTACCACTCGCTGGCCAATACTCGCACCGTTTTCGGGGTTGGTGGGGAAGTCTCCCAACACGTAGGCCCGGACAGTCCGCTGGTTCAGTTCCATGGTCGGGTCCAGCAGCCAGCCGTTGCGTAAGAAGTGCTTGGGCTGCAGGACGTATTTTTGAAATCTTTTGTTCGAGAGCTCGGTAAAGGCGCCAAAGAGGTTCGCCTCCCGAAGTTTGTTGCAAAACTTGGGAAGTAGCGTTCCGTCGGGCGCGTTGTCAGTTTCTAGAGTGCTCACTTGTTATCTCCTTCTGAGATTACTTGTGACTATTATGAAAACTGGAACTGAAATATTCCTGAAACACTCACCGGCAGGCGGGATCGAGGCCTGAATGGAGAAGGCCGCTCCCATGGGCAAGACCGTCTTTCTCACCGGTGCTACCGGATTTGTGGGTGGCCACCTGGCCCGGGCCCTGGTGGAAAGGGGCGATCAGGTGAGAGCTCTTCGGAGAGGAACCTCTGATACCCGGTTGGTGGAGGACCTACCCATCGACTGGGTGGAGGGTGATCTGTTGGAGCCGACCTCGTATGCCGACTCCCTGCGGGGCTGCGCCACGGTCTTTCATTGTGCCGCCGACTACCGTTTGTTTTCCCGAGACCCCCGGCCCATGTATCGGATCAATGTGGAGGGAAGCGAGGCGCTCATGGCCGCTTGCCTGGAATTGAAGGTTCCCAGAGTGGTCTACACCTCTTCGGTGGCCGCGCTGGCCCTGCCGGCCCCCGGCCGAGTTTCGAATGAGTCCAGCCGGGCGACTCTAGAAAAAGTCGTGGGTCACTACAAGAAATCCAAGTTCCTGGCTCAGGAGGCGGTGCTCGAATTCGCCCGGCGGGGACTTCCGGTGGTGCTGGTCAACCCTTCCACTCCGGTGGGCCCGGGGGACCTCAAGCCCACCGCTACCGGAAAGATCATCGTGGATTTCTTGGCCGGTAAGATGCCGGCCTACCTGGACACTGGTCTCAACCTGGTCCCGGTGGAGGATGTGGCTCACGGCCACTTGCTGGCCGAGGAGCACGGCCAGAACGGTGAACTGTACATATTGGGGCATTTGAACCTCACCCTCAAGGAGATTCTCGAGATGCTGTCTGTCATCACGGGTCTACCAGCTCCCAGAGTCAAGATTCCGTATAGCGCGGCCTGGACTGTGGGGCTGTTGGATACTCTGCTGGAAGGGTATGTGCTCAATCGAACTCCTCAGGTCCCTCTTGAGGGGGTGCGAATGGCCCGCAAGAAGATGTTTTTTGATCCCCAGCGAGCGAGGGACGAATTGGGGTTTCGACCGGGCTCGGTCAAGGATGCCCTGGCTCGTGCGGTGGAGTGGTTCCTGAGCAACGGCTATGCGTCCCCGTCAGGAAAGGTTGCCCGATGATAGCTTTTTTCAGCGCCCTGAAAGAGGAGCGGGAGGCGGTGCGCCGGAGTTGGAGCCTGAAACCCGCCGGTTCTATGAAAGGTCTGGAACTGGAGATGGGAGACGGCTGTCTCCATGTCTGCAGCGGCATGGGTGGCGAGCGCATGGGGAGCGCCGTGGAGTTGGTGCAAAAAACCTTTAATCCCCAGGTTTTTATACTGGTGGGGTTTAGCGTGGGCCTGGATCCCGCCCTGCGGGTGGGGGATCTGGTGTATGACGAGCGCAGTACCAGAACTCTGATCGGCCGGGGCGGGTTCGTGGGCCGAGTAGCGACCTGCGGTTACCTCATCACAGCCAGTCAGAAACGCACCTTCGCCGAAAAATATCCGGCCAGTCCGGTGGCGGATCTAGAGACCGAGGCCTTTCTGGAGGCGGTCTCTCCATCGGCTGAAAGGCTGGTCCTGCGGGTCGTCAGCGATTCGGTGGATAGCGATCTTCCCCTGAACTTTGGAGAATTCGTGACCGAGAAAGGCTTTCCGGATGTGAAAGCCATCGGGCTGAAGGTGGCCACCCGCCCTCATCTCTTGCCTAAACTCCTGAAGGTCGGCCGAGAGGCCGGGGTGGCGGTTCAGGCTCTGGCCGGTGAACTGGAGAAACAGCGCGAAGAGCTGAGGGCTCGCTACCAGTGGGCGGTCCTGTGAAGCTTCTCTTATTGCTGCTGTTTGCCGCAGCCTGCGGTTACCAGATCCTGGCCACCGTGCTGGTGCTGAGATTTTCCCGCCGCCGACCGCGCGGGAGCGGAAAGATTCCCCGATTTTCCCAGGTCAAACCGCTCCGGGAGCCACTGCCGGCCAGCCTGGAGTCGATGGAGAGCTTTCTGACGCTCCCGGAGCAGCAGGGGCAGGATTTCTATGTTTGTTCGGCTCAACCGGCGCCTCCATCCTGGCTACAGAATCAGCCTCAGGCGACCTGGCTGCGGCTGCTTGCCGGCCCGGCGGGCAATGCAAAGGCCGCCACCCTGGCCCTGGGCGAGCGCTACTGGTCGGGTGACATCTTCGTCATCTCCGACGCTGATATGGTCTGCGGACCGGACTACTTGAAAGCGGTCCTGGGTGAGTTTGATGACCCCGAGGTTGGGGTGGTCACCTGCCTTTATCGGGGGAGTGGTCCTCTCACCCCGGGCGCTGTGTTGGAGTCCCTCTGTATCCTGGATTTCAGTAGCTCCGTGCTGGTGGCCGAACGGACCGAGGGGGTGCGCTTTGCCATGGGTTCTACCCTGGCGGTGCGCAGAGAGGTGCTGGAGCAGGTCGGGGGCTTCACGGCACTTTCGGAGTACCTGGCGGATGATTTCCAAGTGGGCTATCGGGCGGCCAAGAAGGGCTGGAAAGTAGCCCTGGCTCCCACTGTGTTGGATACCCGCCTTGGGGCACCGAGCTTCGCCCAGGCCCTGGCCCACCAGTATCGTTGGATGGTCACTTCGCGGGTGAGTCGTCCCCTGGGGCACGCCGCTTTCATCGTGACCCAGGGTCTGCTCTGGGCTCTTCTGTCGGCCTGTTGGGATCTCCACCTGGGGGGCGCACTGGTTTTATTCTGGTGTTTTTTGAGGATCGCTCTGGGAGCGCTTCAAAGCCGGGGGTTGAAGGGTGTGGGTACCGGCGGTTCGCTCCTTGAACTGCTGTTTTTGCCCCTCAAAGATCTGGTCTTTCTCTGGCTCTGGGTAAGTTCTATCAACGGCAACACGGTTCAATGGGGAGCCGAAGAGTTGGAGATCGATTCCGATGGCAAGGTGGTGTCGGTCACCCGATAAAGGTAGACCCGGGCACTCCCCCAGGAGAACTTCCCCTCGAACTGATCCAGAGGGGTTAGCCAATCTCGCCTGGGGTCCCACCCTATGGTGACCACGGTGGTGCCTACCCGGCATTCCTGGAGCTTTTCGGCTAGCAGCGACTTGCTCTCTTTTTCCAGGCACAGGGCGCAGGCGTAGACCACGTCGGCTTCCCCGAGATGGGTTTGCAGGAAGTTTTCATACAGAAACTGCACGTGGTTTTCGCACCCCGTCCAGCGGGCCAGTCGACGACCGGTCACGATGAAGGAGCTCACCAGGTCGACCCCGATCACCCGAGCCCCGGTCAGAAAATGAAAAAGAAAAGCCGCCCGCCCGCGTCCGCAGCCCAATTCAAAGATGGTGGTCTGGGCGTTGATCGGGACTCGGTTCAAAATCTCCCGTATAGTGCCCAGGGTGGTCTCCCCGAACTTGAGTTCACCGAACTCCACGTCAGCCTGGCGCGAGGCCAACCAGATATCGAGGCTGACCGAGCGAAACAGGTAGAGGCTGGAAAACAGAAGGTTCCACCAGGCGAGTTTAGCCCAGGGAACCTTCTCTTCGGATTTAGGACTTGTGGACTTTGCGTCCACGTTTTGGCTTAACCGCTGACGTGCCAGGCGGCCAACTGGGCCATGCCCTTGATGCTCTTGGAAGCAGCCTGGACCGCACTGTGCTCGAAGCCCGAGTGCATTTTGCAGTTGAGGCATTTGCGGTTCTGACGGGTCTCCCAGTAGTCCCAGTCCACGCTGTTCCAGAAAGTGTCCCAGTCGTCGTAGAAGTTCTCTCCGATCAGATAGCAGGGGCCCTTCCATCCCATGGGGGTGTAGTTCACGGTGGACCAGGGCGAGCACTTCAGTTCGATCAAGCCTGCAGCAAAATCCAGGAAAGCGGGTGTTGCGGTCAGTTTGTATTTCTTGGCCAACAGTCTGACTCGGCGAAACTTCTCGTGAATTTGGGCCTGGGTGAGGAAAATATCTTTCTCCACGCTTTCGTATTCGTAGCCGGGCGAAATCAGGATACCGTCGACCCCGATCTCAGTGAGCATCTCGCAAAGCTCTTCCACCTCGTCCATGTCGGTCTCTTTGAAGACCGTGGTATTGGTGAGGGTGAGGTAGCCCCGCTGCTTGGACTCCTTGACCATCTCGACGGCCTTGTCAAACACGCCTTCACGGTTGCACACGTAGTCGTGCGTTGCTTTCATTCCGTCCAGGTGAACGTTGATGAAAAGCTTCTTGTTCGGCGCTACGTGAGGGAAGAGTTTCTTGTCTAGAACCAGGGCGTTGGTACACATGATGACGTGCTTGCCCATATCGAAAAGACCCTGCAAGAGCTGAGGGAGTTCGGGGTACAGGGTGGGCTCTCCGCCACACAGGGCCACTGTGGGCACTTCGGTGACTCTGGCCGCTTCCAGGCACTTGTCCACCGGGAGGCGGTCTTTGAGTTTGCCGGTGTGGCGCTCCACCGAGCAGCCGATACAGGCCAGGTTACAGGTATAGAGGGGCTCCAGCATTAGAACCGTGGGGTAACGCTTACGACCCTTGCTGCGCTGCTGCACCATGTGCTTCGCGTTGGACATCGCGAAATCGATGGGAAATCTCATTAATCTTGCTCCTCTATATCTAAGTCCGGGGCCGCTTTTACATCGGCCGCATGAGACTTCCTCCTCTTACCTGAAAAAAGAGTGCTTGTCCAGGGCTATTGACGATGGAGCGATATGGATGGTAATATCTGCGGACTTGCCCGGGTGGCGGAATAGGTAGACGCGCGGGTCTCAAAAACCCGTTCCCTCTGGGAGTGCCGGTTCGATCCCGGCCCCGGGTACTTTTTTTGACTTCCGCCATGAAACTTTATCTGATCGACGCCCTCTTTCACGTCTTTCGTTCGTACTACGCGCTTCCCCGGAGCATCCGGGCCGAGGACGGCACCCCTACCAACGCGGTTCACGGTGTGCTGGGTATCCTCAGAAACCTGTGGCGTACCGAGGGGGTGACCCACGTATGCGTAGTCTTTGAGTCTCTCAGCGGGATCTTTCGAGAAGAGATCTCCGGAGATTATAAGGCTCACCGTGAGCCGCCGCCGGCGGATCTGATGCTCCAGGTACCTCTGGTCAAGGAGGCCTGCCGGAGGTTGGGGCTGGCCACCTGGGAGGTAGATGGTTTCGAGGCCGACGACGTCATAGGAACCCTGGCACGGCGGTGTGCAGAGCATGGAATGGGTGCCGTTATCGTCAGCAATGACAAAGACCTGGCTCAGATTTTGGCCCATCCGGGGGAGCTTGAGATCCTGCGGACTCACGGCGCTTCAGCTAAGGCCAGGCTAGAACGGATTCGAAGGGAAAACGTGCCCGAGGTGTTCGGGGTCGAGGCCTTCCAAATCCCGTCTTTCCTGGCCCTCCGGGGCGACCCGGTGGACAATATCGCGGGTCTCAAAGGGGTAGGGGAAAAAACCGCCGCCCGCTGGTTGGCGGAGGGGCGGACTTTGCAAGACCTGATCGCCGACCCGGACTCCCTGGGTAAGCGTTGGGCCAGCGTGGTTCGGGAAAACGTTGAAGGCTTGCTCCGGGATCTCGAGCTTGCTACCATCCGAGACGATATCGACCTGACCGCCTACGGTCTCGATTTCAACTCGCGCGAGTTCGAGCCCAAGCCCATCCGAGGGGCGGCCGAGTTTTTCAGAGACCTCACCATGAAGCGGCATGGGGCGGAAGTCGAGAATCTCGAAACCCCCCGGGCCACCGTCCACGACTTATGGGGTCCTTGACCGACGGGATAGGATTGTATACCTGGGAGTAGGGGGGAGGTACCCGACCGAGGCCCGATCCCCCCTGTCTCCCCTGGTACAATTCAGGCCTAATCTATCTGGACCGGGGGTTTTCGTAATGTCCCATTCTCGAGGTGAAACGAAATACTTGGAGTCTACGCGCTTATCCAAACAAGCTATTCGCGTCGGTCTCATCGACGCCCATCCCATCGTGCGGGCCGGGTTGAAGGCTGTTTTGGAAAAGGAAAAGGGTCTTGACTTGGTCACCGAATCCCAGTCCCTGGCCAGGGCGATCACCGAGATCCAATCCAAGAAGGTGGAGGTCGTGATCCTGGGGGTGCGCGAGCCCGTGAGTCAGGCGGTCTTCGATCTCAAGGAACTCGGAACCCGCTGTCCCGAGGTCGCTCCCGTCGTTTTTACCAATTTGCGGAGCGCACCCTGTTTTAGCCGCCTGTTGATGGCCGGGGCCAGGGCCTACCTCTTGACCGAGTACGGCCGAGACGAAGTGGTAGACGCCGTATTGAGCGCTCGTCGTGGACGCACCATAAAGGCGCCGATCGATCTGGTTTTAGGTATGATCCGGGGGGGGGCGATAGCCGGTTCGAACGGCAATACCGAGGAGGGGGTCCCGAGCTTCAGCCGGCTCACCACTCGGGAACAGGAAATCTTGAATTTCATGGCCACCGGGGTGGCCTATCGGACCATCGCTGAAACGCTCTTTCTTGCCGAATCCACGGTAAAGAAGTACGCCCATACCGTGATCACCAAGCTGGGAGCTTCCAATCGTGCGACGGCGGTACTCAATGCCCACCGTCTCAATCTGCTCGAGGAAGAAGGCTCCGAGACCCCTCCTCCGGCGCCATGACCAGCGGGGCACTCACGTTCCCCTACCAAAGGGTACTCCCCCCACATCCCCCACATCCCCCCGATCGAAGCGCTCGAACTTTTCGGTAGTACAATGTGATCATGCTTTTACATCATTGGAGGACACAGAATGAAAATTGATTGCGGCAAACCCCAGAACGTCTTGGCGAAACCTCGCCCGATTGCCTCGTCCGATGGGAGAAGCTACCACCTAAGTTTCCCTATACCAGCGGCCCGCGTCCGATGGCTCAAGGTATACCTGGAAGAGAGACACCTGGTGGTACGAGCGCAATTGAGTCGGGACGGAGGATCGGTATCGGGAGAAGAGGCACGACCCGACGTCTCTTATGAGCAGAGTGTTGCCCTACCTTCCGATGTCAGGCGCCAGGCTTTTCTTCCATTGTTTGAGGAGGGCCATCTAAAACTAACCCTGCTGCGGCAAATGCCCCAGGCGGCTCTAGCCTGATTGCTTGCGACGGACCAGGGGACCGGCAGCAGTTTCCATATGGAGCCAGGGATCGACCCGCCTCTTGCGGGCCAGTCCGGCAAACCAGCGAGCGCTCGTTTTGGGCGTGCGCTCCAGGGTATCGTAGTCCACGTGCACCAGACCGAAGCGTTTACTGTAGCCGTACTGCCACTCGTAGTTGTCCATCAAAGACCAGACGAAGTAACCCTTAAGGGGCACCCCTTCCTGTTCTCGGGAACGGAGCGCCTCTAACATGTGGGTGCGCAAATACTCCTTTCGAAAAAGATCGTTGATACCACCGCGGTCATCTAGAAGGTCGGGAGTGGCGCAACCGTTTTCGGTCACGTAGATCGCTTTGGGTTTGTAGCGCTTGGAAATCTGGGCCAGCGCATAGCTCAAGACCGGCGGATAGACGTGCCATCCCATTTCGGTGCGAGGCAGATTGACCAGAGAGCCACACTCTTCGTAATAGAAGGGAGCAGCTTCCGGAGCGTGGCGGACGAAGCCGGGAAAGTAAAGGTTGAGTCCCATAAAATCGGTTTCCGCGCTGATCAACTCCAGGTCCCCATCGAGGATCTCCGGCATCTCGGACTGGCGTATCATCTTGACGTTGCTCGGATAATGACCCTCGAAGAGCGGCTCAAACCACCAACCGACCTGCTCCTGCCAGGCTCGTTCGGCAGCCTCCCTGTCCTCTCTGCTCTCCGTTAGGGGCAGTGGAATCCAGGGGTTGAGCACGATCCCTGCCAGATGGTCGTCTCCGGCCTCCCGGATCTGTTGGAGAGAATAGCCGTGCGCGAGCAGTAGATTGTGGATGATTTTGAGGACGGTGGCCGTGTCGGCCCGCTCGCCGGGGGCGTGCTCCCCCGTCTGATACCCCAGGATCGCTGTGCACCAGGGCTCGTTTAAGGTGAACCAGTGTTTAACCCGATCTCCCAGAGCATCCAGGATGTGGTTCGTGTACTCGGCGAATCTTAGCGCCGTCTCCCGGCTCTTCCAACCCCCTTTCTCGTGCAACGCGAGAGGAAGGTCCCAGTGGTACAGGGTGGCCCAGGGTTCGATCTCTTGCTCCAGGAGTTCGTCGACCAGTCGGGAGTAGAAGTCCAGTCCCTTCGGATTGACCTTGCCCTCACCGTCAGGCACCACTCGGGGCCAGGCGATAGAGAAACGATAGGCGGAGGCACCCAGCCCCTTGATCAGTTTGACATCCTCTCGGTACAGATGATAGTGATCGCAAGCTTTTTCTCCGGTGTCACCGTTGGCCAACTCAAAGACATCCCAAATGGAGGGCCCTCGGCCGTCCTGGTCGAGGGCCCCCTCGATCTGAAAGGAAGAGGTTGCCACGCCAAGCAAAAAGTCTTCAGGTAACTGCAATATGATGTTCCTCACTTTCGTGGTTGTTGCAACGAGGGTGTTCGATGCAGGGTGCTTCCGGGGACCGGTAAGGGCCACCCGGGGAGGGAGAGAGTGGGGTGCAGGGGTGTTCCCGATACTGAACTTCGATCCGGATCATTTCAGCTCCCCGCTTGACCCGCATGGACTCGGGCTTCAAACAGCGCGGGGGTTCCACCACCTGGCGGATCGGGGGTTCGCTCTGGGAACTGATGACCAGACTATTTTCCGTTGCATCCACGTGGATCTGTTGAACCTCGATGTCTGGAGAATGCAGTGTTACTCTCCACTTTGACTGGTGGGAATCCATCTCCACCAGGGTCCGGTGCCCTGCCACTCCGCGGTTGACCGGAAGAAAGGGAGCCGGGAACGGTAGAACCGATTTGCCGTCAATAATAGGTCTCATAATTCACCTCTTCAAACTAGTTTTATTACCCTTCTGAGCTTACCTGCAGGACGTTTCTGGCAACATAACCCCGGGTTGACGGGCTCCCTATCCCAAGGTGTATCTACTGGTTACAGTCCAAATTCCGCTTAACCCGGCCCAGCAGGCGCAAGGTCAGAAAGTTTGCCACCGCCAAAAATATCGCGATCTCGTAGGCTTCGAAAGCGACCGCAGAGGCCAGGGCCACCACCGCCCAGATACTGGCCGCCGAAGCCGTACCCCGGACCGTATTGTCCTCGCCTTCCTTGATGATCGCTCCGGCTCCGATAAAGCTGATGCCGGTGACCAGGCCCTGCAGGATTCGGGCTTTCGGATCAGGTGCGTCGCCGATGAACTCCAACGCCACCCGAATGTAGGCGCAAGTCCCCAGGGCCACCAATGGAAACGTTCGCAGACCCATGATCTGGGTGCTGCGCTCTCGATCAAGGGCGATCGGAATAACTAGAATCCAGGCTAGAGCTAGGTGGAAGAGATTGTCCACGATGGGTCCCCAGAAAGGGTCGGTCAGGATCATCGTGATTTAATCCTGACGTTCACGAGGCGGGTACCAGCACATTGCGTCTTCCATTGAGTTTGGGTAGCGTTGTCACCGAGGGGATCTCGGTCTGGGGCCTGAGGCATTCGGGCCGCGTGATCTCCTCGATCTCCACCTCACGCAGGTCGATCGGCACCACGATTTCGCTCCAATCGACGCTCCCTTGCTCGCTCAGGAGTAGGCGCTTATAGAGCTGCTGGCGTTGCCAGACGGTCTCCCGGTCTTTGCGCCGGTGCTCGGCCAGGTAGTTGGTCTGCTCGGCCACCGTGAGGGAGTCCTCCATCTCGATTTTGTCTACCAGGGGCAGATCCAGGAAGTACCCGACGTGGCCGGACACGATGATGCGGTTTCGGAGTTCCCGGTCCTCTTCGATGGAGTTTAGATACCCCCCCACCCGCTCAAACACCGAGCGGCGAAACAGTGCAGAATTGACCAGTATCCAATCCCCCGGGGTCTTAGACGGAAACTGTAAGTTGGGGAAGAAATCGTCTACCACCGAAATACGCTTGCAGATTTCGTGAACGGTTCCATCGGAGCGGATCAGGCGGTGTCCGGAAAAGACCAGGTCGATCTTGAGATCGCTCCCCGGCTTGATACCGACCGAACTCCAATCCAGAATGGGATCGGCCACGTGCCCTTTGAGTCCCAGGGCCCGGACTTGCAGCAGGATCTTGTGGGGGTCCGGGAGGTCATCGGAGTCATGGAAAGTGATCGCGTCGTAATCGGCTAACGCCAGGCCTACGTTCTTGGCCTGGGCGGTCCCTACATTACGGGCCAGCTTCAGGTAGCAGAAGTTGGGCTCTCGAAAGAAGGGCTTCAGCGCCACCCGGGTTCCGTCGCTGGAGCCGTCGTCCACCACCAGTACTCGGGTCTGTTCGTAGCTCTGCCTGAGGGCCGCTTCCACCGCTTTGGGTAAGATTTGAGCTCGATTAAAGGTGGGAATGCAGACGGTAACTTTCATTATATTGACTCCTCCTGGAAATTGATTCGCAATTCAGTCTAGCCGACCTGAGAATGAAGGCTAAGTTCCCTCGGGATCGGTTCGGGGTATCCCATCGATTCGATTGCGGGTATCCCTACCTGCTTGCGCTTGCCCATCCGCAGCGTTCTGGCCCGGACGCGGTGTACGCTCCACCGGAGTACGCTGGTTCCGAAGCACCAGAGTGAGCCCATTCCCAGGGCCAGGGCCAGGGGAAGGGCCGTTCCGGAGAGGGCCAGTTGCAGGCTAAAGCCTCCAAACAACAGAGCGAGGATCAAGGACAGACTCAAGGACCAGGACTCAGTGGCTCGAATAAATTTGTTGGTTCGCACGAAACTCTTGTCACTCTGGACAAACAGCTCACACCAACTCACCGCGCCCTCCCACAGCATGCCTAGATGGACTCCGAAGGCCAGTAACGCAGACTTCAGGCTTCCTCCCTCTCGCTGGACCACTCGGGCGAACAGCAGCAATGAGCCCACCAGATAAAGACCGATCGTGGCAAAAGAGAGTATGGTGATCGCCAGTGCTGGCGGGCTTCCGACGGCCAAGTAAAACGAACCGGATACCAGGAGAGTGACCGTGGGAAATAGCAGAGGGTTGGCCCAGGCGGTGAGCTGTAGCGTCATCATGGTCCGGCGCACCCGGCTAACTTCGGGAAGCTTCCATAGGGCCAGCAGACTCTGGGCGTTGCCCAGGACCCAGCGCCGCCGCTGGGCCCTCAAACTCTTCAGGTCGGTGGGCATGAGGCCGGCCGCCACCACTTCCGGTACGTAGACTGCCCGGTAATCGTGTTTGTGCAGACGTAAGCCCAGTTCGGCGTCTTCGGTGAGGGTCTCCCCCGACCATCCCCCTGAGGCCACTAGAGCGTCTTTCTGGACAAAGGCCGCGGTACCGGTTGAAAGTACCGTATTCCAGCGATTGGCGAGCTTCATGTAAAGATCGAAAAAGAGTTTGTATTCCCAGGATAGTCCGCAGTTAGGGCGGCTGTTACGGTAGGCCTGGGGAAACTGGACCAGAGCGACGGAAGAATCGGTGAAGTACGATAGCCCCTTGTTCAGAATATCGGGGAGAGCCTGGTAGTCGGCGTCAAGAATTAGGATGACGTCGGTTCGGGGGTCGGAAAGGTTGAGGCTGATGTTGAGGGCACCGGCCTTGGCTCCTCGGACTCCGTCAAAATGGTAGAAGCGGAATTTCGGACCGAGCTTTCGACAATGCTCCTTGACCGGCTCGTACATCTCCGGGTCGGGGGTGTTGTTGTCCAGGACGATCACTTCGTAATTCGGGTGAGCCAGATTGGTCAGGCTGTCGAGAGTCTCTTTGACCACCTGGGGAGGTTCGGAATAGGTGGCGATGTGGATCGACACGAATTCCTCTCCCGGCGCGATCTGCTCAGGAATTTGGTTCCTCATAAAAGTGCAGATCAGTCGCGATCCCACCAGCAGGAGCGTGAGAAAGGCCATCCCTGCGGTCAGGACCAGAGCTACCTTTGGCATTAGCCAGAATAGGATGGTAAAGCTGAAAGCCAGCCCCAGAGCGATAACGCAAGGCGGCTTTCGTAGAAAAGTAAAAGGATTAGGCATATTGACGACTCCTTGGAAAATCTTCCTCTCCAACTTGCCCGCATCCGGAGGGCCGGGGCTATATACTTTCCGAGATGCTATGCCTATCCGCTCTTGCCATCCGAAAGTTCCCCACCCCGAGTAGAGAAACTTCTCATAATTCGGGTTCCCCACTGTTGGTAGGGCGGGGGCCTATGCCGGTGCATCCTGGCTCACCCCTGGCGGTATGCTACCGTCCTTTTATGAATAACGAAAACATTGAATCAAATGGACAAAAATCTCGACACGTCAACGTTGCCTCCTGGGAGAGATTCGTCTCTGCCGGAGCCGGTGGTCTTCTTCTCACCAAGTCCCTGGGTCGCTCCCTGCCGGGCACGGTGCTGGGGGCGGCTCTGGCCTACCGCGGTCTCTCGGGACACTGCCACCTGTACGAATCCTTGAATCACTCGACCGCCCCCGAAGAACACCAGAGCGGAGAAGTCCGGGTGCTGCGAGTGGTCACCATCGAAGCTCCCCGGGAAGAGCTCTTCCAGTTCTTTCGCCACACCCCTGATCGTTTCGCCGAGATCATGAGCCCCCTGGCCGAAGTGACGCCCCTGGGCGACGATCGCTACCGGTTCTTGATCAAGGGCCCTTTCAAAACCTACGAATCGATCACCCGGGTTCATAACACCCGGGAGCCGGAGAGTTTCGAATGGGATACCGAATCGGGAGAGGTGGAGCACCGGGGCTCTCTCAGGCTCCAGACCTCCCCCTGGGGAACCGAAGTGTCAGTGGAGGTGTGCTACCGGGTGCCCGGAGGCCACTTGACCTCGGCCCTCAGCCGACTCACGGGCAGGGAACCGCACGAGACGCTGGAGCGGGCCCTCAGGCAGGTGAAGGCCCGCTTTGAAACGGGCGAAGTGCCCACCGTCGAGGGGCAACCCATGGGGGCCGGCAAGCAGCGGCTGGTCCGGGACGGAGCGACCGCATGAAGGCCCTGGTATTTCACGGAAAAATGGACGTACGGGTAGAGACCGTACCGGACCCTCAGCTCTTGAACCCGAAAGACGCCATCGTCCAGGTCACTCGAACCGCTATCTGCGGCTCGGACCTCCATCTCTATCATGGCCTGATGCCCGCTCTAGAACCGGGCGATATCCTGGGCCACGAATTTACGGGCGTGGTGCTGGAAGTGGGATCGAAAGTTCGGCATCTCAAGAAGGGAGATAGGGTGGTCGTCCCCTTCACCATCTCGTGCGGAAATTGCTTTCATTGCAAGAAGCACGAGTATTCGCTTTGTGACAACAGCAACACCAACCCCACTCTGCAGGAGGCCGCCTACGGCGCTTCCACTGCAGGCCTGTACGGCTATACGCACATGCTAGGGGGGTACGCTGGCGGTCAGGCGGAGTTTGTCCGGGTGCCGTTCGCCGAAGTAGGGTGCCTGAAGATTCCTGACCAGGTGAGCGATGAGAGAGCACTCTTTCTGTCTGATATCTTCCCCACCGGATTCCAGGCTGTGGAGAACGCAGGGGTCGGGGAGGGGGACACCGTGGCCGTCTGGGGATGTGGTCCGGTTGGGCTCTTCGCCATCAAGAGTGCGCAAATGTTCGGTCCGGAAAAGGTGATCGCCATCGATGGAGTGGACGAACGACTGGAACTGGCCCGGAAGATCGGAGCGGTCGTGGTGGACTATCGAACCGAAAATCCATTGACCCGGATCCCGGAGTTGACCGGTGGGCGGGGAGCTGATTGCTGCATCGACGCGGTAGGCATGGAGTCTCACGGTTTCGGCCCAGGAGCGATTTACGATAAAGCCAAACATCTACTTCGTCTCCAGACCGACCGACCCAACGTATTGCGCCAGGCCATCCAGACCTGTCGAAAAGGTGGAACCGTGTCCATTCCGGGGGTCTACGGAGGTCTGATCGATAAGCTCAATTTGGGCTCGGCCTTTGGAAAGGGGCTAACCTTCAAAATGGGTCAGACCCACGTGCAAAAGTATATGAAGCCTCTGCTGGAGAAGATCGTCAACGGCGAGATCGACCCGACCTTCCTCATCACCCATCGCGATTCGCTCCTGGACGCCGCCGAAGCTTATCGTCGGTTTTCCGACAAAGAAGATGGGTGCATCAAGGTGGTCCTCGACCCCCTGATGGCTTCGCGCAGGGTTCTGGAGGCCGTGGAGGCTACGGCGCTGCCGGTCGCGCCATGACCCAAAAAGAGGGACCCTTCGATTTTAGCGAGCATGAACTGCGGACCCTCGGCCATAAAGTCGTGGACCATATCGTGGAGCATTTTGGCTCCCTGGAAACCAGGCCAGTCAGCCGCTTGGACCGCTGGGAAGATGTGCAACGAGAACTGCGAGTCCCTTTCCCAGAGGAGGGCCAGGACCTGGATCTGTTACTGAGCCAGACCTTCGAGCAGATTTTTTCTCGAAGTATGTTGAGCAACCATCCGCGCTTTTTGGGCTTCATTCCATCTCCGGGCAACCCCGTGTCGGTTTTCGTGGAAGCGCTGGTGGCTGCCTACAATCCTTTTATGGGAGCCTGGCACGAGGCGGCGGGCCCTACCATGGTGGAGTTGAACGTACTGGACTGGCTGGGAGGGTTGATCGGTTTCCCGGAAGGTTGTGGCGGCCAGGTCACCAGTGGAGGTACGGCGGCCAATCTGATCGGTCTGGTGGCGGCGCGGCACCATAAGTTAGGAGACCATCCACCGGAGTCGGCCCGAGTCTATCTACAGCCCCATACCCATCGCACCATCCTCCGGAATTTACGTCTCCTGGGCTTTGACTCGGCTCAGATCTGCGAACTGGAAGGCGATGGCCAGGGGCGCATGGATCCCGGGTCCCTGATCACTCAGATCGGCCGGGATCGAAAAGTGGGGCTTCATCCTTTTTGCTGCGTCGCCACGGCGGGCACTACCAACATCGGGGCCGTGGACCCTCTGGATAGGCTGGCCGACATCTGTCAGAAAGAGGGGCTCTGGCTGCACGTGGACGCCGCCTTCGGAGGAGCCAGTCTCTTGACCCGAGAGGGGAAAGAACTGCTCCGAGGGATAGAGCGCGCCGACACGGTGGTCATCGATGGGCACAAGTGGCTTTTTCAGCCCTTTGAGATGGGGTGCATCGTGGCCCGCGACAGCGAGTCGCTGAAAGCGGCTTTTCAAATGGAAGCCGACTACACCGACGATCTCGAGAGCGAAATCAAGTTATCCGACTACGGCTTGCAACTCAGCCGCTCTTTTAAAGCGCTGAAGCTGTGGTTTTCTCTGAGACTGCTCGGACAAAAAGCGTTCCGTGAAGCCGTGGAGAATGGGCTGGAATCGGCCCGGACCTGGCAGCGGCTCCTAGACCAAGAGGACGACTGGACGGTGGTCACGCCGGCCAGTTTGGGCGTGGTGTCGTTTCGGCATAAAAGACTCCACGACGAGGGCCATCGGAAACTGGTTAAAGCCTGCTGGGGAAGTGGCAAGCTGGTCATCTCCTCCACGGTTCTTCAGGACCGCGTTACCCTCCGAGCTTGTCCCATTCATCCCTCGCTTGACCGGAAGAGGCTTGGGAGCATCCTCTCGGATCTCAACGAAATCGCTCGCAGCGTGACTGAGTAAGCCCCGGCTGTTTCCAAGAAACAGCCGGGGCTTACGGGGCAAGTTCGTTTTCCTATCCCACCGGTACCCTGGTAAACTCCGGCAGCACTTCTTTTTGGTACAGCTCGAAAAACCGTTGGTGATGGTGGCCGATCTGATGCACGTTGACGTGGGTGTAGCCCGCATCCGCGTACTTTTTGATCATCTTGACGTGGTCCTCGGCTCTAGCGCTACAGACGATATTTTCCGTGGCCATCTCCTCGGTCACCATTTCACAGGCTTGCTCGAAATGGGCGGGCGTGGGCAAGACGAAGTTGATCTCGCCGGCCAGTCCGCCGTTGGGCCACTGCTTGTGAACCAATCTCCGAGCCTCCTCTTCGGTCTTAGCCACGCAGACATGAAACTGACCGTATTTCGGCTTGCCCTGGCCTCCGGCAGTCTCAAAGGTCTGGAGCAACTCTCGGTCGGGAGCCAGGCCCCAGAATCCGTCCCCTATCTGGCCGGCCAACCGGGCGGCTTTTTTGCCGCTGGCGGCTACCACGATCTTGGGGAGCGATTCGGGGAGAGTGAAAAGAGTTGCGTTCTCCACCCGATAGTGCTTGCCCCGGTGGGAAACCTTGCGGCCGGTCCAGAGTTTGCGGATCACCTCGACGGCTTCGGCCAGCATCTCCAGGCGCACCTCGGTTTCCGGCCAGTGCTGTCCCACGATGCTCTCGTTGAGGGCCTCCCCCGAACCGACACCGAAGTGAAATCGGCCTTCCAGCATGCGCGCCGAGGTGGCCGCAGCCTGGGCCACCACGGCCGGATGGTAGCGCATGATCGGGCAGGTCACGGCAGTGCCGATCTCCACCTGGGAAGTCACCTGGGAGAGCGCCCCCAGGATGTTCCAGACAAAGGGGCTCTCCCCTTGCTGCGATATCCAGGGGTGAAAGTGATCGCTCACCGAGATAGTCAGAAATCCAGCTTCTTCGGCTTTGCGCGCGTTCTCCAAAAGTCGCTCGGGAGGGTGCTCCTCGCAGATCAGGCTGTACCCTGGCCGGATCATCGCAGGGCCTGAACCAGTTCTTTTTTAGACATAGCCGAGCGCCCCGAGAGGCCTTTTTCCTGGGCGATCTCGTAGAGTTCATCCCGAGAGAGTTCCTGGAGGTTCATGCCTCGGCCTTTGCTCTGACTCTTACCGTTGCCGGCCCCGACGGCTTCCCGATTGATTCCGCCGTGGGCGATCTTGGTGAGGAGTTCGTTGGCCTGGCTCTCTTCGTCCAGGGTTTCTTGGAGCAACTCGGCCACCGCCCGCAGTCCCAGTTCTTTGGCGAAGTCTCGAATCGTCCCGTAGGCCGCCATTTCGTAATGCTCAAAGCGCTGCGCTGCGGCGATCAGTCCGGCGTCTCGGCCGGGCCCCATTTCGTGCTCTTCGATCAGCTGCTCGCCTTCCTCGATCAGGCCTTTGGCGGCCTCACACTCCTCACCCTCGAGCTCCATATCGAGCTTCTTGGCGATCTCCTTGAGGCGGTCGATCTGGCCTCTGGTTTCGGCCAGGTGATCCCGAAAGGCTTTGGCCAGCTTTTCGCTGGAAGCAGCTTTGGCCAGTTTGGGGAGGGCTTCCGATACTTGCGTCTCGGCGCTATAGATGTCCTTGATCTGGTCTTCCAAAAGTTCTTTCAATTGCATATTGATAGTCTCCGTTTCTCTGTCATGCGGTCGTTGTACGACCACCTCCCACGATGCCGCAATTTCAGGGCACCCAGGATATGACATCGGGTAAGCGGGGACTATTCTTTAGGGGGTGAACCGGATCGAAGTCAGGGCACCAGGGCTCGCAACAGCTCTTTGGAGATCTCGATCCCTTGGTAAAAGTTTTCTACCCGAAAGTGTTCATTGGGGGCGTGCAGGTTCTCATCGTTGAGACCGAAGCCCAGTAGGATACCGGGAAGGCCCAGGATTTTCTGAAAATCGATCACGATGGGGATGGAGCCTCCTTCCCGGAGTCGTACCGGTTCTTTACCGAAAACCTTGCGAATGGCGATCGCCGCAGCCTCCAGAGCAGGGTGATCGGGCGGAGTGAGCCAGGGATGACCGCCGTGCATCTGCTGGACTGTGCACTCCATGCTGGCCGGACAGAGCTTTCGCACGTAGTCCTCCACCAGCTGAGCGATTTCGGCCGGGTTTTGGTGGGGAACCAATCGGCAGCTCACTTTGGCCATGGCCCGACCGGGCAGCACCGTCTTGGCCCCTTCCCCGGTGTAGCCGGAGAGCATACCGTTGACCTCCAGGGTGGGCCGGGCGGTTCGACTCTCCAGAGCCGAGTAGCCCTTTTCCGGGGTCAACTCGTTGACTCCCACGGAGCGCTTCAGCTCTTCCGGAGAGAAGTCCAGGGCAGCGTAGGCGGCCCGCTCTTCGCTACTCATATCCTCGACTTTGTCATAGAACCCGGGCACCGTGATCCGCTCCTCGGAGTCTTTCAGTTGGGCCAGGATCCTGGCCAGTTCCAGGGCCGGGTTGGGTACGGCTCCACCGAACACTCCGGAATGCAGATCCGAATCGGCCCCCTTGAGATCGATCTGGAGATAGCAAAGTCCGCGCAGACCGTACACCAGAGAGGGTTGATCGGGGGCGTACATGGCACTGTCGGAAACCACCAATACGTCTGCCTTGAGCTTCTCCTTGTGTTGCTCTAAAAAAGGAGCAAGATGGGGGCTCCCGATCTCCTCTTCTCCCTCGATCACGATCTTAACGTTGACCGGTAAGGTCCCCTCGGTCTCCAGCAAGGAAGCCACCGCCTTGATGTGGCACAGGAACTGTCCTTTATCGTCGGTGGCGCCGCGGGCGTACAGCTTGCCGTCTCGCAGCGTGGGTTCGAAGGGGGGAGAGGTCCAGAGGTCCACCGGGTCTTCAGGTTGCACGTCGTAGTGACCGTAAATCAGAGCGGTTGGTAGCTTGGTGTCCACCAGGTACTCGCCGTAGACCACCGGGTGCCCGGCGGTCTCCATGATCTCCACCGCTTGCAAACCGGCTTCTTTCATCTGCCTTGCCACTTCCTCGGCGCACCGGCGAACCTCGCCTTTACGGGCTGGATCGGTGGAGACACTGGGGATCCTGAGCAGTGTCTTGAGGTCTTCCAGATAAGCGATCTTGCGGTCCTGGCTGATGGTGGTTGTCACGCGGAACTCCTTGGTAAAAGTTTTGGCTCCTTGATTGGCAGGCCATACTCAGTTGTCCTTTGTGGGCTCGAACAGGACGTACCTTTCCCAGAGAGAATTCCGCCTGATGCAGCCTGAGACGGTCACTCACATTTTGTATCACGCGGACTGCGCAGATGGTTTCGGGGCAGCCTACGCCGCCTGGAAAGTCCTGGGGGACGCGGCCACCTACATCCCGGTGACGCACGGCGAGGAACCCCCGGAACTACCCGCCGAGGCCAGGGTCGCTATCGTCGATTTCTCCTATCAGCGAGGGGTCATTTTGGAACTCGCGGAGGGGGTGGAAGACATGGTGATCCTGGATCACCACGCCACCGCCCAGGAGGAACTGGAAGGGCTCTCTTTTGCTACCTTCGATATGCACAAGTCCGGGGCCCGAATGGCCTGGGAGTACTGGCACCCGGACCAGGAAGTGCCGGATTTGATCGCCTACATCGAGGACAAGGATCTGTGGCTTTGGAATTTGGAAAAGAGCAAGGAATTTACCATCGCGCTGCATTCCTACCCCATGGAGTTCGAGTTATGGGACAAGCTCAGCCCTGAGAGGCTCAAGCTCGAAGGGGGAGCGCTGCTCCGGCTGCAGGACCAGTTGATCCAGTCGGCGGTCAATCGAACCCGCTTCCAAACCCTTTTTGGTCACCAGGTGCCGGTGGTCAATGCCACCGAGTTCCGAAGCGAGATCGCCAACCATCTCTGTTCGCTGCACCCCGAGGTGGCTTTCGCCGCAGCGTATTACGACGACAAAAACGGCGAGCGCAACTGGTCGTTGCGCTCGATCGGAGATTTCGATGTGTCGGAGTTGGCCCGCTCGGTAGGAGGCGGGGGCCACAAGAACGCCAGCGGGTTCACCGGCGATCCGCTTTAGAGCCTCCCTAGAGCCTCTCTACATACACCCTGGTGGCAAACTGCAGGCGCTGGTTAAACTCATTGGCGTCAAGTTCAATACGGCTTTCATAGCCAGGGTAAGGATCTCTTAAGACCACTCGATGGATGGTGGGGTTGCCGTAAGGATCGGTGGAAAAGTAGGCTGCTGTCATCACGTAGGCGTGCCCGGTGGCGGCCCCGCGAGCACCCCGTAACCCCACGATAAGCGGCCATCGCTTGTCCAGGTCGTTGATGACCGTGGCCGGGTCGAGGTGATAGTTGTCGGCGTAGATCTGAGAGCGTCTTCCCCTGGTGTCGGGGGCCCATCCGGTCAGAGCGGCCATGATTTGATCACCGCTGGCCGGTCGGTCTACCGCAGCACCGTAGATTCGGGAGACGATATCTTTTTGGTCCACGTACAGCCCGTGGTAGTTCAGCACCATTTGGATGCAAGCTGCCCAGCACCAATTTTGCATGCGCTGGCGACCCGCACTCTCGGGCGCAGCGAAATGGACAAACTCATCACTCTTCACACCGGCCACGAAGTAACCGGTGTCTCCTAGGGGTACCGTCTCGGCGACGGCGGTTCCAGGAACCAGGAAAAGTAGGGCCAAAACGACGCTGGTGGCGAGTCTCTTGAGCTGTTTCATGAAACGATATCCTCTCTCGGCTATACAAACCGGAATGATCCGGTCAGGTTGCTGTAGCTGTTCATTTCTCGATTCGGCTTTCGATCGCCTGGTTGCTGTGCCCTTGGACGCAGGGAACAGAAATGGAATATTGAAAAATATTCCACATGAGTATCCTGCAGAGAGCCCGCCAGTTGTTTCAAGGGCCGGACAGAAGCGCTTCCAAAGAGCGACGGAAGCTAAAGCGTGTCGCCTGTCAACAACTTTTCGAGGCCACCTGCCAGGATCGAAGTTTCAAGGTCACGGTAGTGGACGTGGGATTCGGGGGCTTCCGGGTTTGGACCGAGCAGTCGCCCGGTGAGAGGGGGGACCTTTTGCACCTCAGGCGCCTGGTCACCGACTTCTCCCGTCACCTGACCGGGGCCTACACCACCGGTCTCATGGTCAAGGTGGCCTGGGTGAAGAAGACCGCCGAGGGTTACGAAGCCGGGCTCCATCTTCCCCAGGCCCCTGGCAGTATGCGGATCAGCTGGTTTCGAGAACTGCTCCAGGAGATGGGTTTCGACGAGAAGACCGTTTTTACTCAACGAAGCAACCGCCGTCACCGCTGTCGACTGCCGGCTGAGCTGGCCCTGGAGGCCTTTCCCCGGAGCCAGGGTCTGGTGCTCGATCTGAGTTCTGGAGGGGGACTGTTTGCGGCCGCCAGAGCTGCCACCATGGGGGCCGAGGGGCTGCTCTCGGTGCAATGGGGCTCTCGGGAGCTAAAGGTGGAGGTCGCGGTGGTGGGGCTCCGTTCCCACACTCACGGTGAAGACCCCCGCTGGCTCCATTCCCTCAAATTTGCTGAAGAGCTGAGCCGTCCCCAGGAGCAGGTGCTCTACCAATGGCTGGACGAGTTGGCCCGAAATGGGTGAATTTACCGAGAATCTGTCCCAGGTAGCCGGTCGTTACGCCCTCTGTGTGCGAGTTCTGGGGGAAGGGCGAAGCCCTCTGGGGGTGGATGAATTTTCGGACCAACTCTTTCCCGCCGCCAGCGTTATCAAGGTTGGCATCATGGCGTGTCTTCTCCATGAGGTAGCGGGGGGCCGCTTGTCGCTCTCCCAGGAGGTGAAGGTGGAGCCGACCGATATGGTGGGAGGAGCGGGTGTGCTCTTCGAGATGGAGAGCCGGAGCTACACCCTGGGTGAATTGTGCCGTCTGATGATGGTGGTGAGCGATAACACCGCCTCCAACGCCTGTCTTCGGCAAGTGGGCATGGAGCGGCTCAACCGATTTTTTCAGGAGCGGGGCTATCAGGCCCAGCAGCAGCGCTACTTTATGGATCCCGTGATCGATGGTCGAGACAATCGGATGACCGCCGAGTCAGCGGCCTTTCTGCTGGATGACCTGTATTCAGGAGTAGGATTGAACGAGGAACTCCGGGAGTTTGCCGTGGGCTCCCTCCGACGGCAACAGTTTCGAGAAAAGATCCCTCTGATGCTTCCTCCCGAGATCCTGGTGGGGCATAAGACCGGCGAATTGGACGGGGTGTGTCACGACGCCGCCGTGGTGGAAACCGATAGGCCCTACATTCTGGTCATATTTACCGCCGAGGGGGAGGCCCCCTGGCTGGTGGATCGGGCCGTCGCCACCTGCTCTCTGGAGATTTTTCACCGTCACCCCCTACTCATGAAAAGAGTTGCTCGATGAGTTATCGCAGCGGATTCGTGGCTCTGGTGGGGAAACCCAACGTGGGTAAATCCACCCTGGTCAATCGATTGGTGGGACGCAAGGTTGCCATCACCTCCTCCAAGCCCCAGACCACTCGGCAAAGGATGTTGGGGGTGCTGCACGGGGAGGACTACCAGGCTGTCCTGGTTGATACCCCGGGGATGATGAAGCCGAAAACCCGGCTTCATCACTCCATGATCCAGGCCGCAAGCCAGGAAGCTGCAGGGGCGGACCTGGTCTTGTGGTTGGCGGAGTCGACCCACCTCCCCACCGAGGAAGATGAGGCGGTGGCAAAGTTCATGCGCGACTCCAAGGCTCCCGGTTGGCTGGTTCTTACCAAGGAGGACCGAAATCGGGAGGGGGTCCTGGAAGCTTGCCGGGAGTTACTGCCCGAGGCCGTTCAGGTCCACAGGGTCTCGGCCCGGAGCGGTGAAGGGCTGCCGGCCTTGGTAGAGGCCATCCGTCTGGCGCTTCCCGACGGCCCGCCATACTTTCCGCCCGATCAGGTCTCGGAGCAAAACGACCGGCTGTGGATGGCCGAAGTCATCCGGGAGAAAGTGCTCCAGGCCGCCCGTCAGGAGGTCCCCCACGCTGTGGCGGTGACCGTGGAGGAACTGAGAGAGGGTAAAGGGGGCGAGGAAACCCTGTACGGACGAGCCATCCTTTACGTGGAAAAGAAGAGCCAGAAGGGCATCTTGATCGGAAAGAACGGTGCCTTACTCAAAAAGATCGGAGCCGAGGCCAGAACCGAACTGGAGGCAGCCTGGGGGAAGCCGCTCTTTCTCGATCTGTGGGTGAAGGTCAAGAAGGATTGGCGCGACAGGGACGATTGGCTGCGCTATTTAGGATACCGCTAGTCCTTGCGAAGGACCTTGTTTCCAGGAAGGCGAACGCCGCAGCCTTGGGTCATTTCCGCGCTCCTGGAGACGGAAAATAGAGACCTCTAAGGGAAGGTATTTTCATGTTAACAACCTACGAAGCTCTCGGGATGATCGAGACCAAAGGTCTGGTCTCCATGATCGAAGCTGCGGACGCCATGGTGAAGGCCGCCAACGTCAAGCTCATCGGCTACGAGAAGATCGGTGCCGGCTACGTGACCGCACTGGTGCGGGGAGACGTGGCAGCTGTTCGGGCGGCCACCGATGCCGGAGCCACCGCCGCTCGCCGGGTTGGTGAACTGATCGCCGTACACGTAATTCCTCGTCCCCATAAAGACCTGGACGACGTACTGCCGATCGGCCCGCCCAAAGCCAAGAAGTAGAAGTTTGAGGATTGTCCTCAGAAATTGACAAGCTGATCGGGGTCATCACCGATCTTGTTCTTGCTGAACTCACCGGCCAAGCCGAGGCCCCGTCCAACGCACCTGCCAAACCACCCGAGAAAAAATCCGGCCTACCGCTGTTGGTCTGTCCGGGGCCCCGGGCGGTAGACGCTTCGTTCTGGAAAGGTCTGACGGAGGCGAGGGGGTTTCTGCCTTCTCTTCTCAGCGTGGGCAAGCCCGGGGGAGCTCCTGCCGATTGGAGGCTGGAGTCCCGGGTGGGGCAGTGGGACAAGATCGTCTCCGGGTACCGGGCGGTCGTGCTCCTGGGCAGTGACCTTTCGGTCCTTTCCTCGATCGCCAATCTCGGTTCTGGTGGAGGGCCTTCGGCTTCGGCTGCCGTGGCAGGGCTGGCGGGCGGACTGCCGGTCTTCGTGGATAACTCCTGTTTCGAGTCGATCCGCCGCCATAGCTCCAGGCTGTCCAGCGGATTTGTGGGTCGTTTCGAGGAGTTCTATCGAATGGTCAGTTCCTTCGGCGTGGAGTTCGGCGGTCCGAACCAGCTTCTGGACTTCCTGGCTCGCCTGGGGGGAGCTGCCCCCGCCGCTGCTGACAACCGGAGCACCGGTCGGGCCGTGGTCACGGTGGAAGACGTGGAAGCGATCAAGCGCTCCGGTGGCAATCGAATGGAGGTTGCGATGGGTTCAATCATAACCCCCCTGGCCGCACAGAGAGCCTTGGAATGGGGTGTCGAGGTGGTGATTCAATGACCATTGGAAAAGTCGTCGGGACCGTCGTCTGTACCCAGAAGACTCCCACCCTGGAAGGGGTCAAGCTGCAGTTGGTTCAGCCCCTGGTGGCCACCGACATGAGTCGAACGGGCAACCCGCTCGTGGCCATCGATGCCATCGGTGCCGGACCTGGCGAGGTGGTCTTGCTGGCTTCGGGATCCTCGGCCAGGCAGACCGAACAGACCCTCAATACTCCTTGCGACGCGGTGATTATGGCCATCGTGGACAGTGTGGAGGTGGAGGGGGCCCAAGTGTTTAGAAAGGGAGAGCAGTAGATGGATATCGATCGGGAGCTGGTCAAGCAGATCGTGGAGCAGGTGGTGCGCCGCCAACTGGCCGGTAGCTCAGAAGGACAGGAGCGGGTCCGAGAGGTGGTCGCTGTGGAAGCCGGCCGAGACGGCATCTTTAGCACAGTCGACGACGCCGTGGCCGCCGCCCGAGAAGCCTATAAAGCCTGGCAAGGAGTCTCTCAGGAGGTCAAGGCCCGCTGCGTGGAAGAGATGAGGGCGGTTTCACGGAGTGAGGCTCGCAATCTGGCGCACCTGGCCGTGGCCGAGACCGGACTCGGTCGGGCCGAAGACAAGCTCAAGAAGATCCTGCTCCAGGCCGACAAGACTCCTGGCCTCGAAGACCTTCAGCCCCGGGTTTTTACCGGTGACCGGGGAATGAGTCTGGTGGAAAACTCTCCCTTTGGAGTGATAGTCTCCATCACCCCCACCACCAACCCGGTGGCCACCATCATCAACAACGGGATCTCCATGCTGTGCGGTGGTAACGCCGTGGTGTTTAATCCCCACCCTAGGGCCAAGGGCTGCTGCAGCAAAATGATCCAGCTCCTCAATCGAGCCGTGGTCAAGGGGGGCGGGCCCAACAACCTTCTGACTGCGCTTGCCGAACCCACGCTGCAGAGTTCCAACGACCTGATGCATCACAAAAACGTCCGCTGCCTGGTGGTAACGGGTGGGCCCGGGGTGGTCAAGGCGGCCCTCCAGAGCGGCAAAAAGACCATTGCTGCAGGGCCGGGAAACCCCCCCGTGGTGGTGGACGACACTGCCCGCATCAAAGAAGCAGCCAGGCACATCGTGGCCGGTGCCTCCTTCGACAACAACGTCATGTGCACGTGCGAGAAGGAAGTGTTCGTGGTGGAGAGCCGCTTCGAGGCTCTCAAGCAGGCTCTGCTGGAAAGCGGTTGCTACCTGCTGAATCAGCGCCAACTCGACCAGTTGACGAAGCTGATTTTTCCGCCTCCCCCGGTGGGCCAGACCAAACTCAAGTTGAACACCGACCTGGTGGGGCAGCACGCCAGCCACATCGCCAAGCTGATCGGCCTCGACCTGCCGGAGGAGACCAGGCTTCTGATCGCAGAGACGGAACTCGAGCACCCACTGGTCATGAAAGAGCAGATGATGCCGGTTCTTCCTCTGGTTCGGTGCCGCTCGGTTGAAGAGGCCATCGAGCGAGCCGTGATCGCTGAGGGCGAGCGCTATCATACGGCGGTCATCCACTCCTTGAACATCGATCACTTGAGCGACATGGCTCGAGTCATGAACGCCAACATCTTTGTGAAAAATGGTCCTAACTTCGCCGGCCTGGGCTTCGGCGGCGAAGGGTCCACGACTATGACGATCGCCGGTACCACCGGCGAAGGGATCACCACGGCGCGCACCTTCACTCGCGAGAGGCGTTGCGCCCTGATCGATCACTTCAGGATTCTGTGAGGAGAAGTTGATGAAAGTACTGATCGGCGCCGACCACGGCGGGTACGAGCTCAAACAGGAGTTGATAGCCTGGATGCGTTCCCGGGGGATCGACTTTCTGGATTATGGCACCCACTCGTCAGACGCAGTGGATTACCCTGACTTCGCCCTGCTGGTGGCTCAGGGGGTGGTTTCCGCTCCCGAGGAGTACGTCGGGATCGTGATCGACGGAGCGGGGTGCGGTAGCGCCATCACCGCCAACAAGGTACCCGGAGCGCGAGCCGCCGCCTGCTACTGTACCTTCACCGCCAAGAACTCTCGGCAGCACAACGCAGCCAATATTCTGAGTCTGGGCTCCAAGGCCACCGGGGCGGAAAACGCCAAGGAGATCGTGGCAGCCTTTCTGGGTTCTGAGTTCGAAGGGGGGCGCCACTCCCGACGGATCGAGAAGATCATGGCGATAGAGCACCGTTTTAGTAAGGACGCTCCCTGAAATGTTTTTGGGCCAGGTTTGCGGCACCGTGGTGGCTGATCACAAGCTCGCCGAATTGGAAGGGGCGAGTTTTCGGATCGTTCTGCCGGTCGACGAGGCAGGGCAGCCCACCGGGGCTCACCTGGTGGCGGTCGACAATATCGCCAGCCGCCACGGCGATCTGGTTTATCTGGTCAAGGGGAAAGAGGCCATCATTCCCTGGAAGAAGACCGACCTGGCCCCCATCGATGCGGCCATCGTGGGTCTGGTCGACGGGATGGAGAAGGCGTGATCTTCTCCAAGGTCATCGGTACCGTGTGGGCCACCGAGCGGGTCGAGACGATCAAGCAAGCCGGCCTGAAGATGGTGGCGCCCTGGTGCCCCCTCACCGGAGAGCGGAAAGGGCCGCCTATTCTGGCCGTGGATCTGGTGGGGTGCCGTATTGAAGATTGTGTTTTGGTGGTGTACGAGGGCAGTTCCACCCGCTTTGCTCTCGCCGACAGTCGTACACCGTGTGAGGCCATTGTGGTGGGAATCGTCGACCGGGTCGACATGGAGGAAGAGTAAAAGGATGGATATTGAAGGTTTGGTAGCGCGGATCACCCAGGAGGTGATCAAGGAAATGACGCAGCCGGTCGTGAGCGTGAGCGCGAGCGAGCCGAGAACGACCACTCGCGACGGTAAGGTTTGTATGCTCAAGACTACCGGCGAATGCGCCGGGATAGGGTGCTGCGCTGAATTGGTCCCAGGGGCGGTGCGGGAGATCCTGCAGACCGGAGCTGATCGCGTGGGTAACCGGTTGGGCGGCGTGGTGGACGCGGCCGATATCGCCGCCCGCATCGATCACACCCTGCTGAAGCCCACCGCCACCTCAGACGAGGTGCGAGAGCTCTGCCGGGAGGCGCGAGAGCATCAGTTCGCCTCGGTCTGTATCAATCCGGCTTTCGTGGCCCTGGCCGCGGAGCTGCTCCGGGGCTCTCCGGTCAAGGTGTGCACGGTGGTGGGCTTTCCTCTGGGTGCCACCACGTCGTTTACCAAGGAGGCGGAAACCCGAGAGGCGGTGGCCAACGGAGCCGACGAGATCGACATGGTGATCAATATCGGGGCCCTCAAGAACGGCGAAGACCATCTGGTCGAGGAAGACATGCGAGCGGTGGTGCGAGCGGCCAGCGGTCGGGTGACCAAGGCTATCTTTGAAACCGCCCTGCTTTCCGACGACGAGGTGATCAGAGCTTCTCGCATGGCCAAGCGTGCCGGCCTGGATTACGTGAAAACGTCCACCGGGTTTGGCCCGGGCGGAGCCACGGTCCATCACGTCTCCCTGATGCGGCAGACCGTGGGGCGCTCCATGGGCGTCAAGGCCTCCGGTGGGGTGCGCGATCTGGAGGGGGCTCGGGAGATGATCAAAGCTGGTGCCACCCGCATCGGGGCCAGCGCTTCGGTCAAGATCGTGATGGGTGAGCAGGCGACCGGCGGTTACTGAAGAGATCCTGCTGCTCCGGCGGCGACCGTTTCGGGACCGCAGCGACCTGGTCGACGGCTTGAGCCGGACCTCGGGCCGGGTGGCGGGCGTCATTCATCGTTCCAGGTCGTTCGTGCCGGACCCACCGATTCTGGTCCAGGCATCTCGACGGTCAGGGCCCAGTCTCGACACCTTTTCCCAGCCCCTCGTACTAAACGCCTATCCGGGCCTGCGGTCGAGTCTGGAGGCCATGCTGGTCGCGGGTTTTCTGGGCCGACTTTTTCTCGGTAGTTTGCCGGAGGCCGAACCCAACGAGGGCGCATTCGAGTTGCTCTCAGGGATCTATCAGGCGCTCGCTCGGCAGGCCGACCCCCGAGCGTGCGGGCTGTGGGGGCAGAGCCGGTTGTTGGAGTTACTGGGATTGGCCCCGCAGATCGAAGTTTGCGTGCTTTGTGGGTCCTCGGACCTGGTCGCCTTCTCTGCCCTCGAAGGCGGTGTGCTTTGCGGTGCTTGCTTCTCCGATAACGGTTTCCGGCTCCCGGAGGGTGAGTTGGGTTTGCTGCGTCGATTGAGACTCGACTCCTGGCAAGAAGTCTTGATGGGTGGACTCCCTCCGGGGGAAGTCCGGACCGCCGGCCGGGTCTTTAAATCTCAGCTTCAGGTTCACCTGGGGTTGTCGGACGACTATTTCAAGCGAGTTCTGCCAAAAAGAGAGGGCCAAGTATGAAAATCCTGGGTATCGACCACGGGAAAAAGCGGGTGGGGGTTGCCGTTTCGGACGCGGGCAGAACTCACGCCTTTCCTCTGGAAGCGGTTTCGGGTACGGATCGCCACAGACTGCTGACTCGTTTACAGGAGTTGGTGGAGGAGCATCAAGTGACTGAAGTGGTGGTGGGGCTTCCCCTGACCATGCTGGGAGAAGTGGGGCCTCAGGCCGCTAAGGTGCAAGAATTTGTGGAGCGCCTGGGCAGAAAACTCGGCCCGGAAGTCCTGGTCACCACCTGGGATGAGCGCCTCAGTTCCGCCCAGGCTGATCGAGGTCGCGGCGCGGCCAAAGCACAAGAAGGAATGCGAGACATGATGGCCGCTGTGGTCATCTTGCAGAGCTACCTGGATTCCAGGAGCTCGTAGGAACAGGAAGCCGTAACGGCGACGCGAAGCGGCGCCTCTGTGAGACTTTTACTAAATCTCTTCTGGCTGGGTGTGGTGACCGCGATAGTCCTGGGTCTGGGCTTCGGCTGGTTTTATATGGAAGTGACCGTCCCGGCCTCAGAGGTGGAAGAGGCGGTGGTCTATCACGTCGTTCCGGGATCCACCGGACGCACCATCGCGGCCGACCTGGAAGAGAAAAATCTCATCGTCAACGCGCTGGCCTTCCGCTTGTTGCTGTCGGTCTACGAGAAGCAAAAGGGTGCGGCTCTGCAGGCCGGATATTTCGAGGTCGATCCCAAAAAAGACATTCGGGGGGTTCTCGATGATCTTCTTTACAGCTCTCCTCTAACCCGCACAGCCACCATCCCTGAAGGCTACGTCAAACATCAGGTCGCGCAAAGTCTGGAAGAGCAGGGTGTCGTTTCTTCGAACGATTTTGGTCAGGCTCTGACTTCGGTGGAGCCGGGTTGGAAGTTTCCCTCTGACCTGGAAGGCTATCTCTTTCCCAGTACCTACGAGTTTCCGTATGAGTGCACGGGTGAAGACGCCGTCCGCCAAATGACGGGGCAGTTCCAGGCCGTGGTGGAGCCCATGTTGGAGAAGTATCCCAATAAACCGCTGAGTCTACGGGACACGGTCATTCTGGCTTCCCTGGTCGAACGAGAGGCCCAGGTGGCTTCGGAGCGGCCGTTGATCGCGGGGGTCTACATCAATCGTCTGAATAAAGGAATGAAGCTGGAATGCGACGCCACCGTTCAGTTTGCTCTCGGTAAACAAAAAGAGTTTCTCCTCTATAGCGACCTGGAGATAGCTTCCCCATACAACACTTATCGCTATCAGGGGTTACCGCCCGGTCCGATCTGTTCGCCCGGAGCGGCCAGTCTGGAGGCGGCCTTCAATCCTAAAAAATCCGACTATCTTTTCTACGTTCGCAACGACGTCAAGAACGACGGAAGCCACGTTTTCGGGCGGGACTTCAGCGAGCACGAAGCCAATATCAGAAAGTATCAGAGGTAGAATAAGTTCATGAAGTCATCGTTCGTGGTAGGAGTAGCCGGAGGCACCGGATCTGGCAAGACGACGGTGGCTCGAAAATTGGTGGAACTGTTTAAGCAGCAACCGGTTCGATTGATACCCCAGGATGCTTATTACAAGGACCTCGCCAATACGACGTTGGAGGAGCGAGCGCACGTCAACTTCGATCACCCCCTGGCTTTCGACAACGACCTGCTGGTTCAGCATCTCGACCGATTGCTCGAAGGAAAACCGATCGATCAGCCGGTTTATAATTACATCACGCACTCCCGAAGAGAGGAGACGGTGACCGTAGAGCCGGCACCGATCTTGATCGTGGAGGGGATCATGGTGCTGGAGGACGCTAACTTGAGGGAGCGTCTGGACATCAAGGTCTATGTGGATACCGACGCTGATGAACGTTTCATTCGCAGAATGCAGCGCGACCTGATCGAAAGAGGGCGCTCCATCGACTCCATCGTGGAGCAGTACCTCTCCTCGGTAAGGCCGATGCATCTACAGTTTGTGGAACCCACCAAGCGGTATGCGGACGTGATCGTGCCCGAAGGAGGCACCAATCACGTGGCGATCGATCTTTTGGCTTCCAAAATCAAGGCGATCCTGGACCTCGTCAATGTGTGAGGGCGCGTCGGCTCAAGCGGCGAAGTGCTTTTCTACTAGTTTGAAACAAAGGATATCGATCTTTGGCTATGGAACAAATCCCTGGAGGAATCATGCGCACTGCCCTGGTAGTGCTCGTTTCCCTGCCGGAAAGCCCCCGGGAAAATCATCGAGACGGAAGTGATTAGATGCTCGCAAGCTCAAAAGAAGAGTTAGGGTCCCTACTTGTAGAGGAGGGCTTTATTACGGCCCGCCAGTTGGACAAGGCCATGGAAAAGGCCGAGAGTTCGGGGGACAACCTTCAAAAAGTTCTCATCGCCATGGGTTACGTCACGGAAAAAGACGTGGTGGAAACTCTGGGAGCCAAGATGGGGGTCAACTTTGTTGACCTGGAAAAGATGAGTCTCGACCCGGAGCTTGCCCGGCTTATCCCCGAAGATCTGGCTCGGCGGTACAAGGTGGTGCCCATCGCCCAAGACGACGCAAATAAGCTGACTCTCGCCATGATGGACCCCCGGGACGTTATCGCGACCGACGACATCAGTCTTATTACCGGGTTTAATATCAATCCGGTGATCGCCACCGAAGAAGCCATCTTGAAGTCCATCAACCAGCAGTACGGTGTGACTGACCTGGTCGAAGTAGAAGACGTGGTTAAAGATATCGGAACCCAGGACTTCGGCAATATGGATTTCGAGGACGACATGGATGAAGAGATCGCCCTCGATAAGCTCAAGGAGATGGTGGACGAGGCGCCGATCGTGCGGGTCGTGAACCTCATCATCTCCCAGGCCATCAACGATAAGGCCTCCGACATTCATATCGAGCCTGAAGCCAAGTCGGTCCGGGTGAGGTACAGGGTGGACGGCGTACTGCACGACGTGATGAGCCCTCCCAAGCACATCCAGGCGCCGATGGTTTCTCGGATCAAGATTATGGCCAACATGGACATCGCCGAGCGCCGAATTCCCCAGGACGGAAAGATCCACTTGACCCACGACGGCCGGGAGTTCGACCTTCGGGTCTCCACCGTGCCCACCGTGCATGGTGAGAAGACCGTCATGCGGATTTTGGACAAGAGTTCGGTTATGCTCGGGCTTAATAAGTTGGGTTTTGCTCAGGACAACCTGGAGTTGTGGGAAAGCATCGTTGAAAAGCCCTACGGGATGTTGCTGGTAACCGGTCCTACCGGTTCAGGGAAATCGACCACGCTTTACTCATGTCTTAACAAGCTTAATGCAGGCGACAAAAATATTACAACCTGTGAAGACCCCGTGGAGTATCAGATTCAGGGGATCAACCAGGTGCAGACCAATAATAAGGCCGGCCTGACCTTTGCCTCCGCCCTCAAGTCGTTCTTGCGGCAAGACCCTGATATCATCATGGTGGGTGAGATTCGGGACGGTGAGACAGCAAAGATCGCGGTAGAAGCCGCACTGACCGGTCACCTTGTGCTCTCGACCCTTCACACCAACGACTCGACCGGTGCGATTTCGCGTCTGGTGGAAATGAAGGTGGAGCCGTTCCTGGTGGCATCCTCCCTGATTGGAGTACTGGCTCAGCGACTCGCGCGTTGTATCTGCCCCAACTGTAAAGAGAGTTTCACGCCTCCGGTTGAGGCGGTGCGCAAATTCGGTATGGCGATGTTCGGAGATACCGACATTCAGTTCTACAAAGGACGGGGCTGTGATCACTGTAAGATGACCGGCTACCGTGGCCGAAGCGGAATTCACGAAGTATTCCAGCCCTCAGACCGTACCCGACAACTGATTTTGAATCGCGCTTCCGCGACCGAAATCCGGCAGGCTGCTATTGAAGAGGGAATGAAAACGATGCAGGACGATGGCCTGAGAAAGACACTGAATGGCGTGACCACCATGGAAGAGTGTTTGCGGGTCGTTTACATCGAGGGTGGAGAATAGGAAGACGGGGGAGAAGGTTTGTCGTGAGGCATTTCCTTCCGAAGGAGAAATTTCGGCCTGGGAGGCGAAAAGCGCCTTTCGGACGATTTGTGGCTCACGTTAGAAAAGGAAACAGGGTTTTATGGCATTAGCGCAATCTCTTAGATTTACGATGGATGACCTGTTGCGGTTGTCGGTCGAGAAAGGGGCTTCGGACCTGCACCTGACGGTGGGGTTGCCACCGGTCTTTCGGATCAACGGAAAGTTAGTTCCAACCGAGTACGCACGTCTGTCGCCAGAGGAGACAAAGCGTCTGGTCTACTCGATCCTTAACGACAAGCAGAAGGAGAAGTTCGAGAAGACCTGGGAACTCGACTGCTCTCACGGGGTCCGCGGTTTTGGCCGGTTTAGGGTCAACGTCTTTCGTCAGAGGGGGGCTGTCGGCGCCTGTCTGCGAGCCATTTCCAGTCGCGTGATGCAGCGCGAAGAGTTGATGCTGCCCCCCATCGTGGAGCAGATCGTGAACCAGCCGAACGGATTGATTTTGGTGACTGGTGCCACTGGCGCCGGAAAATCCACGACTTTGGCGTGTATGCTCGATACCATCAATCGGGAGAAGAAGTTTCACATCATCACCATCGAAGATCCCATTGAGTATATGCATCCCCACAAGATGTCGATGATCAACCAGAGGGAAGTGGGCCAGGATACCCAGAGTTGGGCCAACGCCTTGCGAGCCACCTTACGGGAAGACCCCGACGTGATTCTGGTAGGAGAGATGCGGGACCAGGATACCATCGCCGGTACTCTCACCGCAGCTGAGACCGGGCACTTGGTGTTTTCCACCCTCCACACCTCCGATGCTGCCCAGACCGTGGATCGGATTGTGGACGTTTTCCCTCCGCACCACCAACACCAGATTCGAGTTCAGTTGTCCAGCGTCTTGACGGCTGTGTTCTCTCAACAATTGGTGACCCGGGCCCGGGAGGATGGCAGGGTTCCGGCCATCGAGGTGCTGATCGCCACTCCCGCCATGAAGAACCTGATACGTGAAGGTAAGACCCATCAGATCTACAATGCCATCCAGACGGGTGGTTCGGCAGGAATGCAGACCATGGAGCAGTCCCTGTTCGAGATGGTCAAGAAGCGCTTGATAACTCCGGAGGAAGCGCTGGACTGCACGATGCATCCGGAAGACTTAAAAAGAATGTTGGATTCAAATCGCTAAGTAAAAAATATCCGGGCCAGAGGAATGGTCCGTTTTGCTTAGAACTTAATCAATAGTAGGGTTTCGAGCGGGGTTTTTCGCTCGAGTGAGGAAGGAGATAGGTATGAGTGTAATTTGGTGGTTAGTACCGCTAGCGATTTTGGTCACGGGCCATTTGACCCAGATCTAATCGAAGGCATAGCATTTTTTTTGACACCTAGGGAGGTAGGCTCGAATGCCGGTATTTGTATATGAGGCAAGAGACGCCACTGGCGAAAAAGTAAGCGGCAAGGTTGAAGCATCCAACCGAAAGGCGGCCACCCAGCGACTGCAGGAGCAGCGCATGGCCATCATTTCGCTGAAAGAAGTTTCCGGTGGCGTCGGTGGCGGTGATGTAGGCGCCTTTTTTGACAAATTCAAGAGAGTCAATGAGCAGGCGCTTACGGTTTTTAGTCGTCAGTTTGCCACCATGATCAATGCCGGTTTGGCAATGGTCCGTTGTTTGGATATCTTGTCGGAGCAAACCGAAGACAAGAAGCTTCAGTCGACGCTTGACCAGGTTCGGCGGGACGTCGAGGCGGGTCAAACCCTCTCGGCTGCACTGGCTCGCCATCCCCAGGTGTTCTCAACTCTTTATATCAGTATGGTCAAGGCCGGCGAGATGGGCGGTGTGCTCGACGAAGTTCTCGAGCGACTGGCCGGATTCATGGAGAAAGACTTTGCTCTCAAGAAGAAGGTGAAGTCAGCGTTGACCTACCCGGTGGTCATTCTGGTGATGGCGCTGGGTATCGTGTTCTTCCTGGTGACGTACATCTTGCCGACCTTCGTGGAATTGTTCAAGGGCATGAACTTGACCTTGCCGCTTCCTACGAAGATCTTGATCGGGATTACCGAAGCTGCTCGGCAGCCGATGATCGTGATACCATCCTTGCTGTTGTTGGTGGGTGTCGGTATTGGGATCGGTAAGTACGTGCAGACCCCCGTCGGTCGCAAACAGTACGACCTGTTGAAATTGAACATCCCGGTCTTTGGGATCCTGACTAAGAAGGTGGCGATTTCGCGGTTCTGTCGAACTCTGGGGACTCTCCTCTCTTCCGGTGTGCCGATTATGCAGGCACTGGAAATTGTGGGTAAGGCCTCGGGTAACGAGATCATCGCCATGACCGTGACTAAGGTTCGTGAGAGTATTCGAGAGGGAGAGTCGATCGCTTCCCCGCTCGGAGCGAGCGGATTGTTTCCTCCGATGGTGACCCAGATGGTCGCGGTGGGTGAAGAAACTGGTAACCTGGACGCGATGCTTGGTAAAATCGCTGACTTCTATGATACCGAGGTGGAGTATCTGTTGGCTTCACTGACCTCGATGCTGGAGCCGATCATGATTGTCGGGATGGGTGGCATCGTGGGGTTTATCGTGATCTCGGTATTCTTGCCGCTGTACCAGTTGATTGGAAATCTGGGATAAGGTTTTCCTGGCTTTCTGTGGAAAGGAGCGGATACGTCCGCTCTTTTTTATTTGTCGGGTAAACGAGAGGCGCACGAAGTCAGTTTGATGGCAGACGAGGCCGAAGAAGATAGTTCTGACGAGGCTGCCCTATTTCTTAGCTACAGGGAGGAGGGTGGACTCTTTGTTCGAGATCAGATTTTCAGTCGATATCAGCATATAGTCGATATCGTAACGCGAAAGTTTCCCCGAGCGGGCGAGCGGGAAGAGTTGCTTCAGGTCGGCTACATCGGACTGCTTAACGCCATAGAGCGTTTTGATTCCGAGAGGGGATTTAAGTTTTCTACGTATGCCAGTCACTGCGTAGAGGGGGAGATTCGGCATTTTCTAAGGGATAAGTCCGAGACCATTCGCCGCCCTCGATGGATCAGGGCACTTTCCAGTCAGGTGGCGGCATTCTTGGAGCGGTTTCTGCAGGAACATGAGCGACTCCCGACCCTGACCGAGATTTCAGAGGCTTTGAATATTGAAGAGAGCGGAGTTCAGGCGATCCTGCGGACGAAGCAGCCGGCCTCTCTCGATGAGGCTGAGGGTGGAGGTTCCGGTGTTCCGAAGGGAACCATTCGAAGCGCCCGATTGAAGTCGTTTCAGTTGCCCTTGGAGGACAGGATCTCGATAAGCCAAGCGTTCGAACGGTTGTTGGAAATCGAGCAGAAGGTTGTCTATCTATTTTTCGTCCAGGACTTCACTCAAAAAGAGATTGCCAGTCGCCTGGCCCTCTCTCCTAGAAAAGTTTCGCGTCTGATGCGAAAAGCGCTGGATAGCCTGCGTGGGCAACTTCAGTCCGAGGACAAGAACTCCTGATTAAAAGGAATGGAAAAAATTTTTCCGAAAGGCTGTCTCGATCTCTAGTTATTGGGTATAACAGAGATTGCGAGTGGAGTTCCCCTCGCAAATCGAAAGGAGGAAGCAACAGTATGCTTTCACAAAAACGCAGACGTGGCGGTTTTACCCTGATCGAGCTGATGATCGTAATCGCGATTATCGCGATTCTCGCAGCAATTCTCGTCCCTAACTTTATTCGTGCTCGTGCACAGGGTCAACTCACCGCTTGTAAGTCCAACCTGAAGAACATCGGTACCGCGATGGAGATGTACTCCACCGACTGGAGCGGTAAGTATCCATCGACCAGCGACGTCCTGACTCCCAACTATCTGAAAGTGATTCCGGAATGTCCGGCAGCGGGCTCCGTTACCTATGCCGCTACCTTTGGGACTAGTGCGGCGTATAACTCGAACGGTTTCCAAGATTACTACTTCATTGAGTGCGCCGGTTCTAACCACACTTCGGTGTCAGTACCCAATGGTTATCCTCAGTACGACGGTATTCAAGGTCTCATCGAGCGCTAAGGTTTAACCTCTTACTGAAAGCTCGCTTCGGCGAGCTTTTTTCGTTTAGGGACCAAGGCCAGCGCCGCAGAAAGTCGAATTGGTGGAGAAATGAGTTTTGCTGTCTTGGAATTGATGAGAGAGATGGAATCGGGTGAGATCGGTTTCGTGTTCGCCGGGTGGGTTTTCATTTTGGGGCTTCTGGTCGGCAGTTTTCTGAACGTTGTGATCTACCGAGTGCCGCTAGGTCGATCGGTCGTGGTGCCTCCGTCTGCGTGCACGACCTGTAACACCCCGTTGAAGTGGTTTCAGAACATACCGATAGTTTCTTATTTGCTTCTGGCTGGTCGCTGCCGGTTTTGTGGGTCTTCCTATTCGTTTCGTTACGCTGCTTTGGAGTTGGTTACCGGACTATTTTTCTTGTATTGCCAACTGCGATACGGTTTCTTTAGTTTGGAGTTTTTTAAAGTCACGATTCTCTTTTGTTTTTGTCTGGTGGTTTTTTTTATTGATCTGGACCACTGGATCATTCCAGATGGGGTTAATCTGGCCGGCACGCTCACCGGTCTATCGTTGAGTCTGTTGTCACCGTTTTCGGCGGAGGAAGTGTTGGTAGGGGGCTACGGTCCCCTGCTGGATTCCTTTTTATGGAGCGCCGCCGGTGCTGTTCTCGGTGTAGCCTTTTTTTGGAGCATTCAGGTGGTGGGCCTGGTGGTGGTGAAGCAGGAAGCCATGGGGGGAGGAGATGTAAAGTTTGCGGCCCTGATTGGGGCCTTTCTCGGGCCGATTGCGGCCTTCTGGGCTTTCTTGACTTCCTTTTTCCTGGGAGCAGTCTTCGCGGTTCCCTTATTGTTAATGAGGAAGGGTGGCGGTAAGGATCCTATCCCTTTTGGAACGTTTATGGCGGTGGCGGCGGTAGGGTATGCTCTGTTCGACTACTCCACTCTGTTGGATTGGCTCTCCCTACCGGGAGGGGGAGATTTCTACTATTGAGCTTTTCGCTAGCAAATCGCTTGCCATGTCTTGCGCAGGATGCTAGTGTCTTACGAATCTCGTCTGGAGTAGTAACGACGGACCATTGCCGAAGCGGCTCAAAGGGCACGGTAGAGGAAATCGGATCGGGGACGAGAAACTGCTCAGCCGAAACGGCAACATTTACAGCAGTTAGGATTACCCGGCGCACGTGCTCCGGGTAGGGGTTATGAATAGTGGATTTTTTTAAACGACTCTTTCAAAAGGCGCCCGATTTAGGGGCCATTGATATCGGCAGCAGCTTTGTGAAGTTTGCTGTCGTGGAGAAGAAAAAGTCGGGACAGCCGGATCTTCTTTACTATGCCGTGGCACCGACTCCTCCGATGACCATTAAGGACGGTTCGATTCTGGATGCCCAGACCCTGGGAGACACCATCGCGGGGCTCTTGAGGTCCAACGGCATCAACGCACAAAAGTTTAAGCTGGTTAGTGCCGTGGCCGGTCAGCAGGTCGTTATTCGGCCGATTCCCATGACGAAAATGAAGCCGGAAGAGGTTCGCCAAGCGATCCGGTTTGAGGCGGAGCGATATCTTCCCTATCCGGTTGCGGACGCCGCAGTGTCCGGCACCATTCTTTCCGAGGACGTCGGAGACGGACGCCAGATGGAAGTTTTGCTGGTAGCAGTTCCCAACGAGATTGTGGAGGCTGCCCGAGAGGTGGTTAAGATGGCCGAAGTTGAGCCCGCGGGGATTACCCTGGAGCCGCTGGCGCTTCAGAAGTCACTTCAGTTCTGTCTGTCCGAAGCTCAATTGAACGGAACGGTGGTTCTGGTTAATATGGGCGCCTCTTTTTCCTCCATAAATATTTTCAGCGCCCAGAGGTTGAAGCATAATCGGACTATCTCCATAGCCGGGAATTCGTTCACCAAAGCGATCGGACAGAATCTTAACGTCTCTTTTGATGAGGCAGAGAAGATCAAGAAAGAAAAGGGTGTCATCAAGGTGGATGCTGGAGGCAGCGATGATGTCGCTCCTACCACCCAGAAGATCTTTAATCTCGTTGAGCCTGTTCTTAAGGATTTTGTAACAGAAGTTCAGCGATCCATTGACTATTATCGTTCAAGAAACAAAGACGAAGGCATCGATCTTGTTGTGCTGTCGGGGGGGACTGCAGCGTTCAAGAATATAGATGCTTATCTGTCTAAGGAGTTCGGGGTGGAGTGTATCATTGCCAACCCGTTCGCCAACCTCAATCTATCCAAAGTTAAGGGGATGACGGGCAGCGAGCTCCGTGATGCTGCCCCCGCATCCATGGTGGTGCTGGGGCTGGCGTTGCAGTAGCTGTTTTTAGGTTGTGGTTTTTGCATGGAGGAATCCCATCCATGCTTGAGAACTGTTAGCGCTCATAGGTGGAGGTTGTCTCCGGACGTCTCTGTCAAACCGGACCCGTTAAGGGAAAGGGGATATAGAGCGCTGATGAGGTCGTGCGATATCGGTGAAAGCCGGTTCGCCAGATTAAAATGAAGAGATTACTTCTGTTCGATTTTATAAGGGAGGTGGGTTTGGCAAATGCCAAATGTTAGGTACGTTGGCTTTCGCGCCGTGACGGTGTGGGTTCTTACTCTTCTGTTGACGGGCTTCGCCTGGTCGCAAACGATGTCGTCTGTGACTGGGGTGAAGGTCTCTCAGGATGGTCAGATGCTCAACGTTGAGGTTGGAGCTTCTGGTCGAGTCCAGCATCGTTCCAAAGTGCTGACAAGTCCACAAAAGATTATTGTAGTAGATGTATTTCCCGCGAAATTAAAAGATGGAGTTCCTGCCTCGACAGATGTCAATCAGGGACTCGTTGAAAAGGTTCGCGTGAAACAGTATGCGGAGAATACTGTTAGGATTTACGTTGACGTCATTTCTCCGCCCGAGTTCAAGGTTGTAACCGCATCGGATTCCAAGGGTCTTACGTTGGCCATCAATGCGAATAAGATGGCTGCGGGGGAAACAAAGAGCGCCCCGGAGCCTGTCGCAAAGACAGCGCCGGCACAAGCCCAGGTGAAGACAGCATCGCAGCAACCCGCTCGGCAAACCGCGCAAGCACCCACGCAGAAGCCGGCCATAACGGTGGCGCCTGCGAGGTCGGCTGCCTACGAAGGTGAGGGAAAGGCTCCTGTCTCGGCTCTCCGGGCAAGACAAGCCCCTCGCCGTCCTAAGGCGCCGCCTCAAAAGTTGGTCACGCTTGACTTCGTGAACGCAGATCTGGTCTACGTTCTGAAGGTGCTGGCTAAAGAGATGAATCGCAACATCTATGTTGGTCCTACCGTGGCTGGTTCCGTCACCGTTACGTTGAAGAACGTCCCGGTTGAGGGTGCTATGGCACTGATCCTGCAAATGCAGGAGAGTGAGTATGACTATAAGATGGTCGGTTCGAACACCATTGTGGTTGCGCCCCCTGAGAAGTTGGCCGAGGTAGAGAGTAACATTCTCGATCCGGATCAAGTCGCGAAAGAGTATATTCCTTCTCCGGACGATGTTCGGATGGAGTATCTCCTCGAAGAGGCTTCTTCTGCGAAGGTGGTTGACTTCCTCAAGGCTGAGTATCCACGAGTGAAGTTTACTCCTCACCCGACAATGAACGGCTTTTTCGCAAACGGATCGAAGGAAGACCTCCTTCAGATCAAGCGCGAGTTGTCGAATCTGGATAGAGTACCCCCGCCTCCGGCTCCGCCGTTGCGAGAGTTTCTTCCGGTGAAGTATGGTGACATTAGCGAGGTAAGGGGACTGCTGGGTACCATGGTACCGGATGTCTCCTACAATGTGGATGTTCGTCAGAACATGCTCATCGTGGAAGGTTCGCCAGGCGCCATCGATCAAGTGCGCGAGTTACTTGCCGAACTGGATCGTCCGTTGGATCAGGTGATGATTGACTTGAAAGTGGTCGACATCAGCGACAACGGTTCGAAGTCTCTCGGCACTAGCCTGGGTTCCGGTCAAGCACCCTTCTCGCTGCAAACTTCGTTTCAAGAAGCTGCAGTCGGGCAGACCGTTGTTCGTACTCCAGGAGGGGTGGTCTTGGACCCCTTGACGGCTGTGGGGGCACCGGCTACCGTGCCGTTCTCGATTCAGTCCTTCGCCAGATCGCCCTTCGTAATCAATGCGACGATCAACTTTCTGGTGACCCAGAACGAAGCCAAAATCTTGGCTTCGCCTCGGGTGGCTTCCATCTCTGGTAAGCCTTCGCTGATTCACATCGGTGACAAGTACCCGATCGTCTACTTCGACCCTCGGGCCGGTCAGTTCCAGGTTCAGTACGTAGATATCGGTATCAAGCTCGACGTTACCAGTAACGTCAAGCCTGACGGCTACGTTCTCATCGAGGTGCGACCGGAGGTCAGTACTCTGCTCGAGCTGATCAACAACCAATATCCGCGAACCGCGGTTCGGATCATTGAAACGAACATGCGCGTGAAGGATGGAGACACCATCATCATGGGTGGTCTGATCCGCGAAGAAGATATCCAGAACGTCTCGAAGATCCCGTTGCTCGGAGATCTTCCTATCCTGGGTACCCTCTTCCGCAACGTTTCGGTTACCAAGAACCGAAACGAAGTGGTCGTGATGATGACTCCTCATATTATGAGGTAGTCGAGTTCATCGGCAAAGGGAAAGGGGCTCACACGAGCCCCTTTTTCTTTGCCGTTTTGCGAAGTGTCTACGGCAGGAGCGCTAACCTCCCCAGAGAAAACAGTCTAGGCGACGGTAAAGTTTATTAGAGAGTCGAAAAGGCTCGAAATTTTTTTTTGAGCAAATGCCCAAGGGAGGTTTTGGGAGTGAGTCAAGCCACCGCTCTCCTGGCAGACGCCGAGAGTTCGATCTCCGCTGGTGCGTGGGATCAGGCCCTCGATCAGCTTGAGAAGCTGAAGCAGAGTGAGCCACAGGAGCCAAATGTTTATAATCGATTAGCTCACGTTCTAGCGGTTCGTGGGAGGTTTCGTTCGGTGATCTCAACCTACGTCGAACTGATCGAGGTATTGGTCGGCGCTGAGCAACTCCCGGAAGCCGAGGATGCGATCAGGAGAGTCCTCTCTCTGAACCCCGAGTGCATTGAAGCTCGCGAGAAGCGAGTTGATATTGAACGACGGAGGGGGCATACCGATCGGGCGGTTTATTTGGCTCGCGAATTGGCTCGCCTTTGCATCGAGCAAGGGGACGGGGACCGATCGATTCGGCTACTCCAAGATGCCCAGAGAGAGCAACCAGAGAATCTCGACATCTCTCTGGAACTGGCGGAGATGTTTGTTTCCCACGGCCAGATCCAGGATGGAGCCAATCAGTACCGGAAAGTGGCCAACGCTTTTCAGGAGGCCGGCAATATTGCTAAAGCCGCAGAGGCTTACCGCCGGATGAAGGTGGTTCAATCGGACGACCCCGAGGTGTTGCTGACGCTCGGCCGTCTTTATACCGAACTGGGCAAGTTGGACGAGGCTGAACAAGAGTTTCGGTCTGTTTTGCGGCACGACCTGGAGCATCAGGATGCGCTTCTTGAATTGGGGTTGGTGTGCCAACTGAAGGGGCGATTCCGGAGCGGGTTGCTGGCATTTAATAAGGTTCTACAGAATAATCCCAAACTGGCCAAGTCCATGCGTAAGTTGGGAGAACTCAATCTCTCCATGGGCAAGCAAGACGAGGCGGTTCAGCACTTCTTGGAGGCTGCCCAGGCTTACTTGGAGAGCGACGAGAAGGATGAGGCGATAGAGGTTTACCAGATCGTCCTCGGTGTAGAGGAAGGAAACGCCCAGGCTCAGCAAGGTCTGACGAACTTGGGAGCACCGGCCGAACCGAAGGAGTTCGTACCTCCTTTGCCCCCTACACCGCCCGAGGAAGAACCTCCAACCCCCGAGGCTGCTCCCATCTCGGCTATCGACATGATGCCCGAGCCACCGCCTTCGGCGATGCCAGGGGTTGCGGATTCGCCGGCTGAGCCGGAAGCCCCCGCGTCTAAGAAACTGGCCCCCGGGGGAGGTCAGAATAATTCTGGAGCCGCTAAAACGAAATCCAAGAGGAAAGGTTTGATTTCCGGAGGGCTTCTGAGAAAGGGACTTGTTGATCCCTCTGGTGGTCCGGGGGGGGGCAAGCCTATGTTGGGTAAGCCGTCTCTGGGTGGTGGCGGCGGCTCGATGCGAGCCGGTTTGAGGCGACCCGGTTTGGGGATGAAAGGCGGCGCTTCCGATAAGCCAATGATGGGTGAAGGGAAGCCGACCTTGAGTCGCCGTCGGCCCGAACCGGAACCAGAGCTGGATCCGGATCCCGTGGATGATGGGCTGGAAACCGGGGTAGGGATCCTGTTCGACGATGAAGACTCAAGTTCTGCGGAGCTAGATTTTGGTTCGACGGGGGATGACTTGTTTGCTGAAGAGTCTTCGCTTGGAGAGCATCTGGGGGAGTCTCTCTTTGTGGACGACTCTGAACCCGCGCCGCCGACTGCTCCGGTAATTCCGGCAGACCCTGGAGAGTCGGGAGTCTTCTCGACGAGTAGCTTGAAAGTCGACGATGAAGGGGACGACCTCTTTAACATGGGCTCCGCGGGAGACCTTTTCGGGGAGGAAGGGTCCTCCGATGGTGGCAGTCTTTTCGGGGACGAAGATGTTGGTGAAAGCCTATTCGGGGATACCGATGTTGGAAACGATCTCTTCGACGATGGGGGGCAGAGTTCTTCGCTGCAGCAACCGGCGGACGGAGACTCCGACCTTTTTGAAGGAGAGCAGTTCGATAATCTTTTCGAAGAAGGAGAAGGGGGAGACCAGATTTCGTCTTCTGACACCATTGGTTCTTTCACCCGACCTGGACCCAGTGAAGACCTCTTCGCTCCCGAATCTGAAGGAGGAGGCGGCGAAGATGCGGGCTTTGGCAGCATGTTTGAGGAGGAAGCTACAGCTCCCGAGAGCGGTTCATTTTCCTTTGACGAGCCGGATGAAAGCGAGCAGCTCGAAGCCGGCGACAGCGGGCTCTTTGCTGAAGATGCTAGCGGCGGCTCCGATCTTTTCGGAGAAGAACTTTTTGCAGCGGCGGCAACCGGTTTCGATGAGCAATCCTCGGCGGAAGAGGATGATCTGTTTTCGGGGGGTGACCTGTTTGCAGACTCCAAACCCGAGCCATCTAAGAGTGACAGCGTGGAAGGTTCTCTGTTTGACGATCCGGAGCCGGACGACCAATCCGGGCTGGACGGGTTGTTCGATGAACCGGCTCTAGAAGAAAAGGAATCGGTGGGACTTTTCGAGGAATCATCCTCTTCGGATCTGTTCGGGGGAGACGACCTTTTTGGTGATATGGAACCGATCCACGAAGAAGCTCAGGTTCCGGTTGCCCATCTAGAAGTAGCCCGGGAGGAGGAGGAGTTCGACCTCTTTTCTGAGCCGGATGAGGCATCTCATGCCAGTTTCGAAGCGTCTCCAGAGGAAGTTCCTCAAGTCGAAATGGGCGGCGGACTTTTCGACGGTTTCGAAGGCAGTGATGAAGATTCGAGCGGATTGTTTTCCGAGACTGATACGGGAGGGCTTTTCGATGAAGAACCCCCGGCGGAGAGCTTGTTCGGAGACGAAGGAGCGAGCGTGGACCTTTTCGCTGAGCCCCTGGATTCTGGTGGAAATTTCAGCGAGACGTCTTTAGACACGGCTGGTTCAACCTCTATGTTCGCTGAACCGGAAGAAGCTGATGATGGTGGGATGTTCGATATTCCTGGTCCGAGTGACGACTCTGCGAGCTTGTTCGATGAGCCCGCCCCGGAGGCCGGTAGTGAAGGCGGATCTTTGTTCGATGAGTCGGCTATGGATGACTTCGCCTTTAGCGATCCGGATGACGGGGGTGGATTGTTTGATGCACTGCCTCTCGAGGAGACTGCACCTGCAGCACCGTTAGACCTCGACCTTCCTATGCCCGGCGACCCTCCCATGGTGGCGCAGGAGGCCGAGAGTTTATTTGAAACAGCGGTAGCGGTAGCAGAAGCCGAAGACACGGACGATCTGTTCGCGGCGGTGGAGCCTGCTTGGGGAGATGAAGACGCCCTGACCATTGATAAACTTAGAGCTGAAGAGATGGCGCGAGTCGCTGACTCGCCGGTGGCTGAACCGGCTGATTCTCCAGAGTTTATGATGCTCTTGGAGGCGACCCTGCCTAAGGCTGAAGAGTCGATCGAGGATCTGCTTCAGCAAGAGCCTCCCGAGCCTGATTTGGATCCAATTTCATCAATACCAGAGGACGATGGAGGTCTTTTCGACGAGCCACCGCTGGAAGCTGAAGCTGAGGGTCTCTTCGATGAGCTTGTCGCCTCCGAAGAGTTGTCCGTTGCTGATTCCTTTGAAGAGCCGGAGCCGGTCGACGAAGGACCGCAGATTTTGGGGAAACCCAAGGTTTCGTTGTCGATCGAAGACGAGTCTCCAGCCCAGGATACGGAGTTGGCGAATAAGCTCGATTCCAGCCTGGCCGGGGCCGATGTGGCCGCCAAGATCAACGCTTACCGGAAAGCCTTGGAGGACTCCCCAGATAACCTGGTCATGAGAACCAGACTTGCGGATATTCACCTTAAGTACGGCATGCTCGAAGACGCTCTGGTGGTGTATCGACAGGTTATTCGGAGAAATTCGGAATCGATTCCGCTCTTGCATCGTGTCATTCAAGCTGAGTTCTGGAATGAAAATTATGCCGAAGCTGGTGAATCTTTACTGGCCCTGGCCAAGCTTCATCTCAAACGGGGAGAGCACCACGACGCTCTGGATATCTTACAGTCGGTCCTGTCCTTGGATTCTCATCACTTCGAGGCCCGTAAGGTTCTGGTCTCAGTGTTTACGTCGCTCGATGAGAGTAAGCTTGCGGCTCACCATCTGCGACAACTGGCCGAGACGGCACTGACCAAGGGCGAAGTCGACGAAGCCGTGTCCGCCTTTCAGCAACTCCTGGAGATCTCCAACGACCCTGTCTTCGAGGAACGTCTGGCACAGATTTACGAAAGTAAAGGCGACATGGATCGGGCCCTCCGGAGCTTTCAAAGTCTGGTGATCCGTTATCAGCAAGAAGAGCGATGGGAAGAGGCCGCCCGGGTCACCGAGAGGATCGTGGAGCTCAATCCTGAGTTGCTGGAAGACCGGGGTGGGCTGGTCGAACTTTACAAGAAGCTGGGCATGAGCGAAAAGGCCATGGAGCAACAGTTCCGTCTGGCTCACGCCTACCAGGAGCGGGGTGACCTGGAGCCGGCTATTCGTCTCTACGAAGATGTTTTGGGACACCAGCCGCACAACCAGAACGCTCGCAGACTGCTGGTGGATGCCTATCTTGATTCCAACCACGTGGGGGCTGCTCTGGAGCAGGCGGAAGCTCTTACAGAATATTATCTGGGAACAAAGGACCACCAGACGGCCATCGAGTTGTACTCTCGCCTGGTTGAGGCCGATTCCGAGAACGTGGAACTGCAGGAGCGGTTGGTTAAGTTTTACGGGTTGGCCGGAGATCTCGAGAATGCTCGCTTGCGTTGGATCGGGTTGGCCGACCTGCACGAGAGCAGAGAGCGTTACGACAAGGCTGCAGAGGCGATTCAACGGGCGCTCGAGTTGGATGAGAGTCAGATTGAGCTTCAGAATAGGTTGGCTTTGCTTTTTACCGAGAAGATCGGTGACAAAGTTGCTGCGCTCACTCAACTGCGCAAGCTTTTCCAAATGGCTCCCGACCGTCTCGACGCTGTGCGGATGTACATCGATATCTTGCTCAAGGAGGAGCAGGTTTCAGAGGCTGGTTTGGTTCTGCAACAACTCGAACAAGCCGGGGGGGAAAGCGCGAGCATCAAAAACGGTGTAATCGAGTCCCTCAAGGCTAGAGTGGAGGGCAATCCCACGGACCTTAAGGAACGCTTCAACTACGGAGAACTCTGCTATCACCTGGGTGACCTTGACCACGCCATCGAGCAATTTCAACAGACCCGTCGAAGCCCTGATTTCGAACTGATGTCCTACAATATGCTGGGTCTTTGTTTCGCCAAGAAGAAGGGCTTCAATATGCTCGGCCTGGCTATCAATCAGTTTAAGAAGGGTCTGGAGACCAGGGGGCACAACGAGCAAGCCTATCTGGAACTCCGCTACAATCTGGCCCAGATCCAGTATCAGAACGGACGACTTGCTGAGTCCCTCAATGAATTCAAAGAGTGCTATCGGGTGGATATCGCTTATCGCGATGTGCGTAGCTGGATCGAGAAGATAGAATCGGAGATGGCCGGCGCGGGCTCGTAAAATGAAGAATCCATTGATCTCCTGGAGGAGAAAGTGACTGTAACCAATTCGCTGGAAATAGCTAACGCGTACGCGAATCAGGGTAGGTTTGACGAAGCGATCGAAGCTTATCAGGATGCTCTGAAGAGCGATCCGCACAATCTGGACGTTCGCGGCTATATCATCGCACTTTCTCTCAAGAGTGGTGTTTGGTCCGAGATCATTTCCCAGCACATGGAGTGTGCCGAGATTTTTCGACAGCGGGGCGACCTCGACGCTGCGGTCGATCGCTACCGAGAGGTGCTGCGGTTGGAAGAGACCGTCGAAAACCAGGGCTCGTCCCTTCGCGGTGCCGACGAGATCACTCAAGTCAAAGAGGCGGTTAAGCGCGTAAAGCCGGAAGTCTGCTTGCAGATCGGTCGGTATTTTCTGCAACGCAATGAGGTCGATCAGGCCGTTCAGTATCTTCGCAAAAGCATCGAGTTGGGACACGGCCCAGGGCGCTGGGAAGCCCACATGTCTCTGGGCAAAGCTTACATGAATCTGGGGATGGACAAAGAGGCCATCGATCAGTTCCAGGAGGTTTCCCGACTGGCTCCCCACGAGGCTGCTCAGGCCTACGAGATGCTGGGGGAGATTTTTGCTCGAAAGAAAGGCCGGAGTGTCCAGAACACCAAGGTCTGGTTTCAGCACGCCGCCGAGATGTACATCAAAAAAGAGTTGCTGCCGGACGCCAGTCGAGCCTTCCTCCGGATTTTGGATCTCGAACCCGATAACCGCGACATTTTGCACTCCCTTGGTGATCTTTATGCCAAGCAAGAGAGAGTGCCCGAGGCCGTTGAAACCTATCGCAAATTGGCCGGCCTCTACACCGATAACAAGCCCCTTGACAAGGTCATCAACATTTACGAGACGGTCGTTTCCTGGGATCCCAAGGCTCGCTGGGCCATCGACCAGTTGATCGACATCTACGAGAATGTTCTAGAGCGCAACCCTACCAACATCAACATTCGAAAGCGCCTGGTCGATCATTTGCTATCGGTCGGCAAGGCCGAGGAAGTGACTCCGCACTATCTGCAACTGGCCAATGGCAATATTGAACGCGGGATGCTCGATGAGGCCGTGAAGTCGCTCCGGCGGTTGCTGGAATTGGACCGGGGGAACATCCCGGCTCGCGAGTTGCTGGGCGAGATTTATCTTAAGAAAGACATGCAGTACGAGGCGCTGGAGACTTTTCAGCAGATCGTCAAACTGCATCGGGCCCAGGGAGATGAGCAGGCGGCGCTGGAGTTCCAGCAACGAATGGTGAAGTTCTTCCCGCAAGCCCAGGATCTGGTCTATCAGGTAGCCCTCTCTCTCAAGGAAAAGGGCGAGTTGGAAGGCGCGCTTCAGGAGATCGAAAGGATCGTCGCTCAGAAGCCCAATGACGACAAAGCCCTGGTTTACAAGGCGCAGATCTTGACCGATATGAAGCAGTTCGACCCTGCTATCCACACTTACGCACGCATCTTGCAGTTGGATCCCCAGCGAGTGGATATCAGAAAGTACGTCATCGATCTGTTGCTCCGTACCAACCGCCTGGACGAAAGCTCCCGGCAGATCTCAGTGCTGCCGGCTGACGACGAGGGCGTACTGGACCTGAGGGTTCGACTGATCTTGCTCAACATGGAGCGCCGTCGGCTGACCCAGGCCGAGCAAGAATTGGAGATGTTGCCCGAGGACAACGAAAAGAGGCTCCTGTTTCGCAAAGAACTGGTCAAACTTTATCTGGATGCCGGCCACCTCGAGAAAGCCTTTGAAGGGCTACCCCAGATTCCGCGCTCGGATCGGGAGCGCAACTCCCTGGTCACTCGCCTGTTGGAGATACCTCTGGCCAAGGGAGACCTGAAGCAGGCTGGAGAGACCATTCATCGCTTGCCCGAAGACGACCCTTTAAGGCTGTCGTTTCAGCGCCGTTTGATCGCGTCCTATCTGGAAGCCGGTCGGCTGGACGAAGCCTCCGAAGAGGTTGCGCGACTTCCCGAGGAAGACGAGTCGCGGTCGAGCTTCGTGAGCCGAATGATTGCAGCTTTTCTGGCTCAAGGAGAACTCGAGGGAGCGGGCCGAGAGATCTACCGGTTGTCAGAGGGTGATCCGCTGCGGAACTCCTACATGGGCCAACTGATCGAGGCTTACCTCTCCAGCGGCGACATCGACCGAGCTGCCCAGGAGGTTCAGCAGCTCGCCCAGGATGACGAGATTCGCCCCCGCTACCACCGACGGATCGTTCAGGCTTATCTCAATGCCAACAGGTTCGAAGAAGCGGAACGAGATATCATTGCACTCTCCGAAAACGACCCGGAGAAGCGCTCCTTTCTTCGCTTGCTCATTCAGAAGTATCTGACTCTGGGCCAGTTGGATCGGGTGCGTGACGTTGTAAACTTGATGCCCGATGACATGGAGGAGAAGAAGCAGTACCTGGACGGCCTGGTTCACAACTATCTCGACTCCGGGGACCTGGCGCGGGCTCGCCAGCACATCTACAGCATGGCGGAATCGGCCTCGGCTCAGGGGGATCACGTGGAGGCTGAACGGCTCTACCGGGAAATCCTGGCCTATCAGCCTGCCGATTCGGAAATCCGCCTGAGGCTCTCTCAAGAGATGGCATCTCAGGGGCAGACCGAACGGGCCAGAGAAGGCATGCTGGTCCTGGCGGGCCGGTTTAATCAGGAGCGCAACGTGACTTCAGCGGTCGACGTTTACTCTCGCATGGTCGACATGGACCCCACCGATTACAATGCGCGTTTCAAGCTGGGGCATCTGTGGGCAGAGCAAGGGCAAACCGCTCAAGCTCTGGAGCAGTTTGCGACGCTGGCCAAGGTTTATCTCGATGAAAATCTCCCGGACGTGGCTCATAAGGTCCTCGATCGGATCCTGGAACTCGATCCTAAAGACGTGGAGCATCGCCGTCAGGCCATCCGGTTGCTCATTCGGAATCTACGATTCGAGGAAGCTACCGAGCACTACCGTTCCCTCATGTCGATCCATCTCGAGCGGGGCGAAGTGGATGAAGCGCAGGAGTGTGTCAAAGAGATCATCAACCTGCAGCCCCTCAATCTGGAATTGCGACAGAGTCTGGGTGGCCTATTCTTGCGGGCAGGTTTTCTAGAACAGGGCCAATCCTTGCTCGAGGAACTGTTCAGAGACGCCGAATCCAAGGGTGAACAGGAACGCATGCTGCGGATCTTGACCGAACTCAGTGATTCCTTTGAGCACAACGAGCAGTGGCAGACCTCTCTGGAGTACCGAGATAGGATGGCAGACCTGCTCAGTCGCCTCAATCGCAAGCAGGAGGGCAACCAGCAATACTACGAGATCACGAAGTCTTATCTCCTCCACAGTAATTCGGAGGAAGCTTCCATGACTCTGGACAAATTGGTGCAGAGTCTGGTCTCTAGCGGTGATTTGAGTGCGGGCTTGGAAAGCTTGGAGACTCTGGAAAACGAACTTGCCGCTGCGGATCGAAGCCGCATGGGTCTGATCGTGAAGCGCAAACGGGCTCATTTGCTGGAAGGACTCGGTCGAACTGAGGATGCGGTTTGGTTGCACCAGGACATCGCCAAGAATCTGGTCAGTCACGGAGATTTCGAGGATGGCCTTCAGACCTACCGGGAGGCCGCCAGGCGGGCTGCCGAGGCGGGGATGGATGAACTCAGCATCGACATCCTTTTCGAGCAAGCGAGGGCTGCTATCTCCCACAAGGGACTCGAGGAGTCCCGAGGGATCCTGGAAGAGATTTTAAGCCGAGCAGGCCAGAAGCCCATGTATCTGGAGCGTCTGGGGGACGTGCTGTTCGATCAATACCTCTTCGAGGAAGCCCGACCTTTCTACCGGCAGGTCCTTGACCTCGAACCGGGTCGCTCCGACTCGCTTTCTCGAATCGCTATTATCTATGCCCGAGAAGGCCGACTGGAAGAGGCCGCCGATGTGGCCAAGCAGATCTTCAGCAAGGGACTCGTTTCTCGAATCATCAACGAGTACAAAAAGGCGACCTCGTTCACCAAGGGTGAGGCCAGCAGTCACATCCGACTGGGTCAGTTTTTTCGTCAGATGGGCTTTTTAGAAGAGGCTATACGGGAGTTTTTGCTGGCCTCCAAGGACAGCAACAAGTTTCTAACGGCTTCCAATTGTTTGGCGGAAAGCTTTCGGCAAAAAGGTTACCCGCAATTGGCGGTTAAGCAGTTCCAAAGGGCTTTGGAGCAACCGGGCTACCGCGACGAGGATTTCTTGGAGCTTCGCTTTAATCTGGCATGCACGCTCGAAGAGATGGGCCAGTTGCAACCTGCGCTGGCAGCTTTCCAGGAGTGCTATGTGATTGACATCAGATATAGGGATGTCGCTTCGCGGATAGAAGTCCTCATGGAGAAAATGCAGGCAGAATCATAAAAATGAATTGTAGTAGAGTGCGAAATGGGATGAAAGACGGTGGCAGGTGCCTGGCTCTGTGGGGATTTCTCGCAGGGGTGGCCCAGGCTCAGACAGGGGTGGCCAAGACCCTGGCCCCTCATGAAGGTCTTCTTACCGGAGGTGCGGTGGGGCTGTTGCTGATTTTTGTCGGTCTCGGTGCCTGGGAGTACTTCGATCAAAAAAGAGAATCTCGTTCCTCACTGGATATAGCCAAGCTCGCTGCCGCAGCGGCCAAGAAAAAATCTTCAGGAGGGGCCCCTCCCAGCGGCTCGCTCTCAGCCGTGGGCATAGGCGGTAAGTCCTTTGCTCCACCGCCCCCCCCGCCGCCTCCGCCGCCCTCGGCTGCCCCCCCGCCACCGCCGCCCCCGCCGGCAGCATCAACACCGGTTCCTGCCCCTCCGGCGGCTGGGCAGAACCCCTTTTCTCAACCTGCTGCCGCTGCACCCGGTGGTTTCGACCAGGCGGATTCCACGGTCGCGTTCACTCCACCCGATGCTGGGAGTAGTGGCGGCTGGGCCGATCTTCTCCAACGAGTTCGGGCAGGAGAGCCTGAGGCGGCAAGCTTTGGAGAGACCCCTCCTCCCTCGACGGAAGAAGCAGGTCTCTCATCCAGCCCCTTTGGTAACCCCACGAATTTGCCTGGCTCTTTGCCCCCCTCGGGAGGCGGTGAGCCCAGTGGATTGATTTCTCCGGTTGCTCCCCCGGTCGAATCGGCGGCCTCTTCCGAGGCCTGGGAAGCGCTCTTGAAGCGCACCACCGGCGGTGGCGATATGGATCGGCCGCCGACTAAAGATTCGGACCGGATCCAACTCGGCGGTGATCCCCAGGGTTTCTCTATTCCTGGGGCTGTTCCGCCCGCTTCCGACGGAGGGTTTTCCTTGCCTCCTTCCCAGGCACCATCGACTCCTCCAGGCTTTCAATTGCCGGGGTCTGCTCCTCCCAGCCCACCGGTCAATCCGGGGTTCAAGCTACCGGAGCCCGGGGCGACACCGCCTCCGGCGGCCTCACCATTTGCTTTACCGGCCGCCTCGGCCGAGCCACCCGGACCAGCGGCGGGACCCCCTTCCTTTAAGCTGCCGGATTCTCCGGGGGCTCCCAGTGGGTTTCAGCTACCGGGTCAATCGGAGCCGAACCCCTTTGCCGGCGGTTTCGGAGGAGGGCTTGACGACTCTTCGAGCACATTACCGCTTTCCGACATGTTTTCGAACGCGGGAGGCTCCCCCCCATCGTTCCAGATGCCGGGTTCCGGCACTCCAGCCCCCTCGAGTCCTTTTGAGTTCCCAGGCGGGGACGATCCCCATGGGAGGACGATCTCTCTCGATTTCTCTCAGGGAGTAGGTCAGACGCCGCCGCCGCCTAGCCCGAAGACGGAAGGTTAGTCTTAGATTGAAGACTTCAGTGAGTTCAGGAAGAGATCTTCTTTTACCGGTTGGGAATCCACTTCTGGAGAATGTTACGTTACCGGTCCAAGACGTCGAGACGATGCTAGAGAATTTGCTGGCGGACCGTTTCGCGGGTTTTGTTCAGTTGCGCTTGGCCGGAGGGGTGTCGGGGTTTTTCATCCTCCGGGACGGTAATATCTTGCGGGCTTTGGAAGCGACATCCCGGAGCCCATTGACGGCCCGCTTACCGGCGCGTATCTATGGATTGATGCACCAGAAGCCCACGGCAGAAGTCTCGGTCTATGTATTGGCCGAATCGATGGTGAGTATCTATTGTTCCTCCTTTGCTTTCAACACTATCATGGCCGATAAGAAGATCGAGCGAAAAGAGTTGAAACGGGTCATCAGTAATCTCGAAGATAAGCGTCAAACTGGTTTCATGAGGGTTGCCGGGCCCAAAGGCTTGGTTCACTTGCTGTTTGACGAAGGGGATTTCGTCATCGAGCGGTTCGCCGAGAGCTTTGGTGAAATCGTCTGCGGGCCCGCTCAGGTGAGCGCAGTCCTGGACTACGTCCACGAAAACGGTTCCCGGGTCCTGATTCGGGCCGCGGAGGCCGCGGAGGTTGCCAAGCAGACCGATGCGGTCAACGATGACCTGGGACGCATCCGGCAATTGACGCTGAAGAAGGCCTCGGCACTTTTCCGCTCGGCCGAGGAAGTGAAACTCTCCGAAGAAGTCTTGAGAGACTGGGGACTCGATGCCAAGTCCCAGTTCGAGGTGGAACTGGAAACCGCCGATGGCAGGATGCATAAGTACAAATGCCGGTCGGGATCCAGTCGGTTGGGCAATAGGGTCGAGGTTCATTCCAACATGCTAAAAGATATGAACGTCGATGACGGCGACCTGGTTAATATCAGGCCGATTCTGTAGGAGAGAATATTTCGTGGCAGACCTGGACCAGATACTAGAAAATTTTTGTCAATTGGATCACGTCTATGGGGCGGCGGTCTTCGACGCCAACGGATTTGTGATCGAGAAATACTTCCGGGAAGAGAATGAGAATGAAACGGATCCTCTGGCCGAAGTGATATTGCGAAGTCTGCAGGCCGGAATGCAGATCGCCGAGGAGTTGGGCAAAGCGCCTCTGACTCAGCAGTACCTGGAGTTTGAAGAGAAGCAGATCACCGCCGAAGTCGTGGGTGAGAACTTCGTCCTGGTGGTCCTGGCAGGGTCCGGTGCCAATCTGGGCCGAGTCAGGCTTGAGATCCGAAGGAATCGTGGGGCGGTCGAGAGGTTGTTGGCAGTATGAGTAAGACGATTCTGCTGGTTGATGATGAACCGCACGTCCTTGAGGTTCTCAGGGTCACGTTAGAGGATCTGGGTTTTAGATTGTTGGAAGCCCAGGACGGGCCGGGAGCGCTGGCCATGGCAAAATCCGAGAGCCCGGACCTGGTGGTTCTCGACGTGATGTTGCCCTCCATGAGTGGCCTGGAGGTTTGTCGTGCCTTAAAGCAGTCGACGGATACTGTCGGCACACCGGTGATCATGCTGACCGCACGGAGCGGAGAAGAGGATGCCCAGGCCGGTTATGAAGCGGGCGCGGACCGATACCTCACGAAGCCTTTCAGCCCCCTCACTCTGCTCACTGAAGTAGTGAAGCTCTTGAATATGGAACTCGCCTGAGCGTATCCACTGGGTGACTACTTCGCAGCCCATCGAAAAGAGTCGAACAAAGGGACAACTCGCTGCTCTTTATAGGATCTCTCGGGCCTTGAATAGCGCTCTTGAGGTCCACGATGTCCTGCAAACCATGCTGGATATGGTGCTGGAGATTTTTCAGGCCGACGCCGGCTCAGTCATGCTGGAGCGCGACGGTTTTCTCACCATCAACGTCTCCCGAGGCCTGGACCCTGAGATCGTGGAAAAGACCCGGCAAAAGCTGGGCACCGGCATCGCCGGGTGGGTAGCGGCTACGGGAGAGGCTCTCCACCTGGATGGCAAGGTGGAGGACCCCAGGTTCGATATGGTGGTGGAGCGGGGAGACTCGATCGCCTCCTCCCTGTCGGTGCCGATTTCGATCGAAGGTAGCGTAGCCGGGGTGTTGATGATCAGGCGGGTCGGTGAGCGCCGATTTGACCCAGGGGATCTGGCTTTCCTGGTCAGCGTGGGAGACCTGGCTGCAGTCGCTCTCCAGAAGGCCCGCCTGTTTCAGGCTGAACGTCGCCAGCGACGCTTGCTGGAACTGGGCAACCAGAAGCTGACCGCGACCTTTTCTTCGATGGCCGATGGTGTGGTGGTCCTGGACCAGTCCCATCAGGTCTTGAGCTGCAACGTGGTTGCCCGAAGGTTCATGAAGCCCATTTGTAGCGATAGCTACGAACAGTTGGGGGCTACTCTCGCCCAGATGGTAGAACGGGGACAGTTAGAGTTCAACTCCGGTGAAAGGGTTCTTAAGATCGTACCCACGCCGTTGGTGGTGGAAGGAGAGGAGAGCGGCTCGGTGCTACTGTTGCGAGATGAGACGGCCAGTCGGGAACTCGATCGAATGAAATCCGAGTTTCTTTCCATGATAAGTCACGAATTAAAAACTCCGATCACCACCATCTCGGCCTTCCTGGAACTGCTCTTGCATCGGGAATTTCCCAGGGAACGCTTGACTCATTTTTTGGGAATTTGCGCTGATGAGTCGAGGCGCTTACAATCTCTCATTGATCAGTTGTTGAACCTCACGCGATTGGAAGCCGGGCGATTCGTGCTGGAAGAGCAAGACCTGGATTTCGGCAAACTTGTCAAAGACTGCATTCCCGCCTTTGCCGAGACCAACCCGGACCATGAATTTCTGGTGCAAGAGCCTTTCCCGAGCCCGATCCTTAGAGTCGATCCCACTCTGATCAGCCAAGCGGTGACCAACCTGCTTTCCAATGCGGTCAAGTATTCGCCAGGCGGGGGAAAGGTCGCCCTTAGTTTAAAGGAACTCCCCGAGGCTGTGGTCCTTTCGGTGAAAGACGAGGGGGTCGGCATCGAGGCCGAGAAGTTAGCGCTGGTGTTCGAAAAATTTTTCAGAGCAGACAACTCTTTGACCAGAGCCACGGGAGGCACCGGGCTTGGTCTGGCCAACGTAAAGCATATCGCCCTGGCCCACGGGGGGAGCGTGTGGGCGGAGAGCACCCCGGGTAGCGGGAGTACCTTTTTTCTGGAGCTACCTAAACAAGTTGGAGGCAAACCATGAACGTAGAGCAGTTGACCACATTGGAGCATAAGATCGGGCGCTTCTCCGACATTCTCGAGCAAAAGCCGGGAGACGGCCTGACGGTCCTGGCCCTGGCCGAAGCCTCCTTTCGGCGGGGGTTGCGCTTAGAGGCCCTTACCGCTTACCAGGCTGTCACCAGGGAAAAGCCGGTGCCGGAGGCTCACCTGGCGGTTGCCGAGATTTACTCTCAACAGGGCATGCTCAACGAAGCCTACGGAGAGTTGGCCAAGCTTTTTGAGGTCGATCCGGAGAACGTGGAAGCCAGATTGCTGGCTCACATCCTGACCGAAGAGGTCGATCCCCCGAGTGCGGTAGCCGAGATGCTGAATCAGCCCACCTCCGACGAGGCTTTCGACGAGGCCCGATTGCGCCTTCAGATCCAATTGACCATTCACAATCGAGAGCTTCAGGAACGGACTCGCAACGTGACTCTGGATCCCGGGGTCGTGGTCAATGAATATTACGTGGAAGAGGCCAAGAAAAAGCTTCTGGAAGTTCAAGAGTTGCTGCGGAAGCTGGAAGAGCTGCGAGCTCACAACGAGCAACTCAGATTTGCTCCCCGCCCCGACCCCGTGTCCGCTCGACCAGTCATTGAGGAGAGCGTCCCATCGCTCAGTCCGATCGGAGAGTTCGCTCAGGAACCGGAAGCCTATTCTGAACCTGCCATAGAGTTGACCCTGGACGACTCTCAGCCTCTGGTGAGCGATCCTGTGTTCGTTCCTGAGCCCGTCGGGCATCAGGCGGAGCCTTACCTGGAAGTTCCCGAGCCCGTTATTGCGGTGGAGCCTCCGGTTATGGAGTCAACCGAGTTGGAGGTGCAGATTCCGGAGCCAATCGCCCTGGAAGAAACTCCTTCTTTGGAATCGCAGGGCCCGGTCGAGACCGAAACTTATTCCTCAGCAGAAGAGGTCCAACAGGATTGGTCCATTCCGGCCTCCGCGGTTTCCGTGGAGGACGACCACCCGGAGCCCATTTCTGAGGAGCAAGCAGTCGCGCCTCCTGTGCCGGAACCCGTCGTCGAGTTTACCTCGACCGTGGAGCCGGACCTGCCCGATCCCATGGAAGCTTTTGAGTCTATTTCGGGCGAGACTCCAGAACCTTCCATGACCTTGGAGTCTATCCCGGCAGATTTGCCTGAAGTGGGAGAAGACGGGATCCACCTATCGTTGGTGGCGGATCCGAGCTATACCATGCCCCTCGATGCCGACCTCGGAAGTGAACTTGTGGAGGAGGCCAGGACTGAATACCAGGACCTTGAAACACTCACCCCGGTCGTTTCTGAAGCGGATGAATCGGCTCAGGATCCCGGGCCTGAACCGATCCCACAGCCGGTGTTGGAATCCATTGAGCAATCCGTTGAGGAGCCCATTGAAGAACCCCTCGTAGACCCGGTCGAAGAGCCGTATTCGGGGAAGCCCTCCAGCCAGGAAGGTTTGGCCGCCCGCCAGGCCTATTACGAGTCGAAAGCCGGTGAACTGGGCAAACTTACCGGGGCACTGGCTCGCACCCGGGGTGTGACATCGATTTTTCTGGTCTCTCGAGAGGGTATTACTATCGATTCCGTGGCCCAAGACGAGGTCTCCGAGCAAAGGATCGGAGAACTGGTCAAGGAGAGCTTCGAGTTTTTGCTGGCTTACGCCGCGTCACCCACCTACTGGGTGCTCGAGTGCACCGGAGGTATCTTCGTCATGCAGACTCTGGATGCCCGTCACGTCCTGATCGCCGTGGGTCAAGCCGGTGCCAACTTCGGTGCTCTCCGGTACAGTATGGATAGGGCCAAAGAGAAGTTCGCTCTCATTCTGGACAACGTGCCGGCTTGAACGTTTAGGGCCTGTTGAAAGCCTTGACGACGCTCCTCGTTCGTATTCGTGATGGGGGGCTTCATTGTGTTCTCTTTCTCCTTATCACTTTTCCGGTGTTAGTGGTGATTCGAGATTTTGTGGCTTTCTTCAGCCAGGACCCCGGGTGGTCCCCCTTCTTAAGCTTCGTTGATGCCGGAGCACAGCGTTCACTTTCCAGGTCCCTGCTTCGTCTGCTCCTGACGGGGGGATGTCTTCTGGGTCTGCTCTTGCCATTGGGCCGACCGGTAAACCGGGGAAGAGTCCCGTGGGCCGGGCTTTTCTTGTTGTCAGGCCTGATTTCTACGGCCCTGTCCAAGCGCGGCTATGCGGCGGAAACGGAATGGGAGATCTGGGCTTTGCTGGTCCTGTTCGTGATCCTTGTTCGCCGGACCAGAGTGGAAGGTCTGAAGCTCACCGCACTGTGGGCTCTCTACACGGTCTGCGCCGGGGTCTGTCTGCACGCACTCTGGATCGCCGTGCCGGTCACTGAGCATCGTCTGGGTGGAGTTTTTCACCACGCCAACGCCCTGAGCACCTGGACGATCGTCGCTTTGCCCTTCCTGTTTCAGCGGGCGGCCTCTGCCGTACCGGACCGATATCTTGCCAGTTTTCTTGCCGGGGCCGTGCTCACCGTTCAACTCTGGGCGGGCTCTTTGACAGGAGCGTGCATTCTCACGGGCTTTTTGGTGTCCTGGCTACTCCGGGAACGGTCTTTCCCCACCCGCTTCGGTGCGAGTGTGGGGGTGGCGGTTCTCCCTGTCGTCTTCAACCTGTCCGGGGAAGCGTTTGCTTTCGTGGGGTTTCCTCTGCTCGCGTTGTTGCTACTGCTGATTGCGGTGATGAGATTGGAGAGGGAGAATTTCAAAGTCGCCGCTCTGTTTCTCCTATCTCTCACCGCGGGGGTCGCAATTTTCTCGCTTCTATCCTTTGAAGGTGGAGGACGCGGTAGTCGTGACCGCTCCAATTCCCTGGCCGCGCGTCTGCACTTCTATCAAGCGGCAGGGCAACTTATAGGAGAAGCGCCCCTGCTGGGTCAGGGCCCGGCCGCCTTTCCCCACGAGTATCCCCGGTACCAGGGTTCGGTTCAGTTCTTCTCCCGATTTGTCCACTCTCTCCCGTTGGAGTTTCTGTTGGGATGGGGAGTCGTGGGATCGGTCCTGGGGGTGATCGCCATACGGGAATTGCCGATCACAACAGAGGCGGCCTTTGCTTGGGCGTTCGCTGGTTTTGCTGTTCATTGTCTGAGCGGTGTGCAGAGCCAATTCCCTTATCTCCTGGTGCTGGTGGCGGTGGGATGGGCCGTAACCGCCCCTTCGCGGGGGGTCACCAGAGCGAACCCTTTTGTGGAACAGGTCTCTCGAATTCTCCTGACTTTCTCCCTGCTGGCCCTGTTGATTCTGAACTTCTGCCGGCTCTCTGCAGCCATCGATCACGATCTGGCATCCAAGCTTTATCAATCCGGCGAAGAGGATGCTCGAGCCTTCGCCAGGCTGCTCTTTTCCTCCAGTCTGCTAGCCGAACCCATGAACGGTGAGCACCTCTTGACGGTCGCTCAATTGAAGCTCAAGGAGGGGGACTATGGCGCCGCTCGGGAGTTGGCCCGGGACGCCATAGCCGGCGACCCCGCCTGGGCAGCACCCCGAAGGGTGAGTCTGCTGGCCGGGCCTGCCCCTGCCGATAGCCGAGAGGTGGCCGAGGCGATGGCCACCGATCCGATAAACTATCCTGACTTTCACCGACTCGAAGCTGAGGTTCTTTTCGCTCAAGGGGATAGTGCCCGGGCCCTTGAGCGGTTAGTAAAAAAGAGCGTGGATTATCATCCGTTAATACTCAATGAACTACCTGGCTTCAGGGCCGCGGACCTGGATGAGCAGTTGGTGGAGTTCTGGCTGCTGGTGGCTATTTTGGAGGAAGCCGAAGGGCGTCCGGATCGGGCCGAATCCGCTTTTCGTCGCTCCCTGTTTCATACCCGGCACTTTCTGTCCCGCTATCAAAAGATGGTCAGTTTTACTCGAGAGCGCGATCTACAGACCGGGCCGGTGGTAGGACAGTTGCTAAGCCAGATCACCGAGCAGATCCCAGCAGAGTAAGTCCCACTGGCCGTCCAGGTTTCGAACGATCAGCCCCTCCAGCTCGAGTTCAGTAAGCCGGTAGGCGAGTTCGGTGGGGCTCCAGTCCAGAGCCTCGCAGATAGGGTCGATCCTTCCTTCACTGCGGGCGAGGTGTTTCAAGAGCAGGGCCGTGTCAGGTTCAAGCCGTTTGACAGAAGGACTCTTGGAGGTTTTTCGAGGCACGATTTCGTGAACAAATTCGTCGAAGTCCGTGACCATTCCGGCTCCATCTTTGATGAGCTTCAAGACCCCCAGGCTGTTGGGTTTTCCGGGAGAGGCCGGAACCGCCCAGACGTCTTTGCCCAACTCCCCGGCGAAGTTGGCGGTATGCAGGGAGCCGCTTCGGGCTCCAGCTTCCACCACCACGACCACATTGCATAAGGCGGCGATGATACGATTGCGAGCTGGAAACGTCCATTTGGAAGGGGGAAACCCTCGAGGATATTCCGTGAGTAGCACGCCATGGTGGAGGACCTCCTGAAACAGTTTGATGTTTTCCGGCGGGTGCATCACCCCCCATCCGTGCCCCAGGACACCCACCGGGGCGGCAGCCCGGGGGTTGCGCTGCAATTCTTCCAGTACCCCCCAATGGGCCGCTGCATCGATCCCTCGTGCCAACCCACTGCAGACCGTGACTCCTCCCCGGGCCAGGGCCGCCCCCAGGCGTCGGGCACTGGTGATTCCATACGAGGTGGCCTGGCGGCTGCCTACGATGCCCACGATGAAAGGGGAGAGTTTCTCCCAGGGTAAACCCCGGTGAAAAACTTGCAGCGGCTGATCTCGAAGAGTTTTTAAGGGAGCCGGATAGGCCGCACAGGCGGGAGTCCAGAATGGGTCCGAAGCCAGTTCGGCGAGTGGCCGGTGGGCAAATTTTTCTTGAATCTGGGCCAGACTCGCGCCACCGGCTTTGAGAGAGGCCACCCGTTGCGCACTCACTCCCAGGCGGATGAGCTTCTCGTAAAGCGCCCGGCTCATGCGGCCCTCCGACCGGTCGCTTTGTAGCAACTTTTCAAGGTGTCCAGGATCAAGGATTCGATGGCGCGATTTCTGGGCTCATAGACCACTTGCCAATGCCCCTGGATCTTACGTCCGGGGAAGCCCACCGTCAGTTCTCCGTGGTCCTTTTCTTCAAGTCGCAGGCCTCTTAGCTGCAAACCGTCCATCTTCAGGTGAGCCACCGCTTTCAGATAAGGGTGGCCCTCAACCACTTGAAAATCAGTAATGAAAATTTGTGTCAATTCTTCTCTCCTTCGGGTGCAAAACCTGAGCGGTTTTAGGTCACCTCCTTTATGCTAGAAGGGCGCTGTAAACAGAACACTACCAACTTGTTAAAGTGCTTTTGACAGGATGTGTCTAATTTTTGAACAAGCTCAGGTTATGTCTAACAACCAGAATTTTAGAGCTACTACAATATTGAGCGTGCGCCGAGATGGGCAGGTCGCCATCGGAGGAGACGGGCAGGTCAGCCTGGGCAATACGGTGGTCAAGCATTCCGCCTTAAAGATTCGACGAGTGGGTGAGCACAAGGATGTGCTTTCAGGGTTCGCGGGGTCGGCGGCCGACGGCTTAACCCTGCTCGAACTTTTCGAAGAAAAGTTAAAGCAACATCGAGGTCAATTGAAAAGAGCGGCCGTAGAGCTAACTCGAGAGTGGCGCACTGACAAGATGCTCCGGCGCCTGGAAGCCATGCTTATCGTGGCCGACAAAGAGGCCACCCTCATTCTAAGCGGCAGCGGGGATGTGTTGGAACCGGACCTGGGCATCGCCGCCGTGGGGTCGGGTGGAAGTTACGCTCAGGCGGCCGCCACGGCGCTCATGAAGCACACCGATATGAGCGCCCAGGACATAGTAAAAAACGCCATGTCCATAGCCGGTGACATCTGTGTGTTCACCAACCATGAACTGGCGCTAGAGGTACTGTAAGGTCTTGACAGCGCAGTAGGAGGAGGGGTTAAAGCGGGTCGTCGTCGCTCCAGGCGTCATCAGCATCGTCGTCGTCATCGTCATCTTCGTCGTCGTCGTCCTCATCGTCGTCGCCGAAATCCTGGGGTTCGCCCTCTTCGGTACCGGGAGTCCAATCGTCCAAGGGATCTTCTTCCCAGTTGTTTTCATCTTCTTCCGGGTCTTCGTCGGGGAACCGACCGGAGGGCTTGTCTTCGTCAAGGTCGTCGTCGACTTCGTCGTCCTCGTCCTCTTCGTACCAATCCTCTTCGTTCTCTTCCTCGTCGTCGTCCCAGTCGTCGTCTTCTTCGTCGTCTTCATCCTCATCCCAGTCATCATTGCTGTAGGTGAGTTCATCGTCTGGTTCGAAATCTGTACTCAATGGAGTGGACATCCTCTCTGGCAATCAGGAAAACTTGATTCTCCGCAATCGCGGATGAGAGCACCTTTTCTGTAGTTTGCTCAGTTCCTCCCAAGGGATCCGATGACATCGCAACAGGCTCTTTCAAGAGGCTGCCGAACTGCTCAAATCCAATGAACACAAGCCAATCCCGACGCGAAGATTTCCGCGACAGCGAGGTCGATTTCGAGATTCTCACCCCCCTCTTTCAACAGTACTTCGGCTTGAAGAACGAGCATCCCAACTGCTTGATGTTGATGCGGGTGGGAGATTTTTATGAAGCCTACGGCGAAGACGCGGTGACTGTCTCCAGAGACGCCGAAATCGTACTGACTGCCAAAGAGGCAGGAGGCGGCAATAAAGTGCCTATGTCCGGGGTCCCGTTCTTTTCCCTGGACACTTATTTGCGGCTGCTGGTGAGTAGCGGACATCGGGTGGCCCTGGCCGAGCAACTGGAAGACGCCCGGCAAGCCAAAGGTCTGGTCCGCAGAGGGGTGGTCCGCACGGTCACGGCGGGTACCATCCTCGACCCCAACCTGCTCGATGAAAAGCGCCACAATTTTTTATGTGGTATAAGCGAATCCGGTTCTCTCTACGGTTGCGCCTTCGCCGATATCTCCACAGGTGAGTTTGTCTGCACGGAGTTTTCCAGTGACTGGGAACGGTTGGAAGAGGAATTATCACGCTTCCGCCCCGCCGAGGTGGTGGTAGCGGCCGGCACCACCCTGGAAATTCAGGCCCTGGAATTCAAGGAGCGGCTGGGTTGCAGCCTGTCCACCTGGGACTCTCAACCGGGTGTCAATGCCAGTCGGGAACTCCTCTCTCGAGCCTTTTCGGGCACTCCTTTGAAGGCGCTGGATCTGGATGAGGCCAGTGCGGCCCTATCGGCTTCAGGCCTGTTGCTGCGCTATCTCCAGATGACCCAGGGTAGCCAGGTCCTCAGTCTCTCTCCTCCCCGGGGCTACCGAACTTCCGAGCACATGGTGATCGATTCCACTTCAGGACGAAATCTGGAGTTGGTAGAGACGTTGCTGGGCCGCCAGAGGCGGGGTAGCCTCTTGTGGGCCTGCGACTTCACCAATACTTCCATGGGGGCGCGTCGCTTGCGGCAATGGATCCTGCACCCTCTGGTGGACCGAGATGGCATCGAAGCTCGCCTGGATGCCGTGGAGACACTCCTGGAGGCGGAACTGGTGAGGCGCGAGATTCGGGATGGACTGCAGTCGGTCTCGGACATCGAACGCCTCAACTCGCGCGTGGCCTACGGCACGGCCAATGCGCGCGACCTCCAGGCACTGGCGCGTTCCCTGGCCGAACTCCCCAGGCTGGCTCACGCCTCGGCTCAAACCCAGGACCAGACCTTGCTTCGTCTGACCTATGAGTTTGATTCCTTGGAGCCGCTGCGAGAAGAACTCGAGCGGGCAGTGGCCGAGGAGCCCCCGGTGAGTCTGAGAGAAGGTGGCTTGATCGCCGATGGCTATGATGAGACGCTCGATGAGCTCAGAGCTTTAAGAGGCTCCGGCAAAGACTGGATCGCCAAGCTTCAGCAGGATGAGCGGGATGCCACCGGGATCAAGTCCTTGAAGGTCGGCTATAATCAGGTCTTCGGGTACTACCTCGAGGTCACCAGGTCCAACCTTTCTCAGGTGCCCGAGCACTACATCCGAAAGCAAACCCTGGCCAACGCCGAACGCTATTTTACCCCGGAACTCAAAGAGTATGAAGCGCGTGTCCTGGGGGCTGAAGACAAGATCCGGGAGTTGGAGTACCAACTCTTCAGCAGACTTCGGGAGCGCTGTACCGAATACGGCGATACCCTTCGCTGGGTGGCCCGCTGTCTGTCGGAGTTGGATGTGCTATGTGGGTTTGCCGAAGGGGCTTCCCGCTATCGCTGGGTCAAGCCGGTGCTCACCGACGACAACCTGCTGGAGATCCAGGGGGGGAGGCACCCGGTGGTGGAAAGGTCGACCGAGGTGCGGTTCGTTCCGAACGACCTGAGCCTGGATGCCAGGCGTCGTCTGATCCTTTTGACCGGGCCCAACATGAGCGGAAAATCCACCTATCTCAGGCAAAACGCCTTGCTGGTCATCATGGCTCAGATGGGCTGTTACGTGCCCGCCGATTCGGCCGTCATTGGGATCACCGATCGCGTGTTTACCCGGGTGGGAGCCTCCGATGACCTGCACCTGGGGCAGTCGACCTTCATGGTGGAAATGTCCGAGGCGGCCAATATATTGCGCTATGCCGGACCCCGCTCGCTGGTGATTCTGGACGAAATCGGACGGGGCACCTCGACCTACGACGGGCTCTCGTTGGCCCAGGCCATCGCCGAGTTCCTCTACCACGAGTGCCAATCCAAGACACTTTTTGCCACTCACTTCCACGAACTCACGAGGCTGGCCAAGCGCCTTAAGGGCTGCCGAAACTACCGGGTGGCGGTGCGCGAGGACCGGGAGAATATCGTGTTCTTACACCGGATCGTGCCGGGAGGTGCGGATCGCAGCTACGGCATTCACGTGGCTTCCCTGGCGGGGGTGCCGGAGCCCGTGCTGGAGAGGGCCAAGAATCTGCTGGATCGCCTGGAGAGGGGTCAGGGGGTCAAGAGTGACTTCCCGGACCCGACCTTGCAGTTGGACCTCTTCGCCGAGCCCACCCCGGAGGATAGCGTCATCAGCGAACTCAGGGAGTTGGATTCTCGCCGGCTTGAACCGGGGGAGGCTATGGAGCTGATCTACGAGTGGCGCAAGGCCCTCGGCTGCGGCTAAGGACCTGGCCCGAAATAACTTCCCGAAAACCAGAAAGTTATTCCGGGCCAGGTCCTAAGCTCTGGGATCGATGCCGTATTTCACGGCCTTCCCGTTTTCCAGATCGTGGAAGATCTGGAGATAGTCGGACATAGGGCGGACCTCGGTGATCAGATGACGTACGGGCAGCTTTCCGCTACTCAGGTAGCGGTGCGCCTCGGCGACCGCCCGCGGGGTGAAATGGAAGACCCCCAGAACCGTCAGGGCGCGCGTCCACATGGTGTCGAAGGGCAAGGGCACCCTGGTTCCGCTGCGACATCCTCCGAACAGAAGCGTGGTACCAGAGGGAGCGGTGGCCAGGACCGAGTCGACCCACACCTCCGGCTGCCCGGTGCATTCGATGACAACCTCCGCACCTCGACCTCCGGTTCGGGCCATGACCGCCTCCACCAGGTCCGGTTCCTGTTCGGTATCGATGACATCGTGGGCTCCGATCTGCCGGGAGAGGTCCAGTCGGGGGGGGCGCCGTCCCAGCATGAGCAGCAACGCGGGCTCTTGTTGCAAAGCCAGCATCTGGTGCAGGAGACCGATCGGTCCGGCCCCGATGATGGCGACGCTCTTTCCGGCCAGAGGCGGCAGTTGCTGCTGTCCGTAAACCGCGCAGGCCAGGGGCTCCATCAGGGCCGCTTCGAAAAAATCTAGCTCCGGGGGTTTGGGGTAGAGATTCTGCTTGACGATGTGGGCCGGTACCCTGACTTTTTCGGCAAAGGCGCCCAGAATAAGACCGTCCATGCACTTGCGGCAGAGATTGAAGAGACCCCGGCGGCAGAGGGCGCACTCGCCACAGGGTGCGGTGGGGGCGCACATGACTTCGCTGCCTGGTTTCCAGGCCTTCACGCCTTCGCCCAGGGTGCTGATCACCCCGGAAAACTCGTGGCCGAAGGGGGTGGGCATGGGAAACTTCGGGTGGCCCCGACGCAGGGTCTTGAGATCGGTCCCACAGGTGGTGCTCCCGCGCACCTCCACGATCACCTCGCCGGGACCGGGGGTCGGATCCTGGACTTCTCGCATTCGCAGATCGTTGGGGGCTTGCAGAAAGAGCTGGCGCATCTGTAGATGCAATTTTGCTTCGCCGAACCCGGGACTCCTTCACAAAAAAAGGCCGGACCCCTGGAGAGGCCCGGCCCTTTTCGTAGTGACTCTAGCGAGCGCTTCGGTACTGATCGATGCGCTCGAGTGCTCCGGGGGCCAGCTTGTCTATGGTGGCTCCGTTGGCGAAGTCGGGACCGGTGAAGTACACTTTGGTCTTTCCACCGTTTTTAGGGTCGTTTTCGATGGTCAGTTGACGATCGAAGTGCTTGGTAGGCTTTTTCAGCTTTTCAATGGTGTATTTTGTGGTCGCTTTCGTTCCGTCGTGGGGAAAGTGCCAGCGGATGTCGTTCTTGCGAAGTTGAAACTCATAAAGCTCCAGAGTGAGCTTAAAAGCCGAGGCTGCTTGAATGTTGAGGCCGACATTGTCGGTGGTGAAGAGATAACCGTTCCAGCTATCGTGCATCATCTCCGGGACGCGGTCCAGCCATAGCGTTTCCAGCAGTTCGCTCTTTTGCGGGGCGACTTCCGTGGTTTCGGACTGGAGGTTCCCCATTCCGTAGGTCACGATCGCCAGCGAGGCGACTAGCATCAATTTAAACCAACTCGGGACGTATTGAGAAAAGGTTTTCATGGGTGCTCCTTTCAGAGGTTTCTCAGAGCCTATTCAACTCCAAGGGCGGCGCCTTCGACGAGGAATGATCCGAACCTTCTGTTTTCGACGGTGGGGGAGTCTATGCCGGTTTTCTCGTAGTTATCCCCGTCTCGTGGAACCTGGTAGTACCATACAAGAAGGCCGGATCAAGCTTCTGAGCAGGCTGGGTCTGGGGGGCTTTGGGGAGGTCTTCTTGGCCCAGACCCGGGCCGGTCTGAAGGCCGTAAAAGTGGTGGATACCAGCACCTGGAGTAAGAGCGAGTATCAGGTGTTCAACGCCATGCTCATGAACGAAGCCTCTTACCTGCGCACCCTCGAGCATCCGGCCCTCCCCAGGTCCCACGATTTCTTTGCCGAGGGCCCTTGCTACTTCATCGTGATGGACTGGTTTCAAGGCCAGACCCTAGAACAGCACGTCGAACGGGAGGGTGTTCTCAGCCACGACGAACTGTTCGGCCTAGCTGGAACGCTCATCGAGTTGCTGATCTATCTGCACCTGCAGTGCCAGGGAGTGATCGTTTTTGGGGATCTCAAGCCGGCCAATGTGGTGCGGACCGGGCCAGGCCTCTATCGACTGGTGGACCTCGGATTGGTGAGCCAGAAGGGTACCAAGTTTTCCAAAGAGATAGCCGTCTTCAGCCCCAAATACGGAGCTCCCGAGAGAGGGCAGGGTGGGGCCTCGGACCCCATCCACGACATCTACAGCTTGGGAGCCACAGTCTATTTTGGGATCACCGGCAAAGAGCCCCCGGCCGGGCTGAACGAAGAGCAGCGAACCCGGCAGGTCGCCCAGGCGCTCCGGGAAGAATCCGACTGGGGCCGGGAATCGTTGTTTTGCCTGGCTGAGCTGTTGAGTCTGGCGATGGCCGCCCTGGACCCAGACCCCCTGGGCCGCCCCCCGGGTATTCGGGTTTTCAAGGAGAGCTGGGAACAGTGCCGGGCGGCCCGGGCGAAGGATGCCGCCCAGCAGGTTTCGGTGGACCAAATTCTGCGGCACCTGTATCAGAAGAAATAGGGAGAAGGAAAGCAGATCTGTTTCGGGAAGAGCGAAAGCGTATTGAGCCTCGACGGTGACCCATCGCTGCAGCAAAATGCAGCTAGGCGATTGTCGGAAACGGGAGTTGCTGAAGTCAGGGGGTTTGGGTGCGTCGAAATATTACACCGAAATGAGGAGGCCAATGAAATGGCTTTGAAACGATTGCTGGGCGCGGCACTTGTGATTTCTGTCTTGGGATTCACCGGTTGTCAACAGCCCACGAAAACAGATCCGGGTGCCAGTCCCTCGGCTGTCACCACCTCCGCGCCTGTCGAGGAGACGCCGGAAGCTTCTGAGAGTGCTGAAACTCCCGAAGCAGTGGCCACCGAGACTCCCGCTGAAGCAGCGGAAACCCCGACTGCCGGAGATTCTCCGGTAGCGAGCAGCGGAGGGGATGGCGATCTTCTGGCTGACCTGGAGTTAGCCGAAGGAATGACCGGTTATGAAGAAGTTGTGGCGTTAGCGGGCAGTGTGCCCCCTTCCAGCCCAGAGGCGATTGCCAAAGGTAAAGAGTTGTATTCTCAAAACTGCGCCCTTTGCCACGGTGAAAGCGGCGTGGGCGACGGGCCGGGCGGTGCTAGCCTCGACCCGCCACCTCGCGACCTGACCGTTGGTAGTGAGTATAAGTACGGTCACCTGGAGCTAGCTCTATACCGTACCGGTACCTACGGCATCGAAGGGACCGGCATGGCGCCCTGGGATGGGATCATCTCTCCCGAAGATCAGTGGGCCATCGGTCACTATATTCGCTCGATTCAAAAGTAACCGTGCGAACGAAAAGAGCGGTTTCCGTCGGCAGGTGGAGCCGCTCTTTTCTATGGGGAAATTAAGGCATGAAAAAGAGTGCGTTAGAAGATAAGTTGGGGGCGCTCCAGAGCGCTTTGGCGTCGGATTTCAGGGGCGAGTTGTTGACCGACGAATTCTCCAGGGCACTCTACGCCACCGATGCCAGTATCTACCAGCAGCAGCCGCTGCTGGTCGCCTTACCCCGGGAGCCTGAGGACCTGGAAGTTCTGGTCAAGGCTTGCCGCCAGTGTGAGGTTCCTCTCACCGCTCGGGGAGGGGGGACCTCCCTGGCCGGACAGACGGTGGGTCTCGGCGTGGCGGTGGATACCTCGAAATACCTCAACCGGGTGCTGCGGGTGGTTCCGGAGGAGGGCTGGGCCGAAGTCGAGCCCGGCCTGGTGCTCAATGACCTCAATGAGCAGCTCAAGGGCCACGGCTCTATGTTTGCTCCCGACCCGGCCACCGCCGAGCACGCCTGCGTGGGTGGGATCGTGGCCAACAACTCTTCCGGTACGCGCAGCATTCGCTACGGCAAGACCGTGGACCACGTGGAGGGGATCACCTTCCTCTGCGGAGAGGGTGATCTCCACAACTTTCGGACCTTGGATAGAGATGCTCTGGAGCGCTCAACCCAGGCCCATACCCGGACCGGCGAGTTACTGAGGGGCCTGGTCTCCCTGACCCGATCGAACGCTGAGTTGATCGCTTCTCGTTACCCCAAACTCTTGCGCCGAGTCACCGGTTACAATCTCGACGAGATGCTGCGTGGCCTGGTGGCCGTGGGCCACGAGTTGCCCGAGTTTCAGGGCCTGAGGGCCCCGGCGGCGCCGCCCATCCGGGGTTTCAACCCGGCTTCCATGCTGGTGGGTAGTGAAGGAACCCTGGGTCTCATAACCCGAGCCAGGCTGCGCATGACTCCTATTCCGCGTTTCACCGGTCTGGTGGTGAGCCATTATCACTCCCTAAAGGAGGCCCTCCTGGGCAACAGTTTGCTACTCACCACCGAACCTTCAGCCAGCGAACTGCTTGATCGGATGGTGCTGAATCTGGCTCAACAGCAGCTTTCCATCTCCCGAACCATGGGTTTTCTGCAGGGCGAACCCGACTCCGTGGTGATCACCGAGTATACCGCCGAAAGCTTGCCGGAGCTGGAGCAAAAGCTTGAATCCGTCCAGAAGCTGCTGGCCAAAGAGAGTCCCAGCTACGCCCACCCGAGCTTCACCGATGGCACTCTAAAAACTCAGATCTGGCAGGTGCGCAAAGCGGGTCTACCACTTCTTCTGGGGTTGGCAGGCGATCGCAAGCCGATCGCCTTCATCGAAGACACCGCGGTGGACCCCTCGCGCTTGGTGGAGTACGTAGACCGCTTCGACCAGTTGGTGCGCTCCCATAACACCACCGCCGCCTACTACGCTCACGCTTCGGTGGGCTGTCTGCACATTCGCCCCCTGCTGGATCTGAAAAACGAAGCCGACATTCAGACCATGGCTCGGCTCTCCGAAGAGATCTCTGATCTGGTGATGGAGTTTGAGGGCTCCATGTCGGGTGAGCACGGCGACGGGCTGGCTCGGGGGTTGTGGAACAAGAAGCAGTTCGGAGAGGTGCTTTACGAAGTCTTTCGGGAATTGAAGAGGCTCTTCGACCCGGCCGGTATCATGAATCCCGGTAAGATCGTGGACTCTCCACCCATGACGGAAAGCTTGAGGTATGGAGCCGAGTATCGCACGTTGGCCCTGGAAACCGAGCTCGACTGGTCGGCCGAAGGCGGCTTTCATACCGCGGTAGAGCTCTGCAACGGGGCCGGGGTCTGTCGCAAGACCAACCGGGGCACCATGTGCCCGAGCTTTATGGTGACCCGGGAAGAGGAGCACAGCACCCGAGGCCGGGCCAACCTCTTGCGCAACGTCCTGAGCGGCCGACTCCCTCACGAATCCTTGCACGGTAAGCGCCTGTACGAAGCTCTGGATCTGTGTCTGGAGTGTAAGGCTTGTAAAGCGGAGTGCCCTTCCGGGGTCGACGTGGGCAAGATGAAGTTCGAGTTCTTGAGCCAGTATTACCGGCACAATCGGGTGCCCTTGAGGACCCAACTCTTCGCCCGGGCCGACCTGGTTTCGCGCTTCGGGTCGGCGCTCGCCCCGGTGAGTAACTGGGTCCTGAATTCTCCCCTCAAGCCGATCATCAACCATATTCTCGGGGTAGCTAGCGAGCGAAGCTTTCCGACCTTTGCCCGGCAGAACTTTTGGGATTGGTGGAAGCGCCGGCACACTCCTAAACCTGAGCCCAACCAGCCTCGAGTGGCACTGTTCGTAGATACCTTTAACGGCTACAACGAGCCCTGGGTGGCCCAATCGGCGGTGCGCATCCTGGAGCGTCTCGGCTACGCCGTGACCATCGCCGATCGCAACTGCTGCGGGCGCCCCATGATGAGCAAAGGCCTCTCCGATCTGGCCAAGAAGCACGCGGCCGACAACATCAACCGGCTGCGCCGCTTTCTGGCCGATGAGGTGCCGATCATAGGCCTGGAGCCCTCCTGCATCCTCTCTTTCCGGGATGACTACTTCTCGCTGGTGGATGATCCCGATCTCCCGGCGCTGGCCAAACTTTGCGTGACCCTGGAAGAGTTTCTTCAGGATAAGAAGTTGCCCCTGAAGGAAGGGGCCCCTCCGCTGCTGTTGCACGGCCACTGTCACCAGAAGGCGCTGGTCGGGACCGGCCCCGCGATGAGCGTCTTGTCCCAATTGCCCGGGGTCGATCTACAGGAGGTGGACTCCGGCTGCTGCGGCATGGCGGGCTCCTTCGGCTACGAGAAGGAGCACTACCAGATCAGCAAAGCCATGGCCTATCGACGGCTCATCCCCGCGGCCGAGTCCACCCACCGCCAGGGCGGCCGGGTGATCGCCGCCGGTGTCTCCTGTCGCCAACAGGTTCGATCCTTCACCAATCGAGTGGCGCTGCACCCGGCCGAAATCCTGGCCGCTCACCTAAAGAGCTAATGTTCAGCACCTTCGGCCACCTCTTTCGGATCACCACCTTCGGCGAGAGCCACGGCGGGGGAGTGGGCGTGGTCATCGACGGCTGCCCCCCCGGGGTGGAGCTCGACCTGGAGCAGGTGCAGGCTGAATTGGCTCGACGGCGGCCGGGCCAGAGCATCCTCACCACGCCCCGCCAGGAGGAGGACCTGGTGGAGGTGCTTTCAGGTGTGTTCGAGGGGAAGTCTCTGGGCACGCCGATCGCCATGCTGGTCCGAAACAAAGACGCCCGGCCCTCTTCTTATCAGGCCTTCAAAGAGATCTACCGCCCCTCCCACGCCGACTACACCTACCAGGCCAAGTACGGCCTCCGAAACTGGATGGGGGGCGGGCGGGCCAGTGCCCGGGAAACCATCGGCCGGGTGGCCGGTGGCGCGGTGGCCTATCAGGTGCTGAGGGAGAGCTTTCCCCTGGAGGTGGTGGCCTGGGTAGAGTCGGTCCACCAGGTAAGCGCGGCCGGACTGATCGATCCGGCTGAGGTGAGCCGGGAACAGGTGGAACAAAACGAGGTTCGCTGCCCCCACCCGGACAAAGCCGCCCGGATGCATGAGGTCATCGACCAGGCCCGGCGAAACCGAGACTCGGTGGGAGGCGTGGTGGCCTGCGTGGTGCGGGGAGTTCCGCCGGGACTGGGAGAGCCGGTGTTTTCCAAGTTGGAGGCGGAGTTGGCCCGGGCCATGCTGAGCCTGCCTGCGGTCAAGGGCTTCGAGATCGGTTCGGGCTTCGGCGGCACGCTCATGACCGGCTCGGAGCACAACGACCCTTTTCGGATGAAGGGTGAGAGGGTCACCACCACCAGCAACTTTTCAGGGGGGATCCAGGGCGGTATCTCCAACGGTGAGCCCATCTTTTTTCGGGTAGCCTTCAAGCCCACCGCCACCATCGGCAAGGTCCAACAAACCGTGAACGAGCACGGCCAGGATTGCGAATTGGAGGCCCGAGGCCGCCACGACCCTTGCGTTTTGCCCCGAGCGGTGCCCATCGTGGAGGCGATGACCTGCCTGGTGCTGGCCGATGCTTTTCTGATCCAGCGAGCCCGAGGAGTTTAACTTCGGGCAGGAGCAAGCTTTCAATCCTAGAAAAACGGGCCGATTTAGGATTTGGAGATCAACGGTGCTTTATCAAAAGGGTGGCGCGGTATACGCGGAGATTCAGGATCAACCGAGAGCTTGGAAGCAACTCCTCACGGAGTCGGCTTCTCATAAAGACGCCTTCGTCACCTGGCTTCGCTCTGAAAACTTTGGTCAGGTGCTACTCATCGGTTCCTCGGACTGCTATGGAGTGGCTCTCTCGGCGGCCTCCATTATGCACCTGGTTTCGGGCCTGAACACCATCGCCAGACCCTCGGCCGAAGTCCTCTATCTGCGCCGCCCTCCTTACGACAGCCGGATCAAAACGCTGGTCCTGGCGCTCTCGGTGGACGGAGACGATCCGGATACGGTGTGGGCCGTGGAAAAGATGAAAAAGCTTCACCCCGCCTGCAAGGTGCTCTTCATCGGGTGTGAAGAAGGCCAGTTGGCGGCTATGGCCGACCACAAGCTGCTGGCCCAGGGGATCATGGAAGAGACTCCGATCCGTTCTCGCACCGTCTCCTGCCTGCTCCTTTACACCATGATTCTTACGGTCTGGATCTCCGGCAAAGACGTTTTTCTCAACGAGTTGATGAAGTGTTCGGAGGCCTTGGACTTTCAGAAGATCCAGGACCAGTTGCGCTCGGTCTCAGGGGTCAAGCCCCAGCCAGTCCACATCACCTACCTGGGCTCCGGGCCCTACGCCGGGGTGGCCCTGCACGGCTCCATCAAGATGAAGCAGATGGCGGCCATCGGGGCTTCCAGCGAGAGTTCCCTGGAATACCGCCACGGCCACCACTTCGCCCTGACCAATATGTCGATGACCTGCTCCATGGTGAGCGACACCTTTCGCGAGGCTGAGCTTCAGGTGGCCTACAATCTGGCCACCACCCGGGCCCAGCGGGTGCTGGTGGTGGAAAAACTCGATCCCAAAGAAGCGATCAGGGTGGAGCACTCGGTGGAATTGCAATGCGGGCTCTCGGAGATCTCCCGAGTTCTGCTGATGTATCCGGTGGTTCAGTTGATGGCTTTTTACGTGGCGCTGGCCAAAGGGGTGAACCCTGACAAGCCCCGGGAGGGCGTCAAGGAGATCGTCCTGGAGAACAAGCCGGGTGTTTAGCGCCCTGGATCAGCTCAACGGCTGGCAACTCGTCCTGGTGCTTTCCCCTATCGTGGTGATCATGATGTTTATCAAGTACCGGGAAGAAAAAGCTGGTTCCATTGAGTTTAAGAGCATGAATCGCCTGCAGCAGGGTTGGGTCTTCTTGAGTCTGCTCTCGCCGGGTCTGGGGGCTAAGCTTCTGTCCTTGCTCGAGAACGAGGAACGAGTTCGAGTGATTGAGGCGGGCAGTTCCCTCCAGGGGTCGGCCGGACGGGTGGCTCTCCCGGTGCTCGACGAGTTCTTCCGCAAGGGGGCCAGCCAGAAGGGCTCTCCCAGCAAAGACATTCAGGAAGTCTGCCGCTTTCTCAACTTGCAATATGAAAGCGAGCCCAAGAAGCTACTTTCGGCTTACCGCAAAGCTTACTTTTGACCCCTCATTCCCTGAAACTTTTAGAGACTTGCCGGGCTGAGCTGACATCTGGACGTCCGGTGGTGCGGGCGGTCATCGTGCGCACCTGGGGCTCCACCCCTCGGGAAGCCGGAGCCGATATGGTCATGGATCAGGCCGGGGGTTTGCACGGTACCGTGGGGGGCGGTTGCGGTGAGGCTGAAGTCTACGAAATGGCCCAGGAGCTATTGGACGACCCCCCGGCCACCGGGGCGCTGCTCCACGTGGATCTCACTGAAGACCCGGAAGAAGGCGGAGGCAAGGTCTGCGGAGGCCGCTTCGACGTGTTGCTCCACAAACTGCGGCCCGAAACGGAATTGGCGCTGGTTCAACAGGCCTTGGATTGGGCGGAGCAAGGCCGGTCCGGAGAGTGGATCACCGACTTCGGTGAGTCCGAGCCGGGTTTCTGGAAACAGGGACTCCTCAAGCTGGAGGTGTGCCCCCGAGTGGAATTGCAGGCTCTGAGCAATCCCGAGGTCCGGCTCACCGAAGAGTCTGGAAGCTTTCGCTTCGTGGAACCGGTAGGGTTGGCCCGAAAGCTTGTGATCGTAGGGGCCGGACATATTGCCCGTCCACTTTGCACCATGGCTGCCGAGGCCGGCTATCTGGTGATGGTCTTAGACGATCGCCAGGAGTACGCCCGGCGGGAGTTCTTCCCGGCGGCTTTTCGAGTGGAGAGTGGACCCTATCAAGAACTGTTACCCGCTCTGGCTCAGGGCGCCCTGACCAGCGTGGTGCTGGTGACCCGAGGACACCGCCACGATCAAGACTGCTTGCGCCTGATCGCCGGGAACGACCTGGAGTATATCGGTATGATCGGGTCTCGGCGTCGGGTCGATGCCGTCTTCGGTGAACTGGTGGAGGAAGGCCTCTCGCTCCAGGCGCTCCACCGAGTGTGTGCTCCCATCGGACTTGAGATCGGGGCCCAGACCCCGGCCGAGATCGCGGTTTGCATCCTGGCTCAGATGATCAAACTACGGCGCATGGGAGAGCAGGATAAGCGAACCGCCCGGGAACGCAAGAGGAACACACGTTCGTTAAGGCTTCGCTGATTTGACAGGCTCGGAGAAATGGCTTTATAATCCGGCATCTTATACTGCACGACAGTATGCTTCATTGAGGTTGGTATAAAAATGAAGAAGTTTCTGTTAGCACTTTTGTTATTATCCATGGGGACGGCTTCGGCCGGGCCGGTTGCGCCCGGTGAAGGCAGCAGTGGAAATGAGTTGCGGGAGTTGTTCAACGACCGCGAAGTTAGGCTCCCCTCCAATCCTGACCGTGCGCTGGGCCTAGTGCCCCTGGCCGAGACCGAAGAGTCTCCGGTAGAGGAAGCGGCGGCTACAACTGCCGGTACACTGCCCCCCATCTACATCACTGCCAAAGTGAAGACTTACGAAAAAGTCGTGATTGGCCGTCGACGCAATCTCTCTTCTCGGGGTGCCGAGACTCCGGCTTCCGGTGACGAATACATTTACAAAACCGTTCCCAAAGTGGAGATGACCCAACTCAACATCAGCCCTATCATTGAGAAGTACGCCGCCCAGCACAACCTGGACCCCTGGTTGGTCCGGGGCGTGATCGAGGTGGAATCCGCTTTTCGCCCCAACGCGGTCTCACCGGTGGGGGCGGGCGGCTTGATGCAACTGATGCCGGGTACCGCTTCCTACCTGGGTTGCCGGGACCGTTTCGACCCCGAGCAAAACATCGCGGCAGGCACTCGCTATCTGCGCATGATGCTAGACCGTTTCGGCGACCCGAACTTGATGATCGCCGCCTACAATGCGGGCCCTGGAAACGTTGAGCGATACGGTGGCATTCCGCCCTTCGCTGAGACCCAGCGCTACGTGGTTAAGGTGAACAAGGCCTGGAAACAAGCCAAGGCTAAACAGTAACCAATCCCCGGTCGTTTGGGAAAAAGAGCGAGGCTCGAGAGGGCCTCGCTTTTGTTTCTCGAAACGACCAGCGACCTGACGATTGTCCCTGCTGAATCGCGGGATGTTCTGTGTTGAGAGGGCATCGTTAGGCACAACCAATAGGAGGTAACCGCTTGCAAATAACGGTAAAAGGAAAGCAGATAGACCTCACCGAGTCGCTGAAGAACTACGCATCGGAAAAAATGAGCAAAATGTCCCGCTACTTTGACCACATGATCTCCGCTGAGATTTGCCTTTCCATCGAAAGGAATTGGCACGTGGCCGAGATCACCGTGTTCGGAGAAGGCTTCGACATGCGGGGCGAAGAGAAAAGTACGGACATGTACAACTCTATCGACCGAGTGATCGAAAAGCTGGAGCGCCAACTCAAAAAGCAGAAAGGTAAGCACGAGCGACGCCGCTCGGCACGTGGGCCCGCGGCCCCGACGCCGCCCGCTGCTGTCGGTTCGGCTGATGGTTCCAAGCGAGAGAAAAAAGGTGGCACCGCCACCATGGAAGAGGAATCTCTCTACGCCCCTCGGGTGGACCACGTCCACACCTTCCACGCTCGTTCTCTCTCCATCGAGATGGCTATCAAGGAGATGGAAGAGTCGGGCCATGACTTCTATGCCTTCTACAACGAGGATAAACGACGAATCAACGTGGTCTTCAAGAAAGATAAAGGCTACGGAGTTCTCGATCCGCGTCTAGAAGACTAGAAAAAATAGTAGGGCCGCTTTACAGGCTGGTCTTGCCGTAGTTAAACTGAGGGACGGACGATTGGAGAACAACTCTTCAAAGTTCGTCTCTCGTTTCGTTAACTGGAATGGCGCGAGGAACAAACTGAGGGTGGCCGTGTTTTATTCCTGGAATGTGGCTCCGAAGGTGAAGAATTTGGATTTTATGAAGTTAAAAAGCTTAGTGGCGGGATGCTTGCTGCTGATGATTTCGGGCTGTTTGAACCCGGCTGTCTCGGCGGACGAAGAAATGGTCGACATGGTGGTTCCCACTCCCCGGATCGCTCTTCCTCAAGCGAGTGACGTGTCCGCGAATATGCTGGGCGACGGAGAGCATCCGGTCGCTCAGGTGGATACCACGGACCCGGAGAAGGTCAAAGAAGGCGAAGCCGGCGAGGATGAGGAGAAGGACTTCAAACGGGACTACTCCGAGGTGCTCAAGAATCCGGCTGAACTCGGGTTCGAACCGGACGACGCTCTCTTTCGAAACGTCTACTACTATATCAAGAAAAGCTTCGTGGAGGACGTCTCCGAGGAGCAACTGTTCGAAGGCGTCAAGAGCGAAGTCAAGGACCTCCTGGAACAGGCCAAGGTTCCCACCGAGGAACTGGAGACCCTGGACCGGGGAAAGAAAGTTCTGCCCCAACTCAAACGCCGTTTCGGTGACAAGGTCGATGAGAATCTTCTCACTTTCGCCGCCATCATGGGCATGCTCGACGGACTGGAGGATCACTACTCCCTGCTCATGCTACCTGATGACTACAAGAAGCTTCAGGAGCAGATGCAGAACACCGAGTTCGGTGGAATAGGGATCTACATAGAGTTGAACCCCGATGACGAGAACCGTTTGACCGTGTTTGAGCCGATCGAAGGAACCCCGGCCTATGAAGCTGGCTTGATGCCGGGTGACAAGGTCATGGCTATCGACGGAGAGAGTACCGACGGTATCACCCTGCAGCAGGCCCAGACCAAGATCCGCGGCCCAGTAGGTAGCAACGTGGTGCTCACGGTCTCCCGCAAGGGCGAAGTGGGCACCCACGACTACCCGGTGGTTCGCAGCAACATTCACGTGGTCTCGGTTTCCGGTAAGATGCTCGAAGGAGACATCGGATACGTGCGGCTGCGCTTGTTCGGTGCCTCCACCGCCGAAGAGATGACCGGCGCCATCGAGAAGCTCAAGAAGCAGGGCGCCAAGTCGCTGGTGCTGGATCTGCGAAACAATGGCGGCGGATACGTGGATGCCGCGGTAGATGTGGTAAGCCAATTTCTGGAAAAGGATAACGGTCTGGTGGTCTACACCATCGACCGCAACAACCGCCGCCGGGAGTACCGGGCCGACGAAAGAGGTCCGGTGGGTATTCCTATGCTGGTGCTGGTCAATGAGTTTTCTGCCAGTGCCTCGGAGATCACGGCCGGCGCCTTAAGAGACCACGGACTGGCCGAGATCCTGGGAGTCAAGTCGTTCGGCAAAGGTTCCGTTCAACAGCTCTATCCGTTTTCCGACGGCTCGGCCCTCAAGCTGACCATCGCCAAGTTTTATACTCCTTCCGGCTACGTCATCAATAAGCAAGGTCTGGAACCTGACGTGAAGGTGGAGATGGAGCCTCGCTACGTGGGACGGGGAGAAAAGGACACTCAACTGCAGAAGGCCGTGGAAATCCTCAAGAACAAGAAGCTCTCTAAGTCCGGAGGAACGGAGAGTTGATCGTCTCCGACCTGAAGACCTACTACCTCCAAACCTACGGCTGCCAGATGAATCAGTACGACTCCGAACTGATCTCCTGGATGCTTTCCGAGCGTCATTACGCCCCCACGGACGACGCGGCGAGTGCCGATGTGGCGGTCTTTAACACTTGCTGCGTGAGGGACAACGCCGACCAGAAGGTGTATGGAGCGGTGGGGCACTTCAAGACCCATAAGGAGAGTAACCCCGGACAGGTGCTGGTGATCTCCGGTTGTCTGGCTCAAAAGGATGGCGAGGATTTCATCTCTCGATTTCCCCAGGTGGACGTGGTGGTGGGCACCCACAACCTGGCCGACATTCCCGATCTTGTGGAGCGGGTGCAGCAGGGCGAGGGGCCTTTCGTGAAGGTTGAAAAAAAGGGCAACCATTTTCACCTCCCCTCCAGTCCCGCGACCAAGTTTAAAGGCATGGTCACCATCAGTATGGGTTGTGATCAATGGTGTACCTTCTGCATCGTGCCTTACGTTCGTGGTCAATTGCGCAGCCGCCCGCTACCCTTGGTGGTCTCGGAGGTGAAGCGTCTGGCCTGGGAAGGGCATCGGGAGATCCTGCTGCTCGGTCAAAACGTGAACGACTACGGCCGGGACCTGGATGAGGAGGTGAACTTCTCCGCTCTTTTGGACAGTCTCCAGGAGGTCAAGGGGCTGGATCGCTTGCGCTTCACCTCTCCTCACCCCTACTACTACACCCAGGAAGTGATAGATAGCATGGCGGCCAATCGGTCCGTGTGCGAGCACCTGCATCTGCCGCTGCAATCTGGAGACGACGAAGTTCTCAAGCGCATGCGACGCCAGTACACCCAGGCGGAGTTTCTGGACCTGGTTCGGCGGATGCGAGAGGCCATACCCGGGCTTTCCATCACCACCGATATCATCGTGGGCTATCCTGGCGAGACCGAAGAGCAGTTTCAGCAGACCCTGGAGGTGGTCAGGGCGTGTCGATTTTCCTCCGCTTTTATGTTCGCCTACTCACCGCGCCCCGGGACTCCCGGAGCCATGTTCAAAGACCAGGTACCCGAGAAAGAGAAGATGGACAGGTTGTATCGTCTGATCGAAGTCCAGAACGAGATCTCCTACGAAGATAACCAGAAGCTCTTAGGTCGGGAGTTTGAAGTCCTGATCGAAGGACGCAGCAAGAAGCACGTTCAGCGCTGTACCGGGCGCACTCGATGCCATCGGCTGGTGCATTTCGATGTTGACCTGGACCAGGATCTTCAGGGCAGACTCGCTCGGGTGAGACTGGAGAAGGGGCTTACGTGGGGTTTTATCGGCAAGATGCTGGAAGTCGAGCCTCACTTCAGGGCATGGAGCGCCGACAGACAAACCGCGTAACCTGGACCGAGGGTGGGCTGGAAAAAACTCTAGCCCGGGGCCTCGCCGAACGCCTGAGTTCTTTGATTCGCGCCTCCAGCGGTAACTGGGGTTGGCTCTTCGAGTCGAACGGCAAGGGGGTGGATCTCTTGATCTGCTCCGGTAAAGTCAAACCGCACCGGGTCCGTTGGAAGGTGAAGCTGCCTCGCAATAGCGGTCCTCTCAGCCAGGAGCAGGTCGTTGAGCTTTCGCCCTTTCACAAGAATATTCGAGATTTTGGTAATCTGCTCTACCTGAAAACCCGAAACGGCGGATTGGTGTTGGAGTCGACCCGGGATCCCAACCCGAACCTGTTGCGGGAGCTGGACATTCACTTACAATTGATCCAGGCTCGCAGAGAAGCCGCCGATCTGCGGCGCAAGGTACAGCGACTTTCTCAAGAACTCAAGGATACGCGCCAGGTCTCGGCTCGCCTTAAGCCTGCTCTAGAAGAGGGAGAGCGCCGGACCGAGGCACTGTCCAAGTGGTACCGCCAGGCCTCTGAGATGCTCACCAGCACGCAACTGCGGGCCCGGCTTCCGCGTCTGGCCCAACAGGCCCAGCAACTCCTCGAGGTGGACGTCTCAGCCATCCTGGTCAAAGAGGCCGAGCGGGTTCGGATCTGGGGCAGCGGCCCCTGGAAGGCGACCTCCTACAGCCTGGACGAGCTGGGCTCGGTGGGGCGAAAGGCGATCGCCGGTGGCCAGGTCTACCGTTTTCAAGAAAGTCCTAACCGAAAGGACAAGTTTTTGGAGTCTTTGGGGGTGCGCTCGGCACTGGCTATTCCTCTGGAGATCGACGGTCGGGTGCTGGGGGCAGTCCTTTTCGGGCATCGTGAACTGCACCGCTTTACTCCCGACGAGACCGATCTGGCCAGGCTCACCGCTTATCAGTCTGCGCTTTTCCTGGAAAACTCTTTGCTGGTCACCGGATCCGATGTGGAGCGGGTGGTGGCCCGGGCGGTGCTGGAGAGCATGGCCGACGGGGTGATGACCCTGGACTGGGAAAAGAAGATCACCTCGTTCAATCCGGCGGCCGAGCAGATCACCGGTTGGAGAGCCGAAGACGCCATCGGGCGGACCTGTGCAGAGGTGATCCGGGCCCGCTACCTCTGCCCCGGCTCCTCCGAGCCCGGAAGCTGTGCCGAGAACTGTCCCCTGCTCACTCTGCTGGCCGACCAGGAGTTGATGGAACGGGGTCTGACGGTGGAAGGAGAGGCGGTCCACAAGAGTGGAGAGCCCAGGTTCCTCTCTTCCACCTACTCGGTGGTGGCCGACCGGGGCGACCTTCTAGGGGCGGTGGTGCTGTTTCGAGATATCACCGATAAAAAGCGCCTGGAAGAGATGAAGTCCGATTACGCCGCGGCTCTCAGCCACGACCTGAAGACTCCCCTGACCGCCATGAAAGGCTACGCCGTGACCCTTTTGAAATACGGCGACAGGTTGGACGAGGAGGCCCGCACCGAGGCTTTGCAGGTCATCAACTTCGAGATCGATCGAGTCTCTCGCATGTTCGACAACCTCTTGCATCAGGCTCGCCTGGAGGCGGGGGTGAAAAATACCCACCTCACCCTGGTCGCTCCGGCCGAGGTGATCCGCCACGTGGTCAGCCTCTACGCCTTCAGCGGGCGTAATCACGAACTGGTGCCCCAGGCCGACCCCGATCTGGTGATGAGAACCGATCGCGATCAACTCGATCAGGTCTTGAACAACCTGGTCTCCAACTCCCTCAAGTACACCCCGGACGGCTCCAGGGTGGTGGTAAGTTGCCGCCTCCTGGAAGACGGCAAAACAGTCCTGTTCGAAGTAGAAGACAACGGCCCGGGCATCTCTAAAGAGGACCAACCTTACGTATTTCAGCGCTTTCACCGACTTGGTGGCGCGCGCTCGCGGCGAGTTCGGGGTACCGGACTCGGTCTACATATCACTAGAATGTTGGTGGAGAGTTTAGGAGGGGAAACGGGGGTCGAATCTCAATTAGGTAAAGGTTCGCGCTTCTGGTTCACTCTCCCGAAATCTCCGTCTGAGGCAATACAATGAGAAGATTAACACTATTTTTAGTACTCTGGGCCCTGCTGGCTCCAACCTCGGCTCAGATGAGCAGCCATCTGAAGGAGGAGTTCCACAACCAGGAGGCCTACGGTGTGGTCGTGGTGGATCGGTTGGCCGGGCTTCGCTCGGCACTCCTTAATGAGGAGGCCCGCATCCTCTGTTTTCAATCCTTCGGCGAGGAACTCGACGAAGCCAGTATCAAAGAGATCCTGGAGTGGGTCCGGGAGGGGCACACCCTCTGGTTTTACGACCCGCGTCTGGCCTCCCATTTCGGGATGCGTGGTACCTTCTTCGACAACAGTCGGTTTCGAAACAAGCCCGAGTCCGGCCAGTTGGGAGGGAAGAAGTACGGCGGAGTGGCCACGTTGGCAGTCAGCATCGGTGACCACCCGGTGCAGACGGGGGTGGGGCAGGTGACGATCTTTATGCCGACCCTGGAAAAGAAGGAGGGTGAGGAGGCTCAATACGGAGCCATCGAACTGGCCGGAGACACCAAGCCGTTACTGCAGTTTACCCATGACTCCCCGGCTCTGGTGGCTTGCCGTCGAGACGGGCGGGGCCTGATCGTTTTCAAGAGTTTGCTCTGGAACGAACCGCTGTCAGGCGATCGTTTTCAGGGTAACCTGCTAGAGTTTTCAGCCGGCTACCAGGTACCCGGACCGGCCGGGGTGGGGCGGGTGGGTAACCCTCCCGGCCCGGAGGCCGAGTACATCGAGGGGGAGCCGGCCGAACCGGTGGCAGCCACCGAACCGGGAGAACCCACGGAAACCCCCGAGCGCAACAAGGTTGTGGAAGCGGTGCCTGGCGGCAAGGTCGGGGGCTGGCTCTTGGAGCTGCGCGACGGGACCGTGCTGCAGGGTGTTTTGGAAGCGACGGTGGTGGAGTTTGAGAC
>JBAYRN010000003.1:0-102670 GCA_041676625.1 Vulcanimicrobiota bacterium
CTCGATTCGGTGAACTGCCTGGGCTACTTGAATCAAAAGTTTGGCGAGGTTCCGGAGCAGTATCGTGAGGCTATGGACGACTGGCTGTTTGGCTGCGATGTCTGTCAAACGGTCTGCCCCCATAACATCAAAGCAACCTCTGGCTTGACCCCGGAATTTGCGCCTCTGGAGAAGCCCGGGGCGTTTCCCAGCCTGCTGGAGATGGTGAAGATGACGGAGCAGCAGTTTGCGGAGTGGTTTCTTCCCACTGCAGCCGACTGGCGAGGACCCGAGACGCTCCGACGCAACGCCTTGGTGGCTCTCGGAAACTGTGACAGCGAAGAAGCTATTGATGTGTTACTGCAGGTACCCGAGCTGTGGTCCGACGAGCACGCGGTTTGGGCAGCCCGGCGATTAGCCGAAAAGTTTCCCCACCGAGCCGCCGATATTGGGGTTTTAGAAACGCCGAATTCCGGGTATCAGTAGAGAGTAGGAAGATCCCAACAACGACCAAGCTCCGCAACCCTGACCGACGCTCCGTTCTACCGTTTTCTCTAGAAGGAGGCCTGCCGTGCTACATGACATGCGAAGCTCCGAGCGATTTCCGTGTTGTGCTCTGGTGTTTTTTGGTAAAGATAAACGACCCGGCATCGTGACCGATGTCAGCCAGACAGGAATGCGGTTGCTGACCCTACTTGGCAACCCTCCCGAAGAGAACATCGAGATCTGGCCCTGTAGTGAAATGTCGAATGAGGCCAAACCTTACCGGGCTCGCACGGTCTGGGTGAGAAGAATGGCAGGGGAGCCCCATCGGGAGTGTGGGGTGGAGTTCTTGGAAAGCTCTAAGGTCACCAAAGCGCTGATGGCGGAACTCACCGTAGAACAGCCGCCCCCGCGGGCCCGCTTGACCTCGGTTTAAAAGATACATTTTCGCAATCTTTCCGCGTCTTCGGGAGTATAGGATTTTCCCATGTACATTTCATCGACAAAGCTGCCCGTTCGATCCAGTCTCCGGGCCCACTTGCCCACCGAAGTCTCCAGCGAAGGGCGTACCGCCCTCGACATGGCCAAAGCCTGTAGCGACTACGTTTCCGACGTACGAGCCGGACGCACCCCTACCACCGATCCCTACTCCTCTCAACTCTCCAACAGCCACAAGATCAAGCTCAGTGAGGGCTTGCAAGAGCTTGCCCAAAACGCCCAGTCGGATTTCGGAGCCCAGCCGGAAACTGCCGGTGCCGCACTCAGACTGCCGCAGCTTGAGGGCTCCCTGCAGTCTTTACAGAAGGCCACCCAAAGCCAAATCAGCGAACTGAACAATGAGGTCAAGTCCCTGAAATCGGACTATCACAAACAAGTCGCTAAGACTATCGGATGGATGGCCGGTACTGCCGGGGCGCTGGTCGTAGGAGGAATCTTGCCCAACCCGATCAGTGTGCTGGGAGTGGGGGTGATGGCCACCTGCACCATTCGCTCCATCGGTAAATCTCGGACAGCCCAGAAAAATCTGGCCCAACAACTTCCTGAACTTAAACAAAATCTAGAGGTTTCTAAAGAGATTTTAGGTCAGACGGTCGCCTACGGACCGGCGGTGGCCGCTTGGAACGCCGCTCTTGGCGCAGAAATGTCAGAAGCTGTCATGTCTTCGTAACATGAGCGTGCTAGACTGGAATCCGGAGGTCTCTATCATGAAGAGATATGCGTTGAATTTTACCGTCCTGGCCTTTTTCTTTCTGGCACTCGGATTAGAAGCGATGGCCGGATGTGGTTGTGGACAGCAAGGGCGCCATTACCACGGCTCGAATTACCACAACCAGAACTATTACAATAACCAGGGCTATTACTCCAATCAGAATTATTACCACAATCAGGCAAACTATCAGGGCGTTCACCGTCCCACCTTCAATGCCCAGGTCGGCGTGCCCATTCGTTGGGTCAAGCCGGTGATCGTGAACCCCGGCTATGGCTATCACAATGGTTACGGTTATAGCAACCAGGGTTACGCCAATGGGCACTATAACGGTTACGGATACAATACTTACAACGTTTACCAGCAGAATCGGGGCTGCAGCCCCCAGCGTGGATACTACCGGGGCTGGTGAAGCTGGACCGACGGCTGGAGGCGTAGCACAGCCTGTACCACCGCCTCGGTGGTGAAGCCGTAGAGTCTCATCAACTCTTCTCCGTCTCCCGAAGCACCGAAGCGATCCAGACCCATGGCGATCCCGCCCTCCCCGGCTATCCGATGCCACCCCAGCGTAGAAGCAGCCTCCACCGTGACCCTGGGAGCCTGTCCCAGTACCTCTTCCCGGTACTCTGGACACTGCTGCCAGAACAGTTTCCAACAAGGGAGGCTGACAACCCGGCTGGGGACGCCCTTTTGGGCCAGAATAGCCTGGGCCTGCAAGCAGAGATGGACCTCGGAACCTGATGCCACCATGGTCGTCCCCTGCCGACCTTGGACCACGTATCCACCCCGCTCCAGGCTTCCCCTCGGGAGGACCGGTAAGGTTTGACGAGATAGAACCAGGATGGTCGGACCTTCCGTACGTTCCAGGGCCAATTTCCAGGCCTGGGCGGTTTCATTGGCGTCGGCCGGGCGGACGATCAGGCAGTTCGGCAGAGCGCGAAAGCCGGCGAGTTGTTCGACCGGCTGATGGGTCGGGCCGTCTCCACCCAGAGCCAGGCTGTCGTGGGTGAAGACGAAGATTCCGGGGAGGCTGGCCAGCGCCGCCAGGCGGATCGCGGGCTTCATGAAATCACTGAAAGCAAAGTAAGTTGAGCAGAACGGAATCAACCCTCCATACTCGGCCAGACCGTTGGTGATTCCGGCCATGGCCTGTTCCCGCACGCCAAACCTCAGATTCCTTCCTTTCGGGAAATCGCTGCTACTGCGAAGCAAAGTATTGGTGGACCCGGCCAGATCGGCCGAACCTCCGATCAGGTTGGGCAGGTGCTCGGCCAGAATATTTAAGACTTTTCCAGAAGCCACCCGGGTCGCCAGGTCTTCGGAAAAGGTTGGTAGCGGAAGGTCTTTCGGCCAGTCTCTGGCCTGCCGGTTTCGCCACTCCGGGGTCACCCGGCGCGACCACTCGGCGACCCATTTTCGTCCGCGCTCCTGCAGTTTTCTGGTCGCTGCTGCCAGCCGTTCAGGGACTTGAAAGTTCTGATTCGGATCCAGGCCCAGGAGCTGTTTGGTCGCTCGAATTTCTTCCTCGGAAAAAGGAGGGCTGTGGGCCTCGGGTTTGCCGGACATCGTAGGAGATGGAAATCCGATGGTGGTCTTGACGGAGATAAGCGCGGGCCTCGGGTCGAGATGGGCACTCTCGATGGCCTCTTCCAGTTCAGCCAGGTTTTCTCCGTCCGCCTCCAGAGTGTGCCATCCGTAGGCCCGGTAGCGGGCCGGGACATCCTCTGAAAAACTCAGGGCGGTTTCACCGTCGATGGTCACACCGTTGTCGTCATAAAAGACGAGGAGTTTGCCCAGCTTCAGATGACCCGCCAAAGAGGAGGCCTCAGAGGAGGCTCCTTCCATCATGTCTCCATCGGAGCAGATCGCGTAAGTACGATGGTCCACCAGTTCCGGGAAGTGATAACTCTGGGCCTGTTCGGCGATGGCAAAGCCCACCGCCTGAACGAGCCCCTGTCCGAGGGGGCCGGTGGACGCATCGATACCCGGTGTGACCCAGGTCTCCGGATGGCCGGGCGTGAGGCTAAACGGAGTGCGAAACTGCTTGAGGTCATCCAGGCTGAGTTGGTAACCGCACAGATGCAGGAGGCCATAGAGGAGGACGCAGGCGTGGCCGTTGGACATCACCAGGCGGTCTCGATTGGGCCACTTCGGATCCGTCGGAGCGTGGCGCAGGAACTTGGAGTAGAGCAGCCATCCTAGCGGAGCCAGTGCCAACGCAGTACCGGAATGACCGCTGTCGGCTTGCCTGGGTAGGTCCAGGGAGAGACCCCTCAGGGTGGCGATAGCGAGCTTATCCACGGTAGCCGCGGGGGTTTTTCTGTTGCCAGTTCCAGGCGTCTCGACACATATCCACGACGCTTCGCGTGGTGCGCCAGCCTAGCTCTCGGTTGGCTCTGGAGGGATCGGCGAAAGAGACTGGCAGGTCCCCCGCTCTCCGAGGGTGGATCTTTCGGGCCACCGATACCCCGGTGGCTTTTTCGAAGGCTGTGAGTAGCTCTAGCACGGTGGTAGCCTTACCGCTCCCCAGGTTGTAAACTCGATAGTCAGGTCGAGCCTTGGGATCCAGCAGAGCGGCCAGGGCGGCTGCGTGGCCTTCGGCCAGATCCATAACGTGTATGTAGTCGCGGGAAGGCGTACCGTCGTGAGTTTCTGCGTAGTCGTCACCAAAGACGAAAAGAGTGTCGAGCTGACCCGCGGCTACTCGGGTGACCCGGGGCATCAGGTTGTTGGGTTCGCCCAGGGGGTCTTCACCGATTTGCCCGCTGGGGTGAGCGCCTACCGGATTGAAGTAGCGAAGTGAGGTGACCGACCAATCGGGAAATGCGTTCCGTTGCCATTGCAACATATGTTCGATGACGAGTTTACTAAGACCGTAGGGGTTCTGGGCTCCTTCGATGGGGGTCGGCATGGCCTCCAGCAGTGGTGGCGTATTCTGGTCGCCGTAGACGGTAGCTGAGGAGCTAAAGATCAGCTTCTTCAGGCCGGTGTTCTGCATGGCTTTCAAGAGAGCGATGGTGCTTCCCAGATTGACATCAAAATAGAGCTGAGGTTTTTCCACCGACTCGCCCACCGCTTTTAGCCCGGCGAAGTGGATCACCGAAGTGGGCTGGTGACGGGAAAGGAAATCCTCCACAGCCGGTTGGTCGCGGCAGTCGATCTCTTCACAGATGATCTTGGATCGGGTGAGTTCTTCGACCCGCTTCAATGATTCGGGGCTACTGTTACTGAAATCGTCAAGAGCCACGATCTCTGCACCGAGTTCTTTTAATACCAGAGCGGTGTGACTCGCTATGAAGCCCGCTCCGCCTGTTAAAAGCACCTTTTCATTCTGGAGTATCTCCACGGAGCAAGGTTCCTCACCCTATTTCTCCATCCTGCAGCGCGGGATTCATTACCAGGTTGTCTCTAGAGTTTTAGATCTGCTCTGCGTATTCACTCACCTCGACCTGGACTTCCATCACGTCTTTCACCAAGTCGGGGTCAGCCGGTTGGTCGAGGTCTTCGGTATCGATGGCAGCCAGATCTTCAGAGAGTTCGCCAGCCCGTTCATTGAGTTCCGCGAGATTCTCCATCTGTTCTGGACTGGCGGACTCCGCTGTGCTCTGCAAGGCGATATCGACCTCGTTCATCCAGCGATAAAGCTGGCGATTCGAGACTTCGGCTACGGTGGCGTCGCTGAAGTCGTAGTCGGCGAGTTCCGCTTCGGTGGTCTCACTGTTACCTTCCAAAATCGGAGTATTGGCCTGGGTTTGTACTGCCGCCGGCCGGTCGTTGTCATATCCGACCTGCGTGTCTCTGGTGTTTGAACAACCAGTAAAAAGTAGCGCGGAGAGAGCCAGACCCGCGACTCCTGATGTGGTGATTTGGGTTTTCATAGTTTATACCTCCGAATAGGTCTTTCTTTCCATTTCACCCTATTCGGATCTGAGGGGCCGAAGTACCCGAAGCGGTCTACACAGGGGGTATGCTATCGGGGGGGTCAGGGTTTTTCGGCGGCTACCGCGCAGTTTCGCCCCGCCATCTTTGCTTGCTCCAGGGCTGCCGTCGCATTGTCCATCATTTCCGATTCTTCCAGACCGTGGCTGGGGTACTGAACCACCCCCATGGACACGGTCACGTATCCAGGAGCACAACCACGGATCGGAAAATGGTGTTTGCTCACGGCGTCGCAGATCGAGTCGGCCAGACTCCTGGCCAGCTTGAGTTCGCAGTCGGCCAGAAGAATGGCGAAGCGCTCATCTTGGAGTCGGGCCAGATGTTGGGCTCCGGACAGTCGACTGTCAGCAACCTCGGCAAGCTTCATCAAAACCCTATCCCCGGTCTGTCGGCCATGAGTATCATTGATGGCCTGGAAGTGGTCGAGGTCGAAAAGGATGAGGGAGAAGGCAACCGGTCGGCTCAGGTGCTCCCGGAGCATCAGGGTGAATTTTCGATGGTTGAAGGCGCCCGTTACAAGATCTCGCTCCAGGACTTCTCCCAGGCCTTCGCTAGCCCTATGGAGTTGTCTGGTCTTGGTATCCATCATCCCCTCCAGTTCTCGGTTGACCCGCTCCAGTTCAGCCACCGCAGCCTGCAGCGAGGCGTTTAACTCCTTTTCGCGGCTGAGCGCAGCACGGACCTTGCGATTGGTCACGGTCATCACGTTGAGGGCCAGCATCGGGTCCAGGGCTAGAAACTCTCCGAACTGCTTTCGAGTGAGGGCAAACAGCACACACTTTTCAGCGGTGGTCACGGTGGCGGTGCGGGGGAGCCCGTCCAGCAAGCCGATTTCTCCCAGAACCTCACCTTTTTCCAACAAAAATACCTGCTGTCGGTCCTTGCTGGTGACTTCCAGGCTTCCTTCGATGATCAGAAAGAGTTTGTCTCCCAAGTCGCCTTCAGCAAAGAGTACGATATCCGGCTCGTAGTGTTCGACCGTCCCGATGCTTGTCAACTGCCGTAGCTGAATATGATCGAGGGATTCAAAAAGTTCGAGTCTGGCTAGATGGACGATGGTCTGTTCGGTAGTGGAAATATCTTGCATCGTGGGTTCTTCGAAGTGCATGGTGGGCTACCTTTTCAGTGAAAGGTAGCCTTAAGCGACTCCCGAATAGCGGAATCCATGTACATACTAGTAGACCGGGCTACGGGCAATATCATTACCACAATCGGCGAACGCGACTTTCAGATTTTGAAGGAAAACCTGGTCGCTGAATCCTCGGAGGATTTCGATTTCTACCTCAACGAGGCCAGCTTACAGTTTCTAAACGAACAAGGACTCAGCGGGGAGACTACGGAGGCCTTTGCCGGTCGACTGGAAGGCCGGGGCTTGGATCTGGGTTGGGAGAAGGAGACCCCAACCCAGGATGACCTGCATACCGGCACGGTGGTCGACAACAATGGAAAGCCCCTGGGTGGGATCCGGGTGGACCTTCTGGATCTAGGCCCTCTCGAAACGGGCAAACTCCAGACCGAACGAATTCTGGATTGGACGTACAGCCGGGCTGATGGACGATTCGCTCTGCAGGCCACCAGAGAGGCGCCGGGCACCCAACTTCGTTTCTCAGGTCGGGGAGATCTTGTACTGTCGGTGGCTGAAGTGGGTGCCATCGGGGAGCAGGGCGAATTTGTCATTCAGACCGTGACCGGAACCGTCAAGGTCAAGGGTGGAACGAACTTGCCCGGGGTTTCGGTGCAGTTGTTGAACTGGAGCCTCCAGGACTCTGAGCAAGAGGATACTCTGGGGGGAAGCCTCAGTTGGGGAGACACGGACAGCGAAGGGCGCTTCGCCATCCCGCTCTATCTTCCCGAAGAATCAGGAGTCGTGGTTTTGAAGCTTGAGATCCTGGCTCCCAGCGGGGAGTGCCTCTATGAGGATGAATGCTCCTTCGATCCGGCCGATGGATTCGAAATTGGGGAACTCTGGACTGCTCAGCCGAGCGCCGACTACGGGGAAGAGGAGCCCCAGGAAGCTCCCGAGGAGAGACCTTTCGAGTTTCCTTTGAGCTAGGAGCCCCTAGCTCTGGGACGGGCTCAAGTCTCGAACTGGACCTCTTTTTTGGGAGTAAGCTCCAGCGCCAGCTGCATCATCTCGTCGAGGTACGAGAACTTGAAAGAGCCGGTGGTCCAGTTGTCCGGTTCCTGGACTGCCACCTGAAGTGCGGCGAAGCTTTTCACGATGATCGACTTGGCGAACCGACGGCAGAGTTGGAGTCGAGGGTCTTCCACCTCTTCCAGGACGCCTTCGGCCTGGCGCAAGCCCCGGGTCAGGACCTGTGCGGGGAGAGACAATGCCTCCAGTTGCTCGTCCTTCATTCGGGCCACCGTGGGGGGTCTTTCAAAGACGTCTCGTTCCGCCCGGTATTCGAGTTGAAGCGCTTCACTGACTCGAATCATGATTCTCTCAACCCGTTCGAAACGAGCTTGCTCCCGAATGAGGTGAAACCCGGAAAGATCGGTTCGCAAACCTGAAGCGTTGGCAAAGACGAAAAGACGGAGGATTTGGTTGCTACCGGGTAAGGTTTCCTGGTCTACTACGATACCATCACGGACCCAATAGAGCGTATTAGGTGGAGTGGGTTGGCGGACGTACCCTTTGGCCGCCCGTTCGCTGCGGGCCACCAGGAGAAAGAAGGCGTCGGCCGTGCTCGGTGTAGCCAGCCGCCCGAGATTACCTCGGGGCGTGAAGACTCCGAAAACCTGATTGTTGAAACCGGGACAGATGGAGAATGGTGGATCGAGGTCTCCTCGAACCTCCAGACCGGCCGTCCGTAAGGGCTTGAAGTCTCCGCTCCAGCGAAAATGGCTGCTCCGAAAGACCCCGTCCAGCCGGCGCCCATCCACCGTGATCGGTACCGGACAGGTGTAGGCGTGGTTTTCGATCTCTTTGACCATGGGTAGGCCGTGGTGCATTATCGGAATCAGGTTGAGTAGCAAGCGATTGGTATCGGTATGGGCTATATGGTGAATCATCACGGTCACGCCTTTGCTCCAGGAGCGCCTGGTGGCAGCCCGCTCCTTTTCGCTCAATTCGCTAAAATAGAGGCCCGCGTAGATCGCTTGCGATTCCGTTTCTCCGGTGTCGATCAGCAATTGGAACGATAGGTGAGACTTCTCCACCACCAGACGAAGCCCCATGGCGAAAGCATCGAGGGGTTTGGTGCTCTCAAGGTCGGCTCGCAGGATGGCACTGACCAGTTCCTGGTTAGTGGGTAGTTGACGGAAATCGGAGAACTGGAAGTGGAAGGTGGAATCGTTTCGGGTCTGGGTTAGTTTGATGCTCTGGCATCCCCACGCCACTCCCGCCTGGACCAACTTGAGGACCCAGGCGTGTTCTCGGGGCAAGCTGAACTCGGCCATCTTACGCGCGGCTTTTTCGTGGGAGATGGTGAAGCCGCCGACTCCCTGAGAGACCCCGCTGGAGGCTTGTTCGGCCAGAAAGGATGATAGATCAAAATCACTCATAACGAACGTCTAAAGCTTCAGGTAGTTTCGCGCCATCAGAAACACTTCTTCGGGAAAACCGAGGGCGCTTTTTAAGGCCACGTCCCGGTCCCAGGGATTCTTGATACACCATAGCTTCCACATTTGCTCCAGAGTGAGTTGGAGGGGGAACTGCAAGGGAGTGACCATGGGGGTGTTGGTGAGCGGGTGATCGGTGCCGTACATCAAACGGCCCTTCAGACGAGGATCGTTGAGCACGAGCTTGAGATACTTTCGCCGGTTCAACTGGGTGAGCGTCGAGATGTCGGCCACCAGGTTGGGGTAGAGAGGCATCATCTCTAACAGCCTGTCGATATTCTGCTGGCCCTGGGTACTACCGGAGCTGGCTACGTGAGCGGCGATCACCCTCACTCCGCACTCCAGGGGGAGCTTCAAGAGACGTGGATCACCCAGGCGGTCATCGGCCTTGGAAAAACTGTCTTCGGCTCCCACGTGAGTGAGCAAGGGGAGGTCCAGCCTGACCAACTCCTGGTAGAAGGGACGGTAGCGCTCGTTCGAAGGGTCGATGTTTTGAATGTTGGGCAGCCATTTGAGCAAGACCGCTCCCATTTCTTTGGACCAGCGCAGCTCTTCCAGGGCGTCGCTGCGGGCCGGGTGGACGCTGGCTCCAAAGTGGAGTTCGGGATAGTTTTTCAGGGCCTCGCCCACAAAGCGGTTGGGCACGTAAACCTCTCCGGCTTGGAGATCTCGCTCCCCGTCTTCATCGTAGGGACAATCCATGGCTAGAATCACGGCATCTTTCACGTATTCGGATTCGCGGATTCTCCTGGCGATGATCTCCAGGAGCACTTCGTCGCCCTGCTCGTTCAAAGTCTTCTGGTCGGTCTCAAAGATCCGCAAATATAGGGGGAACTTCCAGCTTTTTCGCAAGGAGTCGGAAACCCAGGCGCCTGAACCTTTAGCCCCGATACCCGCGGTGTGGCAGTGCATATCGAGAATCCCTCGGGGTGGAGGAGCCACCGGGCCGGCAAAAGGCCCCCGAAACAGAAAGGCCCGCAGGCAGACGATAAGGACGAACAAAGCGACAAAATACACCATGAGAAAAGATACAACTTTCGGAGTTTTAGACCTTCGAGGTCAAACACCGAGCGAGACGAAGCCCGGGTTATGAAATTATCTGTTCTTAGCTTTTTATTGGCTTTGTTGCTCTCTCCTGTGGCTCAGGCTCAGGAGGAGGGATCGATTTTGCAGGGACAGACCAGCGCTTTTCAAGACCCCACGAACCACTTCAGCGTGATGGTGCCGGTGGAGTTTAAGCAGCCGATCCCCGGCAGCCCGGTCCTGACCTTCGAGGGGCCTCTTTTCCGTGGGGGGGCTTTGAGTTACCACATAAATACCGTGAACATTCCGTCGGTACCATCGGATACGATGTACGGGATTAGCATCGAGCAGACTCGTAAAGATCCGTTTTACACCGAAGTGAAAGAGGTCAAGATCTCAGGCGGAAGGGGCTACCTATTCAAGGAGATCACAACCGAGCGCGACGGAAGCGCCAAGTCCCCCGAGAGTATCCATCGCTGGCACCTGGCGGCATTCGGCGGCGGGCGCTACTACAACTGTACCTTCGGGGGGACGCTCTCAAGCTTTGATGACCCGGTGGTGATACAAGCCTTCGAGGAGATCGTTAGGAGTTTTACGATTCAGTGACGAGATCTTAAGTTCTCAAAATTAGGAGTGAGCGGGGCCCTTCTTGATCTGTTCAGAGGCGTAGTAGGTAAGCCCGCCCAGAATACCCCAGAAAACAAGCCCCGACCCGGGTATGTTGGTAAATGAGAAGCTACTAACGGCGTAGATCACGACTCCGAACAGCATGGCTGGTACCAGGGCCAGATTGGCAAGCTTCCAGTGCGTCGTGAAGTCCGGGCGACTGGATTGGACCAGGGTCACCACGGCGGCTACTATCAGAACCTGTACGGCTTTCCAGCAGACCTGCCAGAAGAAGCAAAGCAAGAAAATGCCGGGGAACACCCAGCTTTCACCTTTCTCGATCCAGTTTTGGACTTCTGCGGTCGTTAGAGCGAAATCCTGGGTAAGCTCGTAGGACTCAACTTTGCCGTTGCTCTCTTTGACGATAAATTTGTCTTCTGAAAGGACGATGATCGAGTCATATTCTTCGAGATACTTGTCCGCTGACTCGGTGGTATCGATGACCGCGATTATCTCGCCTTCTATTTTGTAGAAGTAGGGCTGCTCGAGGTCCACGGTGGCTTTTCCATCTTTCACCGAAATCGCAGGAACCTGCTCCGCTATTTCGTCCAGGTAAGGGCCGACATGAATACGGAACCAGGTGGCGCTGATCGAAGCGTACATTCCGCAGCAGATCGCGACCAGGAGTAAGAAATGTAAGAACATAGATCCCCCGCTGCGGTTGACGAAGGCCGGGTAACTCTTGAAGTTGAAGAGAGAGCCGATGAAGGTGCTGAAAAAGCCTGGGGTTTGATGGTCTTGCATATCGGCATATTTGACACTTATCGGATTTTACCTGGAGACGTTTGAAGGTTGAAATCTAGCCCAAAAAAAGTTGGAAAATGTAACCCCTTGTACGAGAAACGCGTGCTACGCTGGCCCTATGAGAATAACCAATGACCAACTAAAAGTAATCACGGCACTACGGCAGCGCTTCGACCAGGTACCCCTGGAACTGGAGTATCGGATATGGCAATTGACCGATTTCGAGGATTTGGAATCGCTGCGCGACGACCTTCGACTTTGCCACACTATCGATGACGTGGAATCGAATGTGACCTGGAGAGAAGGCCGCCACAGTGGGCGAATCGATGGGATGAGAAACGCGGTTCTCACCGTATTGGGCTTCGACGACGACCCGGTGGTGGACGAACTTGCCGACATGGTGTTCGATACGCACGACCTGGAGGAACTGGTGGAACTGCTCTTTCGGGCGGTGGATACCCGCTTTCGCTTCCGACTTTCAGCCAACTGAGCGAATGGAGTAGATCTTGACTTTCACTCCGGCTGAGTAGTGGGCGAATTCCGGTTCTCGATCGGCAGGGTGAAAACCACTCAGAAGAAGGAGGTTGTCGTCCCAGATTTCCACTTCGGCGGTCTGGAGCGGGTAGGGTGAGTGATGGACCTGCCCGCTCCAGATTTGCCCCTTGATTTCGGTGAAGAGCAAGTACCTCTCGGCTAGAAAAAATTCCAGGGTACCAGGTATGGCATTCCGAGGCGCTCCTCGCCCCCGGTACAAAAAATGAGAGCGCACTCGCGTCCACTCGCGTCGAGTCGAATATTCGACCCACCCGTCCTCGCTCTTGCGCGCCTCCATTCGGCTGTGTTGATAGGGGAGGTGGAACAACTTACGAGCAATCTTCACGGCCAGCCCCTGGTTTGCATCCAGGGAGTAGAACCACACCCCGGGTCTGCCGTGCTCATCGTAGACATAGGTTCGGAGGTTCATCTCCAGAAAATTGGAGAGCGAGCCGACGGCGGGAAGAAACCTTGGCCGAACGTTCTTCATAAAGAACGGGACCACCCCGAGATAAGCTTTTCCTTCAAAGGTATCTAAGGAGAGGCCTGGCGGTAAGGTTCGGGCCAGGAGATCCGGGCTCATCTCCCAGTGCAAAAACAGAAGGTCGGTCCATTGCTGATACATCACCAATCTATCCTCGGGTCGGGGTAGGCACGCGGCCAGGCGGTCCTGGTCGGTTGGGGGCATCTTAACGGCGCCGGGGTTTGAAGGTAGGGTCCAGGGAAGAGCCGTAGAGTTTTAGGCCACATTTCTGTCTGGATTCTGCGTCTTCCCCGGAAACTCGAATGGTTCTGCGGAAGTCCCCATTGACCGAATATCCGGGCGGCGTGACCACCTTGTGTCCTGGCTCTTTCTCGGGAGAAGCGACCTTTACGCCTGGAGGCTGCTCGGGGTTAGCCACTTTCATCCCCTTGTCTTCAATGGGGTCGGGGGTAGCCACTTTAGTACCCGAGTGAGTGCCTTCCACAAAAGCGATCCGACGAACCTTTTCGGGTACGGAGCCCAGTTGCTTGTCAGCGATTACGAATCCGAGCTCATCGTCTTCCATCATTTCTATACTCTAGCTTATCTTGTTGCGGTTTACTACCAGGAGCTTACCGCTCACCGGGAATGAGCAGGATTGGGCGAGTGGAAGTGAGGGCCGCTCGATGACTGACCGAGAGCAGGGTGGAATCGGGATTAATCGGGCGGCTACCCAGGATGATCAAGTCGGCTTGCAGTTCCTCGGCCACCTCCAGAATGGTTACGTGTCGGATCCCGATACGGACACTATTTTCGACTTTTTCCACCCCGGCTCGGGCTAGCTGATCGGCCAGTTTCTGGCGCGATTTCTCTTCAAGTTGCTGGTAAAAGCTCCGGGTTTCCGGGTCGTCGGAATCCGGGTCATCGACCGGCTCAAGGACATGGAGGAGGTGGACGGTCCCAGCCGGGCCGACGAGAGAAGCCGCGGTAGTCAATGCTCCGTCTGAGCCGGGAGTGAAGTCTGTACCGACAAGTATGGTCTTCATTCTCTGAGCTTCCGTCAACAGTTCCAGAACTCCTCGCGGCATCCGGGTCAACCTGCCAGTATCGAAGGGAAGGGAAGTTTGGGCGAGAAATCTTTCGGTCTTAAGGGGGCGAAGTGCCGTGAACGACTCAGAGATCCTATCACCTTGCCACTACATCGAGAAGGTGTGTCTGACCACCGGAGAACTGCTGAGGGGAGAGATAAGACCTGAGGAATTGCTGGTCCAGGACTATCGGGATTACCACATCGTGGACACCTATGCTCGCTACCTGACCAGCGTTATGTCGGAAGCGACCGGGGAGCCGGAGCGGATCAAGCAGGCTATGAAGAAAGCCCGGCAAGTGGGAAAGTCTACCGCCGATATCGTGGCCCGGGTGGTGGGGAAGGAGCCGGCGAAGGTAGCGGAACGACTTTTCGGGCTGAAAGATCGGGAGCATTTCTTTCGTTATAAGAGCCGCTGGACATCCGAGGTAGGCCTCACCAAGGCTATCTCCAAACTACAGAGCGAGGCAGCCGATGCCCTGGAAAAGACTCGCCGGGATGGCCAGCTACAGCTGTCCGTCCTGTTGACCGGTGGGACCGGTTTCGTGGGCAAGGAGATCATGTGGCAGGCCGCGACCAATCCCGAGATTGCCGAGATGGTGGTCTTGATCCGACCCAAGACGATCCGAGACGCCTCGGGTGAAGTACTCAAAGTCTTGAGTCCAGAAGAGCGCGGCCGGGAGTTGCTGAACCAACTGTGGCTTGAAGAACCCGCCCTGATGGAGAAGTTTCGTTTTATCGCCGGCGACATCGAGGAGCCTTGCCTGGGTGTCGCAGAGACGGACTTCGAGAGGCTCTGCTGTACCGTGACCAACGTGATCCATTGCGCTGCCAGCGTGGCCTTTGACGATCCCTATGCAGATTCGTTTCGAGCTAATGTGATCGGCTCACGCAACGCGCTGGCTTTTTCTAAGGCCATTCAAGATCACCCCAAGAGCCGGTTCGTCTCCCACCTGAGCATTGAAACCAGTTATATTCACGGTCGGCAGACCCAACACCAAGCTCGCGAAGACGAGATCGTGTTTCCCCGGAATTTCTACAACAATTATTACGAACTGACCAAAGCCATGGCTTCGCTGGAGACGGAAGAGGCGATGCTAAAACAAGGATTGAGAGTCGTCCAACTGTGCCCGGCCATCGTGATCGGAGACGGGCGCACGGGTAATAATCGGGGTGACATGAAGGTGGTCAACGCACCGGTCAACGCTTTTGGACGGGCCCGACAAGAGTTGCAGGCACGGCGAGGCAAATGGGTAGAATGGTCCAAGGCCTGGATGCTGACTCAGATGGCCACGGTGTTTCCAGGTGACGCCTCGGCTGAGATCAATTTGATCCCGGTGGACTGGGTCGCGCTAGGCATCATCAAGGCGTTATCCAGCGCCAGGGCTATAGGACAGCGTGTTCATTTGGCCACCGATTCCCGCATCACCACCAAGGAGATTCAAACCATCTTGAAGGAGGAACTGCGGGTGAAGATCAAACTGAGTGAGCCGACCTTTCACCGCAATTTCCAATTACCGGTTTTGGCTGGAGCCTTGAAGGCTTTGAAGCAGCCGAGGGTGGCGAGAGCACTGCTGAAGCTCGACAACATCTTTGGGGGTTACAGCGAACGCGGCCAGCCGATTCACGAAGTGGGAAACGACGTAGAAGTGCTGGGTATGCCCGATAGTCGGCCCCGAACCCGGGATGTGTTTCGAATGCTCTGCCGCCACAACAAGTACATCCAGGAGTTTGGCCAGGTCCGGGACCTCGATGAGGTCTCCCGGCGAGAGAGAGTCTGGGAAGAGTTCATCAATGAACTGGAGCAGCAAAAGGCTCAGTCGGTGGGCGAAATCTCCCCGGCAGTCTTTCACAAAGCTGCGAAGGACTATTTGGATCTCACGAAGTTTGAACTGCGGGAGCACGCAGCGGCTCGAAAGCGTATTCTCTCTAAAGCTGACGCAGCCTGGCTGCATATGGACCGACCCGATAACCTGATGATGATCACGGCCTTGTTCTTGTTCGATGAACAGCTGGATTATCAGAAGCTTCGAAAGACCGTACAAGAACGACTTCTCACCTACGACCGCTTTCGCATGCGGGTGAGGCGCTCTCGAAATCCGTTGCGGCGCCCTAGTTGGGTTCCGGTGCCGGATTTCGATCTGGACAACCACCTGGAGAGGGTGAGCTTGAAAGGCGGGAGCGAAGCCGATCTGCACGACTTTGTGGGCAGGAAAATGAGTCAACGCTTGAGCCGCCGGCAGCCCCTCTGGAAGATCTATCTGGTGGAAGACCTGAAAAATGGAAGCGCTCTGGTGGCGGTCTTGCATCACGCCATCGCTGATGGCAACGCTCTGATGCGCGTGTTGATGAAGTTGACCGATCCGGTGGAAGAGGGCTCCGATGTAGAGTGCGGCCAGAAGGGACAACTCATCGTGAAGCCTCGCGGATTCGTGGACCTGGCACGCAAAGGACTTGGGGCCACGGCGACCCTGGGCAAAGGGTTGATCGTGACGGAGCCCCCGACCCCTTTTCGGGGGGCTCTGGGCAAAGCCAAAGCAGTTTCAGTTTCTAAAGGGATCTCACTCCACCAGATCAAGCAGGCCAGAACGCCCACGGCTTCTACCGTGAACGATATCTTGATGGCGGCTCTCGCCGGAGGCTTACGGCGATACATCTTAAGAGAGCAGGGGGCGATCAAGCCGAGCGTGAGTGTCCGAGCGGTGGTGCCGGTGGATCTGCGGCGGTCGAGCGGGGAGGAGTTGGGAAATAAGTTCGGACTGATCTTCATGGCCCTGCCAGTGGGTATCGAAGACCCTCACGCCCGACTGCTGGAAGTGAAGAAACGCATGAACGAATTGAAAGAGTCGCCCCAGGCCATCATGGTACTGGGCTTGCTGGCGGCGGTTGGCGCTATTCCCGCCGAACTGGAGAAACGCGTCGTGACCGTGTTTAGCTCCCGGGCAACCGCCGTCTTGACCAACGTTCCAGGGCCTCGCAGTCCGTTGAAGTTAGGGGGAAGCGAGATTTCGTCCCTGATGTTCTGGGTGCCTCAATCGGGCGGACTGGGGCTGGGGCTCTCGATCTTGAGCTATCATAATGAGGTGCGAGTCGGAGTGGCGGTTGATTCGGGACTGGTACGCCGGCCGGAAGTTCTGGTCAAAGATTTTGAAGAGGCTTTTGATGAGCTTCTGCAGGTGGAGTGTGCTGTTCAGACCTGACCCCCAGGAACCTGGCGATCTCTTCTTCTCGAGCTGCCACGTCGGCTCTTCCGAGGTCGATCAGGGTGCCACAAAAGTCCGGATGAAAGAGTAGATAGCTGGCAAGCTCGGCGGAAGCCCGATCACCACCGAGACCGTGCAAGAGGTAGCGAACCGGAAGGGGAATTCGATTCATCATCTTCCGAGCTAGCGGCGCGATCGGCTGGGAAGGTGCGAGCCACAGAACGTCTACCTTTCGAAAGTCGGGGGACGACTCTCTCAAGTTCTTGTTGATCCGTTGGCAATGGGCCACATCTTTTTCCATGGCGTCCATCATGATGGCATCCAGGATGGTGCTGGCGACGTCGGCCACCATGGGAGTTCTACTGTCGGCCACCCCGGCTGGTTCGTGGACTCCGACGGCCAGGATCCGATCGGCGCCGAGTCTGATGGCCGGACCCAGGGGGGTGGTGTTTCGCAGGCAGCCGTCACCGAAGTGGGTGCCATCCAGACGCACGGTCGGAAAGATCATGGGGATGGCGCTGGAGGCCATGATGTGGTTGATCCCGATGCGGGTCTTTTCCACCCGGGCCCGCTTCTTCTTCCAACCCTGCAGGTCGTCTCGTCCCTCTAGAAAGATGACACTCTCGTTGGAGAAGTACTCGGTGGCAGGCACGGCCAGCGCGGTTAGGTGACCAGCAGCGATCCTATGCCCGATTTGATGAAAAGGAATCTTTGAGAAAAGGCGGGGCAAAGGTGAGGTGTCCAGCATGGACTTAGGAGTCACGCCGCCGAGCAGACCGCCAAACCCCAGGTCCCGGGCCCACCGGAAGGCGGTGAGAAGCAGGGAGCCGAGATCGCTCCGAAACACGTGGTGGGCTTGCAACACTGACCAGACTTCGTAGAGTTCGGTGACCGCGTGCTCAAAGCGATCCGCCCAGGCGGCCAGAGCGGTGGCGTGGATCGACCCTGCGCTGGTGCCCACCAGAATTGGGAAAGGGGAGGGCCCTGGAGCAACCAGGCCTCTCTCCAGCAGTCCGTACAGCACGCCCGCTTGGTAGGCTCCTCTGGCGCCGCCTCCCGAAAGCACCAGTGCCGTACCGTTTCCACTTAAGCCCAAGCCTGTTTGCTCCTTTCCAGTCAGCCTTGAGACAAATTTCGGTTAGTTGTGAACTAACCCCTTTGGTACACGATGCCCGGAACTGTTATACTACAGGACCAAGTGGAGTTCTTTAGAGAGCGGCCAACTTTTCCCGACATTTTTCCGTGTAGGGATGCTCCTCACCAAACAGTCGAGTGGCCGAGGCCAGCGCCTGTTGGAGCCAGACCCGCGCCGTGGCCGGGTCGCCCAGCTCAATGGAGATCACACCCAGGTTTGCCATGACCGCTGGGGTGGCTTTATTCTCTTTGGATTGCTCGCTCATGATGTCCAGCCCCAGGCGGTACAGACGCTCGGCTTCTTTGAGCTCTCCCATGGCGTGATACACGCCACCCAGGTTGTTGAGGAGCGGGATGGCCTGGATGTGCCGGTCTAAGCCGGCCTGCTCGAGGATGCTCATACCTCTTTGGAACTGGGTGTGGGCATCATTCATCCGGTCGCCGGCTCGCAGAGCCTGACCGTAGTCGTTCAAGCTCTGGGCGAGTTCTCGGCAGGGTCCCCACTCTTCGGCCAGGTTCTTGGCTCGCTCTAAAAAGGAAACGGCCATATCGCTGACCCCTGCTTCGAAGGCTTCCAGCCCGGCTCGGCGGATTCCGGTCCAGTTTTCCACCAGATCGGAAGTCGGCAAGACTCGCTGTACTTCGGAGAGCAGGCGCCTCCTGACCATGGCAAGCTCGGCCCCGGTTCGACCGGCCAGGGACTCTACGGCAAAGAGTTCATCTTCCGGGAACTTGTTGGTAGACTCGAAATAGAGTACGCCCACCACCGGCCCATCGGGCGGACGTTTGACAGGCAAGCACAGTATTTGCGCGCCGCCTACTTGCTCTTGAATGGGGGAGGCCTGGGTGAAGCAGCCCTGCACCAGCGGCCAGGTTATCTCGTGACTGTCGACGGTGGGCTTACTCGAGAACCCACCACTACACTCGGTTTCAATAGCTAGCTCTCCTTCTTGCCGGTAGAGCAGAGCTAACCTACGAGGCCTGAACCTCTCGGCGGCCTCTTTGAAGGCGTCTCGCAGCACTCGTCGACTGGCCCGAGCCAGGGTAGGAGTAATGACCGTATTCTCTGTCATAAGTGAGTTCTTGCACTCTCTTTCAACGCATTCTGTGGAGACCTGGCACGACGCTTCGACTCTTTGCAAGGAAGTACCTATAAAAAAAACGGCCATACTCCTACGAGTAGCCGCATTTTTGATGGAATTTTCCGGTTTGTCTTCTAGCCGCCTACAGCCAACCCTACAAACATCACGGCGACTCCACCCAATTGGATGAAGAAAGGCTTCCCGCCACGGTCCCAGTGGAGGACCAGCCAGATCAGGCTGACAAAAGGTATGAAAAGACTCCCAAGGCCCCAGAGTATCGACGTCTTAAAGGCCTCGATGAGAATCCACAACCCACCCACAAAGAGGGCTCCCATTCCAGCCAACCATAAACAATATCCTAGTGCTTCCATTCTTACACGCCCCTTTCAACGGTTCCTATAAAGAATTCTTTGCGTATGGAATTGCACCTTTTGAAACGTGTTGAATTCTCAAAGAAGTTTACATTGAAGCCTTGAACCACGAATCGATGGCCTGTTTTAAGACCAGGGCCTCGATATTGGCACCACTCAAGATACAGAGGCTTCGTTCCCACGGTATCTGCTCCTCGAGGAGCGCGGCAGTGCCTACCGCCGCTCCGGGCTCGCTCACCAATCCCTCTTCCAGGGCCAGGTAGCCGACCGCGTTCCACACCGATTGCTCTTGAACCAGCAAGATGTCATCGAGATGTTGTTGTAGCAAATTGAAGGTTTCTTGGGGAATGGAGGTTGCCGTGAGGGCGTCGCAAATTGTGTGGATTCCGTTTCGTTGTATCGGTTGGCCGCTTCTCCAAGATTCGTACAGGGTTGGGTTTCCCGATGGCTGCACTCCCAAAATTTCTCCCCGGAAGCCCCCCGCTCGCAGGGCCGAAGCCACCCCCAGGGCAAGCCCCCCTGTGCTCACCGGGATCAGGACGCGTTGAAAGTGGTTGGTGTGGGTCAACAGTTCCCACCCGATCGTGGAATGGCCCAGGAAGACCTCTCGATCAGTGCGATGGTCGATCGCCTCGACTCCCGAGGCACGGAGCTCGGATAACATTTCAAACCGCGATTCATAGTTGTCTCCACAAATGTGTACCGTGCAGGGGTGCCGGCGGGCCAATTGCATCTTGCGCTGGTTGACTCCCGGCGTGACCACCAGATGAGGATGCTTTTTCTGTTGCGAGGCAGCCCAGGTAAAGGCCCCGGCAAAGTTGCCGGAGGAGGAGAGGGCAACTCCCTGACCCGAGGAGCGTTGGAGCACCCGGTAGGCGGCCCTGATCTTGTAGGAGCCGGTGGGTTGGAGCGACTCCAGTTTGAAAGTAACCCCCCGTTGGCGGGCCCGCTGGTAGGGAGTGTTCTTGATCTCTGGGGGCAAGGAGATCCAGGCTTCTTCAAGCTGGGTAAGGCTAAACATCACTCCCTCTTTTCCGGTCTCAACTCGGGACTGGTCACGTGCCCTTCGCTGCTGATTCCTTTGCGTTGGAAGACCTTGCCTACGGTCATCCAGAGGATCTGCAGGTCGAGGCTCAGGCAGTAGTTTTCCACGTAGTAGAGGTCCAGTTCAAATCGGGATTCCCAGTTCAGAGCGTTTCGACCGTTGACCACGGCCCAGCCGGTGATGCCAGGCAGAACCTCGTGACGTCTCCACTCTCTCGGGGTGTAGCGGTTCCGGTAACTAACCAATAGTGGACGGGGTCCCACCAGACTCATGTCGCCCAAAAAGACATCAAAGAGTTGGGGCAATTCATCCAGTGAGGTGGAGCGCAAGAGCTTTCCGAAGCGGGTGATTCTTTGCTCATCCGGTAGAGGGCGTCCCTCGGCGTCTCGGCTGTCCTTCATGGTTCTAAATTTGTGCATGAGAAACTGCTTTCCGTCTCTACCCAGCCGGTGTTGGCAGAAAGTCGAAGGCGAACCCAGATTGAGGGAGATCAGGACACTCACCAGACATGCAACCGGGGCGAGCACCAGGAGTGCAGCCAGGCTCAAAACGATATCGAGTACTCTTTTCCCTACGCGGCGGTAGAGGCGAACAGCGAAAGGCTTCTTCACGAGGGCCTGTATTCCGCACTTCTTGGCGATCTCATTTTGATTTCCAGTGGAGGCCATTTTGAAAATTGCCAAGAAACCGGCGGTCATGCGAGTCCTGATTACAGGGGGAACCGGATTTGTGGGCCGGGTGGTTCAAGAAGAATGGCCGGATGTGGTCCTCTGGCCTGCTTCAGCAGACCTGACTGACCGGCAAGCGGTCGCGCAGGCGGTGGGATCTCTTCTTTCTCAGGGGGTTGATGCAGTACTACACCTGGCAGCCCAGTCCAACCCGGCCCAATCTCTGGATAGCCCCCTGGCCACCTGGACCGTCAACCTGATGGGCACCGTGCATCTCTTGGAAGAACTCGCTTCCAGGGCCTGGTGCGGTTCATTCTTGTTGGCCTCCAGTGGCGCCGTGTATGGTCGAGTCACTGGGCGGATCGATGAGAATAGTCCCGTTTTCCCCTCCACGCCTTATGCCGCGAGTAAACTGGCGGCGGAGTTGGCGGTGCTGGAGTGGGCGCAAAGGACCAAAAACCGAGGCCTGATCGCCCGCCCTTTCAATCACTCCGGAGCGGGGCAGGCCATCAGCTATTTCCTGCCCTCGATGGCTCAGCAGATGGTCTCCTTGCCCCCTACCGGAGGTGAAATCGAAGTGGGGAATCTGAAAGTTCATCGAGATTTTTCCCACGTCCGAGACATTGTCCGGGGATACCGCTTGTTGCTGGAAAGAGGAGAGAGCGGCCAGATCTACAACCTCGCCGGTGGCCGCTCCAGGCTGCTCTCGGAGGTACTGGATCGGATGGCGGAGATCGCTGGGCGGGAGGTGAGCTGGGTTGTCAGAGCAGAGCGGTTTCGGGAGGAAGACCCTCGACCGATCGAGATCGACTTGAGGAAGATGCGCGAGTATACAGGTTGGCGACCGGAGAGTCCGTTGGACACTTTACTCAAAGATTTGCTAAACGATTGGACCAAAAGACGTTGTCAAAATCAGCATTGATCACCGGTGTTTCCGGACAGGATGGGGCCTACCTGAGTAAGCTACTGGTGGACAAGGGGTATCAAGTTTTTGGACTTCTGGCTCGGCGGGCCACTTCCACGACCTGGCGGTTGGAAGAATTGGGAGTATTGGACGAGGTGCAGATCCTGGAGGGAGATCTGACCGACTTTTCCTCTTTATTGACGGCCCTCCGGGAAAGTCAAGCTGACGAGATTTACAACCTGGCTGCCCAGAGCTTCGTGGGAACGAGTTGGAGACAACCACTCCTGACGGGCCAGGTCACGGGCCTGGGCGCGGTCAATCTCTTGCAGGCTACTCATATGGAACGCCCGGGGGCGCGTTTTTATCAGGCCTCTACCTCCGAGCTTTTTGGGCGGGTGAGGGAGTCGCCTCAAAGCGAGAACACTCCGTTTCACCCTCGAAGTCCTTACGGGGTTTCTAAACTTTATGCTCACTGGTCCGTCATCAATTATCGAGAAAGCTATGACATGTATTGTTGTAGTGGGATTCTCTTTAATCACGAGTCACCGTTGCGAGGGCTTGAGTTTGTTACGCGAAAGATCACCGATGGGGTAGCCAGAATCAAGACGGGTAAGGCCCGGAAGTTGCGTCTTGGAAACCTGGAGGCTCGCCGGGATTGGGGTTTTGCGGGCGACTACGTGGAAGCCATGTGGGCCATGCTGCAGCAGGACGAGCCTCGGGACTATGTCGTGGCAACCGGGCGGACCACTTCGGTGGGAGATTTTTGCCGATTGGCGTTCGAATGCGCTGGTCTTGACTGGGAGGAGTACGTGGAGACGGACCCCGCCTTTCTGAGACCGGCCGAAGTAGAGTTGTTGTGCGGGGATGCCGGAAGGGCCAGAGATGAGCTGGGGTGGGAGCCCCGGGTCGGTTTGGAAGAACTGGTCACCATGATGGTGAAGTCGGATCTGAAGCGCCACGGGGCATAAAAAAAAACGGCCCTCGCTAGAAGGCCGTTCGCTGCTCCAAAGCCTCTAGACCCTTAGTTCTGAGAAGTCTGGCGACACGCTCGATCGATGATCTCTTCCATCTCTTCGATGCTTGCTTCCCTTACCAGCCCCAATTCTTGAGCCAGATTTTTGCGGGTTTGTTCGAGCATGACCTGATCTTTGGGCGAAAGTTTGCGGGTTTCACTCAGGGCGGTCAATCCTTTGATCACCTCGCACAGGGCATAGATATCACCAGATTTGAGTTTTCCGAGATTCATGCTGTAGCGGGTGGGAGCTTTGCTGGGCAGATCCGAATCCCAACTTTGAAGATAGTCCATAACTTTTGGGATTTCGTCTTGTTCGATAATGGGACGAATCATTTTTTCTTGTTTGTTGAGATTGACCATGATTTTGAGACCATCATCACCAAAAGACGATACGGAAAACGTCGTAGGTTGTCCCAGTACCACTTTCTCCTCGATAGAGATGACCGTTCCCACACCATGGAGTGAGTGAAAGACTTTGCTACCTGTTTCTATCATAGATACCCTATTTCTGATCCTGAAGACCGTAAAATACACGTCGCTTATACCCGAACCGCGCTACCGGAAACCCATGCTATGATCCTATCACGACGGTCTCTCCTCGTTTCTATAGCTCTCCATTGCTCCCTCGTGATGGGCGGTTATTTTTTGTACCACCGGTTTCAGTACCCGGTGGTGGTTATGGACCATCAGCCAGAAATAGGGGTGCGACTCACTTCTCGGTCAGTGCAGGTGGAACGAGAACCCGCGCTTCCAAACGGGGTCCTGCCTGCGGCTTTGGAGAGCCCAGGTCGGGTTTCTGAAAAAGCGTCGCCAGGGGACGATTTTGCTCCCATTCTCCCGCAAACGAGGTCTGGCTCGAGCCCGACGATCTCTCTGAACTCCATGAACCGGCCGGCTTACCCCACTGCGAAGGCACCCAGAACACAGTCGGTTCGAACGGATCCCACCTCTGCGCCTTCTCCGCCCCCGCAAAGAGATGTGGCGGCACCCGGACCGGTCCTTGATTGGGGCCTCTCAAGTTCCGCCGCAAAGCCCCCCGAGACTGAGCCGAAGAGTAAGGTTACTCGACGCGCCCGGCCTTTGACCCAGCCGGAATTTAATTTGAGCGCGCGGTTTCCGGATCTGGATTCGGTCCAGGTGAAGGCAAAATTTGAGGTCAGCGAAGATGGAAGCTTTGAACCGACGCTGCTCACCAGCACCGGAGACCCCACCGCCGATGTCGTGATTCTAGGGAAACTCCTGGAGTTCGAGTGGCTTCCGGCAATGGACAAAGGGGTACCGGTCAAGGATACTCGGGAACTCGACATTTCGCTGGAAGGCTGAGCGGTGATACTACTGGGTCTAGAAATTTCTTTCGATGTAGCCGGTGAGCATGGCTCGGTAGCCGGTCAGTTCAAACTGCACGAACAGTTCGTTGTCGAGTCCGGTGATCTCCATCTTACCGGCCCGGCCGTAACCGGCCAGGACCTCGCGCACATCTTTGAGCATGGCAGCGACCAACTGGCGATCGTCCGGTGAGGCCGTCTGAAACCTCAGCAGCATCTTCATCTCGTCGTCGGAAACCAGATCGCCTTCCCAGGTAAGAGAGAGGATCCTATCAAAAACGTCGCGAGCTCGGTCCTTGCCCAGGGCCTCCTCGGCTCTGGTCACATCGTACTTGTTAAGCCAGCGCAGCAGACGCAAAGCCGAGCCGCGCTCGTTGAGCAAAACTCCGTAGGTGTCTTTGCCGGAATCGAGGCTTTCCAAGAGTTCGCGCATTTTAGGGTTTGAATCACCACTCTCGCCGGTGGCGTACCGCTGCACCGCCGAACGGGCCTTTTCCACGGTAGGAAAGCTGGCGATACTGCCGTCCAGCCGAGTCAAGATTCGGCCTTTGGTGGGGTCTTCATGGCCCTCCCGTAGCATCAGAGTGGCCTCGCCCAGTTCCACCGTGGGGAAATCTCCGTTGGGGCCTTTGCCCTGAGCCAGATACCAGATCGACTGCAAACCCGGCCACCCGCTGACCGTGGTAACGGTCGTGGGATGAGGCTCGGTGGCGCCCGGTGGAAGGGCGTCCACCCGCACGAACTGGGCCGGTAAGAGGGTGGAAAAACCGTTGGAATCGCTGCCCTGGAGCTTCCCCAGGATCGCTTGGTAGATCCAGTTGTTACCGCCTCCACGCGCTCCGTTGAGGGCTTTCCAGGCGGTATCGAAGAGTGAACGGAAACCTTCATCTTCGGGGGTGGCCTTTACCACCAGAAAGGAGACAGCGTCGGGACTTATGAAAATTGCCGGCTCAGGAAGATTGAGTTGACTTTGGGAGCCCTCGGCCAGAGTCTGTAGACCCAGACTCAGAAAGAGCAGGCCGGTCAGGAGTTGTATCGGGATAGACTTCTTAAACGGTAGATTTCTCACTGAGTTTTCTTAAACATCCCCCGGACCAGTGAGTTTCTCAGCGCACGATTTCAGGGTAAGGGGTCCTGATGTTCGGCGAGGTCGATTGGATAGTGGGTTATCCCAAGCGGGTTGAGAAGATGGGTTTCGAGGAATTCGCTTCTTCAGTTCGGAAATCCGAGGTGGTTTACGGTGGGTTTCTCTGGTCCGATCTGGAGCCAGAAGGGTTTCTCGAGAGCTTTCATCCGCGCTTGATCTTGGATTTCAGAGTAGGGTGGAGCGCGGTCGGTTTTCCCTCCCGCGGGCCGGTCGATCTCGGACCCTGGTCGGCTCCGGCTACGGCCCGAGCGAACTCGGCGGCGCCCTTCGGACTCTATCTTCTATCCGCCCAGAGGTTGAGGCAATCCCTGCCTGGTGGAGAGCAAAGTCGAGCGCTGGCTGGCAGGGTGCATCACGCCCAGCAGAGTTTGGGACGATTCTTCTGTGACCCTAATTTAGAGGTGAGCTTTTCTACTCCTCGGGACCTTGCTTATCGGCCTCCTTCCATCCAGGAGCGTGTCCGGAGTGTTTACCGATTTCTGTCGGGAGGCATCGGCTTTTGAGCGAGGAGGCCCCCCCCGAGATCAGGTCCAAAAAGTGGCCGACCATCTTTATCATGGTGGTAGCAGTGACGGCCGTCACGGTTGGTGATCTGATCATGAGCCACGTTATGCGTTCCCTGGGTCCTCTGACGATCGAGTCGCTCTCATTCTGGTGGAGTGGAAACGTCGGATTCGTAGTGGTGGCCCGAGAAGTCTATGAACTGGGATGGAAGATCTTCAGCCAACCCCTGGTCTGGGTTGCCATAGGGTTCATGCTCACTTTTTTGATCCTCTGGATGATTGCGCTTTCTTGGTCCGACCTGACCTTTGTCATGCCTTTGACCGCTCTCACTTACGTGCTCAACGCCCTGCTGGTGGGTCCGGCACTGGGCGAACAGGTCTCCCCCAAGCGCTGGGCCGGCACCTTACTGATAGCAGTCGGAGTTGCCCTGGTCAGCGCCGATGTGGACGAGCCCACCCCGTAGACCCGGAGCTTGAAAAAAATTACCCCTGGTGACTAGGAAAGATAGGCTTTCGGGCTTATTATAATAGTAACGGATCAAAGAATCATGCAAGACATAGAGGCTAAAGATACCAGGAATTCCTTTGCGATCTCCAAACCCGTGGCGGCCCTGGCTGGCTTGGGCCTCGCCGTCGGACTGGGCTGGACCCTGACTTCTGGTTTCAAGAATCCTCCTACCACTCTCGCCACTCCTTCCAACACCGTCTCCATCGACTGGCCCTACCGTGGCCTCTGTTCCGATCTCACGATTGCGGTGAATGGACAACCCGTAGAATTTAGGGAGAAGATCCTGAAGGGGGGATTGGCCCACGCGAGTTTTCCCGTAAGTACGGGAAGCCATCAGGCGGTGGTGACATTTCATTCGCTGGTTCCAGGCTTAAATCGAGATTATGCCCTGGAGATCATAGTGGATCAACAGCCCCCGCCGTTGGATGCGGTTGTTCAAGGAGGTATTGAAGCTGCGAACTCTCATCTCACGATAGAAGAGGAATTGGTTCTATCTGGAGTCACCGAACCTGGTGTTCAGTTGGCCCTGGAGAACCGAGTTCTGGAGTACGGGGAGTCCGGTGAGTTTAAAGAGACGGTCGCTTTGCAGCCAGGCTGGAACCACATGCTTCTCACCGCCATCGACCTGGCCGGAAACCGAACCGCCCGACGATTTTCGATCTTTAGAGACACGGCCGACCCGGAAGTCGTGTGGCAAACGGCTCCCGATCAAGTCTTTGATCAGAAGTCTGCTCGGCTCGAACTAGAGATCAAAGATGACGGCCGTATCGCGGGTGTGTCCGGCCAGGCCGGCCGGGAGAAGGCGATCATTTGGCATGCCAAAGGCGAAGGCCGGTGGGTCGGCATCACGCCTGAGCTGCACGAAGGCTTTCACGAGATCTCGGTGCGGGTGGCCGACGCTGCGGGTCGAGTCACCAGCTCAAAGCGCCAGATCGTGATCGACTCCTCGGAGGTCCTGGGGGAGTCCGCCCTGGGGTTGGGCGCGCGAGGAGAAGATGTCCGCCAACTGCATAAACGGCTGAGTGAAGCGGGCTATCTTGCAGCCGATAAGATTTCCAGCGTTTTCGACAGCGACACCCAGGCAGCCCTGGAGAGTTTTCAAAAAGCCGAGGGGTTTGAAGTGACGGGACTTGCCGACGGTGAGACTCTGATCGCTTTGGGGCCAAAAATTTTTATTAATCTCGGCAGTTTTTCGCTGGTCCTGGATCGTCCGGGACAGGAGCCGAAGCGGTGGACCATCGCCAGTGGTACTGGAGACTACCCCACCCCCACGGGGCGCTACGTGATTTATGAAAAGGTCATGCACCCAACCTGGTTACCTCCAAAATCTGAGTGGGCAAAGGATGCCAAACCGGTCCCGCCGGGTCCGGACAATCCGCTGGGAACTCGCTGGCTGGGCTTCGATTGGGGCTCTGTGGGTATTCACGGGACCAACGCTCCCTGGACGGTGGGTACCGCGTCCTCCCACGGCTGTCTGCGGATGGTTACAAGCCAGGTGGAAGAGCTGTTTGAGCTGGTGGAAGTGGGTACCCCGGTGTTGGTTCTGGGCGGCTGGGAGAACGACCCGGTCCTGGACAAGTACTGGCCCTCTGACCCACCCGAACAAGAAGAGGGAGAAGAGGTAGCCCGGCGATGAGTTCCGAGGCGATCATTCTGCCGATTCGCCTGGATCAGTTTCTGAAGCTGGCCGGGCTAGTGGGCACTGGAGGGGAGGCCAAGGCGCTGATCCAGGACGGTGCGGTGACGGTCAATGGAGAGGTGGAAACCCGACGCGGTCGCAAGCTTCAGGCTGGTGATGTAGTTTGTCTGGCCGAAGCCGAGCCGGTCGTGGTCAATGGCTGACTTTTTCCCAAACTCCGCCCTCAAGGTGTTCGTGACCGGTGGCAATTCCGGACTGGGCAAGGCGCTGGCAGAAGCGTACTACCATCGGGGAGCGCAAGTGGTCATCGGGGGGCGCGACGAGCGAGCGCTCAAGGAGACGGCCGACCAGTACCCCGGGATGAAAAGCTGCCTGGTCGATCTCGCTCGAGCGGAGTCGATCGCGTCTTGTGCGGCCTGGGTCAGGGAGAATTTTTCCGGCTTGAACGTGCTGATCAACAACGCCGGGGTGCAGAAAGTCCTGAAGTTTGACCGGCCCCTGGACAACGCCGAGCTTTTGACTGAAGTGCAGGTCAATTTTTCCGGGTTGCTCCTACTGACCAACGCTCTTCTCCCGACTTTGCTAGGGCAGGAAAAGTCGGCCCTTATCAACGTGGGTTCGGGGCTGGCCTTCGTGCCTCTGGCTTCCACCCCCGTTTACTGCGCCAGCAAAGCGGCCGTACACTCCTTCTCGGTGTCCTTGCGACACCAACTGAGAACCACGGGGGTGCGAGTCATCGAGATCATCCCACCCAAAGTGACTACCAATCTCCACCGAGATCAGGAAGCCTCGGGTCCAGGAATTCCGGTTCAGGACTTTATCAAGCAGACGCTGATCGGTCTGCACGCTGATCGAGACGAGATCTACATAGGTAGGGCAAAACTCCTGTACTACTTATCTCGTCTGGCCCCCGCCTGGATCCACCGCAAGATGAATAGCGCCGATCCCAGGTAACCTCGGTTTGGTATCGAAGCGGCGGGCGTGAAAATTACCCTGGCAAGGTTTCGGCGCATTTTATGGATCCTGATCGTGGGCAGTTTGTTCTTTGACGGGATCTGCCTTGCCCTGGAAAAGAATCGGCGAGGAGCTCCCTCGGTGGAAGAGTCTCCACTTCCCGAAGCGACGACGGAAATTTCGGTCGACGGGCCGAGGCTGACTCCTGAGCCTTCCGAGCACGACTTCGGTACGGTCTCCCAAAAGAGCAGTCTAGAGCACGTTTTTCTCCTCAAGAACACCGGCAACGCACCTCTTGAGATCTTGTCGGTGGAGACGAGTTGTGGCTGTACCTCCACGCTATTGAGCGAGAAGACCATTGCTCCGGGAGAGACCGGGGAGTTGAAGGTGGGCTTCGAATCCGGTTCCATGGAAGGGCCGTTTCGAAAGAAGGTCATGGTCAACACCAACGGGCCGGAGTCCAGCACCAAGCTACAGATCAAGGGATCGGTTCAGCCGCTCTTTCTGGTGGATCCTTCTATGCTCTCTTTCGGGCAGGTGTCGATCGGTCAGGAGTACCGCCGCATCGTGGTGATCCAGCCTCGCCAACCGGGGACCCCGTTTAAGATGGGGCGTGTTCGAGCCATGGACCCGCAGATCCGGATCGAGAACGAACGGCCGTTGGACAGCGGTGTGGGTGGAATTTTTGAGGTGGTGCTCACTCCCCGGGAAGACGGTTGGGAGCAAGGGAGCATCAGCTACGAAACCGGCCACCCCGAGATGCCCCGAGGATATCTCCGTTATTCGGCCAGGCGCAACCAATGAACAGCCCTCGAGATACTCTACTGGGGATGGTCACTCTTTTTTGCCTTTCTCTTAGCCTGGGGCTTTTCACTCGTTTGTTTTTGCCGGAAGCGCCTCCCCTTTTTACGGCTTACCATGGCTCAGTCTCCGAGGAAGTCCAGATCGTGGACCCCACGGGCGCCCACCGGATTTTTGAGGAAGGCGGAGCGGTCTTCGTGGATGCGAGGGAACTGGAGCGCTACGAATACGAGCACATCCCCGGGGCCATCAACCTGCCGGTAGATGATTTTGAAGAGCACAAGAGCGAATTGATTTACCTGCGGACCGCCCACCAGGTGGTGGTTTACTGCGAAGACATCCAGTGCGGGGCCTCTCGGAAATTGCTAGAGCTCCTGACCAAAAACCAGGTTCGAGATCTGGTCTTGATGCCGGAGGGGCTGGAAGGATGGGTCGACCACGGCTACCCGACCCTGGGGGGGCGAGATGGATAAAGTTGTCACGGTGCTCCGGGTTTCCCTGGGGGTTCTCTTTATCTACGCCAGTCTGGATAAACTACTTCAACCGGTGGCTTTTTCCGAAATGATCATGGGGTACCGACTGGTTCCCGTATCCCTGGTTACTCTGGCGGCCACGGTGCTACCCTGGCTGGAACTACTGGTGGGGGGATGCCTGATTATCGGATTTCTCCACCGCAGTGCGGCCACCTGGGCCACGGGTTTCGGCCTGGTCTTCTTGCTTGCCAAAATTTCGGTGATTCTCCGAGGGTTGGACGTGAGCTGCGGCTGCTTCAGTGTAAACGGCGGCTCCTCCATCACTTGGAGTGATATTCCCGCCAACCTCGTGCTTTTTTTGGTGGCCCTGGTGGTTTTGCTGAAGGGACCGGACAAGTTCGCTCTTGAGCGCACGCTGGTTTGCCAGAGTACCACCGCGTCTCAGTGAACCATGCTCTTAGCCGGCGAATGGATTCAGAATCTGCACGCTGCCAAAGCTCTGCCCCTCGTTTAAGTCCTCCGTCAAAAGCACGGTGCTGCCTGAAGCACGGGCAGCTTCGATGATCGCGGCGTCCCAATAGGAGATTTGAAAGCGGTCCTTGGTCGAAAGGGCGGTTTCTACGAGTTCCAAGCTTAGCTCCACCACGGGATATCGTTTCAGGGAGTGTATGAACTTGGTTGCCTCTTGATGGGTTATCGGACGGGGATGACTCGGGCGGGTAGCTTGGACATAAAATTCTTGAAGAACTTGAACCGACAAAGCCAAATCTCTATGGCTAAGAATGTGGCGAGCGATTTCACACTTTCTAGCCTCCGCTTTGACCCCGCTGATGGCGTAAAGCAAAATGTTGGTATCAACGAAACGAGTCACGAGCGTGGACTTGCTCTCTTGAAAGTCGATTCCCAGCAGAGAATCCGTCGCCCATGGACTCGATGACTTCCTGCTGAACTCGAAGAAGGCGCTCAAACTCGTCTTCCCCTGCCACGAAGTCGATCAAATAGGCGCGAACCAAAGCACTGACCGAAGTCCGCTTTTTAGCTGCCTTGACCCTGGCTTGGGTATAGATTTCATCCGGCACAGAAACTGTGATATTCTTCACATTTTCACAGTATCAAGTTCGTGGCTTGGAATCAAGTCTGCCGCTGAATGTCAACAGGCCCTAAAGCACGCACTTGACGCTGAAGCGACTGACCAGGGGAGTGCGGTCGGTTAATTCGTAGCGGATATAGATATTCAGTGGGTTGGAAGGTACGGTTTGCAGGCTGTCGTCCTTCATGGAGCGGAGCTGAAAAGCCGTGACTCGTTCGGCTAAGATCTTGCTGGTGGGGCCGGACATCTCTCCGGTGAGGGCGGCGACGGTAGGGGGCACGACCACTGGATTAGGGGCGATCGCGGTGTAGTGGGTCCTCAGGGTATCCTCGGCTGGAACCCGATAGAAAGCGTGGTAGCCCTGATAAAGCGGTTGTTGGACCACCGGATCCCAGCCCCGCTTACCCTCGGCGTCGCGGGTGGAGAGGGTGGCCATGACCAAATCGGTACGGGGATCGGGGTCATCCTGGTAGTAAAATAGCTGACCCGAGCGGGGACCGCCGGAAAAGGCACCGGCGATCAATCGGCTGGCCTGCAGGACCTTGCCCTCCGCGTCGATCCGTTCATGCTGTCTCTGGCTGGTGTGGTTGGCGTAAGAAAACAGGATGGCGACCAGGCCCAGGGCCAGGAGAAAGAGCGACATGACGACCAGCATTTCGGCGATCGTCATGGCCTGCTGTTTGTGACATCGCGGTTTCAAAGCTCTTCGTAAAACGCCACACCGACGGGGAGGTGCTCGCCCACCAGGTCGGTATACTCTTCGTTGTAGGTAAGCCAGCAGCCGTTGTATAGAGAGATACTCCCCAAAGAGATCAGAGCGCCCACTATCTGAAAGTTTGTCTTAACGGTGACGTCACCACGAGCATAGACCATCCCTTGAAAATAAGAGTCACCCAACCAGTTGGCGTCCAGGGGGTTGTTGGCTTGGAAAAAAGCATCGCGGCGGCGGCCGTGCAGAGACGTACCCAGTGACAAGGCATTGATAGCATCGTGGGTTCGTAAATGGTCAGGTAGCTCCTGATCATCCCAATTTTCGGTGAGACCGGTCGATTCGTCATCAACGACCAGAAGTAGCAGCTGTGGCAGCGGTGGCTCCCAATCCAGCACATTGGGTGAAAAATGGTGAGTCGGGATCGGCACTCCGGCGTCGCTGAGTTGATAATCCTCTGCCAGGATCATGGCGCGTGTACCATCCTGGCTCACGTAAGAGGTCCCATCGTGCTTGATGTAGTGCTTATTGGACCGGAAAAAGTACTGGAGGTCTTCCATGGCTTTCAACACTTTGCTGGCAAGGGGGTCGGAGGCATATCCGGGATAGGTCTCCTTCAGACTGAGGGCCACCCTGGCCGGGGCGGCGTTGGACAGGGCGAATCCGTGACCACCGTTGGGTCCGGCGATCGGATTGATCCATTCCACGATAGGCTTAGGCTGCAGAGGTCGAAAAGGATCGGGACTGGGTTCGGGGTCCGGTGGATCGGGAACCCATGGACCGTCATGCTTGCCAAGCGCCTGGTGACCTCCGGCGGGGTTTTGCTCATAATTTTCCAGAGCCAGAACCAGGCGCTCCACCGCTGACTGGAATCCGTGGACATTGGCTAGATTCTGGAGGGCACCCGCCGCATTGATGCCCTCAAGAGAGATATCCCCCCCGGCCAGCAGAGCTACCCCCGCCGTGCGGTCTGAAATAACGGTGGCACTGCCTCCGAGCATGGTTATGTCGCCGGTCGTGTAGATGCTACCTGTGCCCTCGATGTTGCCATACACGGTCAGGTCTCCGTCTACGTAGAGCGTGCCCTCGGTCAGAGACAGCGTTCCGCTCACGGTCAAGGAGCCACTCCTGGAGCGAGCATCTCGTACATAAACGTAGCCAGATAGGGGTGACCCCCCGGCCAGCGGTGGAGAAGACATTCCGCCCGCCACATAGTCGGCCACGTCGATGTCGGGGATGATGTCCGCTGCCCCGTCCTCGATCGTCTGATCGGGAAATTCCAGCTCGAGATTTTCGGAGAAGGCCTCTCCACCCATAGGTGCCGGTGCTTCCAGGCGGCTCAGCGGCGATAGTTCAAAATCTCCTGATTCGCTTAGCGCGAAAATCTCCCCGTAGGGCCGTGCCTTTCAGGTTTCCAGAACCGACTCTCCTACCTGAATGGCGCGCACCGTTGCTCCGCCCTTCTCTTGTACGGAGAGACTGGTTATGGTGAGTCCCATGAGAGAGAGTGAGGCCACCGATAGCACCAGGAAGGCTATCAACATTTCTCCCAAAGTAAAGCCGCGAGGTTTCATACGTCTTAAAGATAGCAGAAGGTGACTATTCTGGCATTGATTATGGAATGCTAATTTGGCAAATTTCCGTCAATGAAGCTGAATATCTGGCCTATAGTCCTCGCGATATCTAAGCTCTGCGAATCTATCCTCTACGATTCCGAATACTCTTAATTGCTTTCCACTAATCAGGGGTTTGGGAAGACTTGCTTTGAAGAGACCGTCCGCGTCGGTCGGTCCACTGAAGACCAGCTTTTCTCCTTGAAAAATGGCGATCCGTTCGACTGGTTTTCTTTCAATGTGGGCCCAACCTCTCAATCTGTAACCACTCTCTTCGAGAATCATCTCGGACAACTCGCCCTGTATGGCGTCGTTTCTCTGGAGTTGTCGCCCCGCCAAAGTCAAGACGTCATCGAGGAGTGTATAGGCATGTGGTTCAGCCAGCGTTGTTTTGAGCATCTCTCCACTCGGACTCACCGTGAGCACGTCTAGGTGGTTCTCTCCCGGTTTCAGAAAGTCGGGATTGAACAGGACCGAGAATTCTCCGTTGGGCTTTGTCCAACCGGTGCCCACGATCTGATCATTGAGGGCTACGGCGATTTTTTGGCTTTGCCCGTCGGGCGTTCCGTCGGCCAGTGTCCCACGGACTCGGCAAGGTACGAATCTCGAATCCGGATTCACATCGAGCAATAAACTGGGCCACAACACTTCTGCCTTGAGCGGCCCTGTCTTCACGGATTCAACGTTTTGCCTAACTAAGTTGCTGTCCGGACCCGGGTGGTACAGCTTTTCCAGGTTCGGACCGAAGAGACTCGCCCTTCTTGCCGCTGCTTGTCGAAGCAGTTCCAGGCTTTCGGGGTAGGGTACGGGACGATGCCCGCCTGCCAGATCCGAAGAGACGATTCGATCCTGAGAGGCTTTAGGGTGGGGAAAAAGTGGCTTTCCCTGCACTTCCCAGGGCAACGGATGGCCGAGGATGGAAGCGATCGTCGGCAGAATGTCCAAAGTAGTGACGGGTTGGTCCACGATTCTTCCTGCTTCAGCGTTCCCAGGTAGCTTGAACAGCAGCGGCACTGGAGCCACTTCACCCAGATTTGAAAGGGCTGCCGGTCGGAAAGGCGCTGATGGATGGTAGCTTGCACCATGATCTGAAACAACCACAAAAAGGCACTGCTCATAGAGTCCGCTTTGCCCAAGTTGGTCAATGGTCATACCAAGCAAGCGGTCGCAGAATTTTGCTTGTAGCAAATGCCGCTGATAAGCTTGCACGGCCGCCCAATCTGAACGCCACGTCCAATTTGGGAGAACCCCCTCCACCTGAGCATCTCCACCACCGTCGTACTCTTTGCCATCCGGCAAGAAACTGTACGGATAATGGGGTAGATTCGTGTGCAAGAAGAACAAGGACTGCGGTTCCTTGCCCTCGAGTGAAGAGAGAAAATTCAGGTGGATCCGCTCTCGCGGAGGTCTATCGTGACCGCTACCAAAACGCTGCCAACTCATATTCACCGCTGGAAGACGTGTCTCCAGAATTGGAGGAGAAACAGAGTGAGCGAAGATAATCGCTACGTCCGAGAGGAGTGTGCTCAGTCGCTGTGAAGCGAGTTCTTCAATGTTCTCGGTCTGAACCTGGGGGCTGAGAAGTGTAAGGTTCTCGGATACCAGAAGTCGGTAGGTTCCACCCAAGTAGGTGAATAGGTTTTCCGGATAGTTTAGGAGAACAGGAGGCTTGTCGGGGGGCGCCCTTCTTCCAGTCAGAATAGCGGGAACGGCTCTCATAGTGTCATCGGCTACAGTTACGGCATTGCGATACCAAACGGAATCCTTTTGCAGTCTGGCAAAATTCGGAAACGATTGCTCGTCGATCTCTAACGATGGACTCAAAATCGTTGATAAGGGAAATTCGTCAAAGATTATAAAGATGATCGGCGTCTTAGAAGCTACCTGGGTTTCGAAGATACCGGAGTTGATCGTTTTATGGACGACATTCTTCACCGGTGAGAAATATAGAAACCGAACAGGCAAAAAAATAACCGCCAGAGCAGCCAGGCTCATAAAGCGGTAAAATCCCTCGGATCGGTGATAACACCAGGTAGTAACGCCGGCCAACAGGAGCGCCAGAACGAGCCCCAGCGGGAGAAGCCTGGTCTGGGCCAAGAACAGCAGAATAAAGATGGTTGTCATGAAGACTCGGTGCAGCAGAGGCCGTAAGGGCTTCCATAGCAGCAAAGCTAAGCACTCAAGCCCGGCTAGCAATAGTCCCGGGACGAAGGTAAGGAATAGCGCCAAGATGACGATGTCCGAAGGTTCGGAACGCCGCACGATGAAGAACTCGGCCTGCTTGCCGAGGAGTTCTATAAGCGGGATGCCTATCGCGGCTGCAGTACCAGAGAAGAGGTGTAAGAAGTCCTGGCTGATGGAATGATTCTCATTGCCCGGTGACTTGGATTTCATATCCCCTCTTTCATACTCGGTCGAGCATAGACCTGTTCACCCCGACAGGTGGACAGCAGTCGAGAATTCAGCTTTCGGCGGCTTGGAGTGCTGCTTTTTTCTCTTTTCTCAGTCTGGCTCGGGCGTGAGTGCAGAGGTGCTTTTTGCGGATGCGGACCGAGCCGGGGGTGATCTCCACGAGTTCGTCGTCGGCGATGTATTCCAGTGCTTTTTCCAGGTTCATCTCCCGGGGCACCTCCAGCCGCAGAGTCTGCTCAGCGGTGGAGCTGCGGATATTGGTCACCTGTTTCTTCTTGCACACGTTGACTTCCAGATCGCCCGGCCGACAGTGCTCACCCACAACCATTCCGGCGTAGACCGTGTCCTGGGGTTTTATGAAATAGGTCCCACGATCCTGGAGTTGGTGCAGAGCGTAGGTGGTGGCGGCACCCGTGTCAGAGGCGATCAGGCTACCCCGATGGCGGGATCGCAATTCTCCTTTGAAAGGGCCGTAACCGTCGTTGAGGTGACTCATGATGCCATAGCCCCTGGTAAAAGTGAGGAGTTCGGAGCGGAATCCGATGAGACCGCGCATGGGTATTCGGTAGACCAACCGAACCCGGCCTGTGCCCGCTCCCGACATATTTAGCATCTCACCTTTGCGCTCACCGAGCCTCTCCACGACGGCCCCCACGTGCTCTTCGGGAAGGTCCACGGTCAGCTCTTCCATCGGTTCGGTCAGGCCTTCGTCGCTCTCTTTAAAGAGCACTCGAGGTGCGGAAACGGACAATTCGTATCCCTCTCGGCGCATGGTCTCCAGTAAAATTCCCAGGTGTAGCTCTCCCCGGCCACACACCTCGAAAGTATCGGGGCTGTCGGTAGGGATGACCCGGAGGGCCACGTTTCGTTCGAGCTCCTTCTCCAGGCGCTCTTTCAAGTGTCGGCTGGTTACCAACTTTCCGTCTTGCCCGGAGAGTGGACTGTCGGAAGTCATGAAGTTCATGGCCAGAGTCGGCTCGTCGACGGTGATGGGCGGCAGAAGGGAGGGGGCCTCGGGGTCGGTGATGGTGTCTCCGATCTCCACATCGTTTAAGCCGGCCACCACCACGATGTCACCCACCGAGGCCTGTTCGGCCTTGCTGCGGCCCAGACCGTCGAACAGAAACAGGCCTGAGAGGCGATTTTTGTGGAGTGAGGTATCGTCCGGGGTTCCGTAGACGATGGACTGATCGGCTCGCACGGTTCCCTGGCTGATCCGTCCGATGGCTAGTCGGCCGATGTAGTCGTCGTAATCCAGAGAGCTTACTCTTAGCTGGAGGGGGCCGGAAGGGTCTCCCTGGGGGCTGGGCACGTGCTTCACGATGGCCTCAAAAAGAGGAGCCAGATTTTCATAGGGGCCTTCCACTGCCATGGCCGCTACCTGATCTTTGGCCGAACAGTAGACGATGGGAAAGTCGATCTGGTGGTCCTGAGCATCCAGGGCAAAGAAGAGTTCCAGCACTTCGTCGACCACCTGGGGTGCCCGCCCGTCCGGGCGATCGATCTTGTTGACCACCAGGATCGGGGTGAGGCCCTGAGCCAGGGCCTTGGAGACCACGAAGCGAGTCTGCGCCATGGGACCTTCGGCGGCATCGACCACCAGCAAGCAGCCATCCACCATGCCCAGCACGCGCTCCACTTCCCCGGCAAAGTCGGCGTGCCCGGGAGTGTCCACGATGTTGATCAGGGTGTCGCCGTAGCGCACGGAGGTGTTCTTGGAGAGGATCGTGATGCCCCGCTCTCGCTCCAGATCGCTTGAATCCATAACCCGTTCATCGATTTTCTGGCCGGGCCGAAACACCCCCGACTGCTTGAGTAGCCCGTCCACCAGAGTGGTCTTCCCGTGATCGATGTGGGCGATGATAGCGATATTCTTGAGTTCTCTTTGCATTGCGACGGCGCGTTCGGGTTGCTGCGGGTGAGGACCTTTACGCTACAAGCGTTTGCGAACTTTTTTTATGGAAATTAGGCGCGCCTAACTCGGTTGACAGGTGTCCCTAACGGACCTATTATGGGCGAATGCTTTCGACGCCGGAAAATTGGGCTTCAGCTCCCACCCGAGAACGCGCTGCGCTCGAGATCCTGGAGAGGTTGGCCATGGCCTGCCTACGGGAGGGACTTCTTTCGGGCGAGTTGGAAGGGCGACACTTGAGGCTCCGGGGGGAGGACGGGGCTCTTCTGGGTTTGGAGCTTGACCAACTCTTCAGCATGAGTCGCTTCGATCTCGCCCGACTGCCTGTCGATTTGCAAGAGCTGGGTCCAGACCGTTTGTTTGAATGGTTCCTCGACCACCTTCTGAAGCCCCCTGAAGCGCGCCGAGCTGCGCTGCAAGTTGAACTGAACAACAGCTATCTCAATATGGCACTCTCTTTGCAGGCGCTGGACACCCTGGGTGTCGGGGAGCCGGGACGGGGGGAGTTGGCCGACTGGGAAGCCCGGGTCTGGTGCGGGCATCCCCTGCATCCTGGAGCCCGACTGCGCTCTGGACTGACCGTGGAAGAGAACAAGAACTACGGGCCGGAATGGGAAGCGCGACTGCAACTACCCATGCTCAAGGTGCCCGCCGCCTGTTTGGCGGAAGTGGGGTCTTTCACCCGACGTATTCTCTCTCTTTTTCCCTCCCTGGGTGAAGTGGACGAGGGGTGGGCCCTGGTGCCGGTGCATCCCTGGCAGGCCGAAAACGACTTGCCCACGCGCTTTGCCGATCGCTTCGAGTCCGGGGAGTTGCGTTTCAGCGGGCACACCATCCCGGCTCGCCCCACCATGAGTTTTCGTAGCGTGGTCCTGGAGAGCGAAGTGGGGGGAGATTTTCATCTCAAGCTTCCGGTTGCGGTGCAGACGACGGGTGCTACCCGCACCGTATCGGTGGCGGCTACCCACAACGGCCCTTTGATGAGTCGTTTTCTGAATCAGCTCTTCGCACACTCTGATATCATTCAGACCAGCCTCTTCGATCATCTCCACCTGATGGCGGAACCGGCATCTTTTTATTTCCGAGACGACCAGTCGGACCGCAGTCGATTCTTGTCGGGCGTACTGAGGCGCGGACCGCGAGAAAAGAAGGGGGAGGGAGGCCGCTGGCTGTTGCCCGCCGCTGCCCTCCTGGAGCCTCGGAAAAACGCCCTTTTTGTGAGGGCAGCTCAGTATTACGGTCTGACCCCCCGGGCACTTTTTACCCGCTACTGCCGCTGCTTACTACCGGCCCAGGCGTTCTTGTGCGGAGAGCTGGGGATCGCCCTGGAGGCCCACCCTCAAAACATCGTGGTAGATTTTCGGGGAATGCGAGGCTCGGCTCCGGACGTGCACTTCTGGTACCGGGACCTGGGTGGGATCCGGATGCACCCCGAGCGCCTGGGCGATGCTCTCAGACGGCGTGGCTGGAGAGAGTTGGAGGTTCCGAAGTTCTGGCCCGGCTCGGCTACTTCCACCAACTCGGTCCGAGATTTGAGTTCCAAATTTGTCTACTCATTGTTGCAAAACCATATGGGTGAATTGATCCGAGCCATTTGCCGATCCGGTGAACCGGAAGACGACTACTGGAAAGTGGTTTACGACTTATTGGAAGAGCATCGCCCCCTGATGGGTCAGGATCTAGCTGAGCGGGTCTTCAGCCCCCAATGGGACCTCAAGGCGATGTGGACTATGCGTCTGGATTCCGCGATCACCGAGTACACCTTTTGTCCGGTGAAGAACCCACTTATACAGGGTCGGGACGAATGCCCCGCGTGAAGGATACACCGAGTCTGGAAGACTTCGAGGCGCTCGCTTCGGGGGTCGGAGAGTTTCAGCCTCGCAGCAACGACCGGACGGCCCGACTGGTCCTGCAGGCCATGCTCCGAGAAGGGATGCTGGCAAACTGCCTGCAGGAGTGGGACGGAAAGCTTCTCACCCTGCGCAGTCCGGACGTGGAATTGAGGGTGGCCGGTCGCTGGGCCGGGAACGGAGACCGGTTTTTCACTACTGCGGGTGCGCCGGATCTGGGCTTCTTTTTGGAGAAGTTGCGTCGACTGGCGGGTCTGGGAGAAACCCCGGCCTGGGCCGATTTCGTGGAGGAAGTAACGCAGGCCGCGCTGACCCAAGCGGTGGCCTATCAGAGAGCCGATATGCGTTCTGAGCCGAAGGAGTATCTCGACTTTGAAGCTTGGACGCCCGAAGGCCACAATCTGCACCCGGGAGCTAAGACCCGGGCCGGATTCGACGCGCTCGATCAGATGCGCTACGCCCCTGAGCTGGCGGATACCATCGAGCTTCCCTGGCTGGCGGTGAACAAAGAACTCCTACAGCGGGCCGGCGAAGTGGACCCGCTTTTTGAGCTGGATGACCAGGAATGGGCGGTTCCGGTGCATCCCTGGCAACTGGCCAGGGTCTTGCCCGACCTTTACGGCTCGGAAATGGCAAAGGGCCTGATGCGGCCACTGGACCGGGAGCCTGTGGTGTGCCGGCTTTGCACCAGCCTGCGTACGGTGGTTCCCCTGGACCAGAGTCTTCCCACGCTAAAGACTTCGGTGGGCAGTCTGATGACCTCCACCGAACGCTCCATGAGTCGTTTCACGGTCTTGCAGGGTCCGGTCTACTCGGAGTATCTGCGGCAGATTTTTGAACGGGAAAATTTCGGAGAAAGCGTACTGGCTCTGGATGAGTTCGGTGGATTTTGCTGGCGAGAGGACCAGGATGAGCGCCGGGCTCGAAACCTCTCTTTGTTGTTTCGACAAAGAGCACCCAGGGTGGAGCGGGGAGTGGCGGTTCCAAGTTCTACCCTGACCCAGCCGGTGTGGCGGGACCCCTCGCGTACTTATTTCCATCACCTCTTTGGTCAGGGCCTGGGTCCGCTCCACAATTTTGATCGATACCTGGAACTGATGGTCCCCTTTCACCTGGAGTTGTATCTGCGCCACGGATTGGCTCTGGAAGCGCATCTACAAAACTGTGTGGTGGTCTGGGACGAGCAGGGACCCGAGAGACTGTGGGTCCGGGACTGGGGCGGCTTGCGGGCCGACGCGGAGAAACTCCAGCGATTGGCCCCGGACGTGCTGGCTCGGCTGGACGAGCGCTCGGTCTCTCTCTCCACGGCAGTCGCCGCCGAACGGAAGCTGATCGCCTGTCTGTACTGCAACCACCTGACCGAAGTGGTGGCCGGAGTTTCTCTGGCCTTTGACCTACCGGAAGAGGAATTGTGGGCCAGGGTGGGCCGGATCTCGGCCCGGGTCTTCAGAGACAACTCCGGGTCAGAATTGGAAGAGCAAGTTCTACGGCAGCCGTGGCCGGTCAAGTGCTTGCTCAAGATGCGGATAACGCCAAAGAGCTCCGGAGACCTCTATTGGATGAAAGAAAACCCTCTGAAGAGCCACCTCAGCGCATAGTCACGATTTTCTCTGGAGTGAGGAACAAAGTCTAGCGTGTGGAAGTTTATTCAATATGTGGGCCCGATTTCTTTCTGTGCTGTCTCTGCTTTGGCTGGCGGCGGCGATCTATAAAGGGCCGGTTGCGTGGGCGGCACCTCTCGAGGATCCCGCGCCCGTGCCTACCCGGGTGGAGATCGGTTCGGCTCCGGTGGGGGTCTTATACAGTCCGGCCACCAGCCGCTCTCTGGGTTGGCGGTGGGAATGGGAGTGGAGTGGTTGCGCGAATGCTCTGAAAGCTCTGGGGGTGGAGTACGAGGTACTCTCTCCGGAGCAATTAGGAGAATGGAACGGCCAGGTTCTGATTTTGGCCAATACCCGCAACATGAGCCAAGAGTCTCTACAGACCATACGTTCTAAAGAGATCAAGATTCTCGCGACCTATATGGCGTCCTACCGCTCCGAATCCAACACCCCGTGGGAGGGTAACAACTTCGCCCTGGGGGATCGATTAGGGGTGAGATTTCAGTCCTGGATCGGCTTCGGAGAACGGGCTCGCTCTCTTAAGGTGGATCAGCGAGAAATTCCGCTGGGTCGAGGACAAGCCATGCTGGTGGAGTCGCTGGAGGGGGCCAGGATTTTGGGCCAGTGGCCTGGTGGAGAGGCTGCCATCGTGGAGGGGCCCGGGGGGATCTACGTTGGTGAAGACCTCTTCTGTCCCGAGAATAGTGACAGCAAGCCGGTCCTTGAAGAACTCGCCAGGCTGCTCAACCGGCTTCAACCTGGCCTGGCCCGCATGCCCACCCGAATGAGCCTCTCCAAGCTTCCGGATCCGCCCGCTTCCAGATTGGCCAAGAGCGGTCGAACGGTACGGGTAGGCTTGGAGCGACTGCAACGAGAGGCCGTGCTCCGGGCACCTGAACGACTCGTGGTCAACGGCTCTGATAAACTTAAGTTCCATCGCTGGCTGCCCGGAACGAGCGTGGAAGTGAGTGGAGAGCCCTACCTGGAGGTTCTGCGGCTACAAAAAAATGGTACCTACCAGTGGCGGGCTTATCGAGGCACCCTCAACATTGCCGAAGACGGTACCTTACTCAATATCCTCGATTTTGAGGAGTACCTGGCCGGGGTGGTTCCGGGCGAGGTTCCGGCGTACTACCCTGAAGAGTCTTTGAAGGCCATGGCTGTGGTGGCTCGGACCTACGGGTTGTCTCATCTGGGCCGCCACCAGGGGTACGATGTTTGCGATACCGTCCACTGCCAGGTTTATAATGGTTTAGGACAGGAAGCCGCTCCCACCAGTCAAGCAGTGGCCGCCACCGCCGGTGAGATATTGAGCTTTGAAGGGCAGCCGGCCAAGGCTTTCTTTCATGCCGTTTGCGGGGGTCACACCGCGGCTTCCACGGAAGCCTGGCCGAACGGGGCAGAGGCTCCACCGTACCTCACTGGAATCGATGATGAACTGTATTGCTCCGAGTCGGGGCGTTACCGCTGGCAAGAAGAATACAGCGCCAGGGAGCTTACCGAGAAGATGAGAGCCGCGCTCAAGTTAAGCAAGCCTGATGAATTCGTGGGCTTATCCTCTTTCAGCGAGCTGCGAGTGTCCGAACGAAGCCGTAGTGGGCGGGTCAAGGCCCTGGAGATCATCTCTCCAGAAGCCACTTATAGGGTAGAGGGCGACTCCATCCGCTGGCTGTTCAGCGGGGGCAAGATCGGCACCGCCGGTCTTCAAAGTACCTTCTTTGAGCTTGAACGATCCGGGGACCGCTACCTGTTCAAGGGCGGCGGATGGGGTCACGGGGTAGGGCTCTGTCAGCAAGGCTCCGCCGGCCGAGCGAAAGCGGGCCAAACGTACGACGCCATCCTATCTCACTACTATCCCCATACAGCACTCCTGTCCGGAGTTACCACCACGCAGGCGAGGCGATAAAGAAACTGGCGAGCCAGTTGACGATGGCCAGAACGACGGCCCCAAGGAAGCCCGGTAACAGCCCGTCCACCTCGAACCCTGGGGCAAAATTACCCGCCAGCCAGAAGCAGAAGGAAAGCACGACCAGGTAAAAGAGCCCCAGTGTGACCAGTAGAAACGGTAAACTGAAAAACAGCACCACGGGTTTGATCAAAAAAGCCACAAACCCGATGGCCAGGGCGCCCCACATCGCGCCCGCGAAGCTCTTGATCCGCACTCCCGGAACCAGAGCGGCGGTTACGCCCAATGCCAGTGCGTTTAGCACCCAGGTGAGCAGGAACGATAGTAGTGTAGTCATGGAGACCTCCTGTGTTTTCTGAGGCCAGTCTGCCATCCACTCCTTTGGGAGAGTAGCCCTTCAAGGTTGGAAGGGGGCTATACTTTGGTATGTTCATAAGCCCACCGGGCACCCAACCTCCAAAGGACAACAAGGATCCGCACTCTCGCTTACCGGTCTCGGATCACCTGCTGCTGAGTTTGCCGCATCTTGACGATGGTCCTGGGCGGTATGTAGCCGCTGAGGTTGGAGAGGGGATAGGCCAGGGAGTCTCTCCCCATAAGGGTGCCCGGGTTGGTCACCGTGTTGCAACCCACGGAAGCGTTGTTTCCTAAGATCGCTCCAAATTTTCGAATCCCACTATCGTAGTTCTCACCGGAGATTCGCAGGATCAGGTTGTCCTTCCCCATGTCCACCCGCACGTTGGCAAACTTGGTGCCGGCTCCAAGATTGACTTCGCGACCCAAAATGGAGTCGCCCACGTAGGCGAAGTGGGCGGCTTTGGCCCCAGGCAACAGAACGGAGTGCTTGACCTCGGTGTCGTGCCCCACCACCGCTCCGGACCCCACATAGACGTCACCCCGGATGTAGGCCCCGAAGCGCACTTCTGCTCCTGCGCCGATAAAACAGGGACCTTGGATGTAGGTATTTTCCTCCACCAGGGCTCCTTCCTCGATGTGGACTTCACCTTTGATCACCACCGAAGCCGGCAGTCCTTCGGGGATCTTGGGGCCCTTTTCTTTCAGGAGTTCCTTCATGCGCGATTTGAGATGGACCAGCGCTTGCCACGGAAAGTCGCAGCCCTGGAAGAAAAAAGACTCCGGTTGGGAGTCAAGGTCGAAGAAATCGTTGATCATAGTTGAGCGCAGAGCTCCACCATTTCGATCAGGGAAGCCGCTGCTTCCCCTCCTTTGTTGCCCGCTTTGCTGCCGGCGCGCTCGACCGCCTGATCGAGATTCTCTACAGTGATCACGCCATAAGTGACCGGTAGGCCGGTATCCAGACTCAGCTTACCCAGTCCCTTGGTCACCTCGGACGAGATGTAGTCAAAGTGGGGCGTGGCCCCGCGAATCAAGCATCCCAGGGCTACCACACCATCCACGTTGCCGGACTGTAGAAGCTTTTGTACCGCCAGGGGGATCTCCCAGGCACCCGGCACCCTCACCACCTGGATGTTCTTTTCGTCGGCCCCGTGGCGAACCAGAGTATCGATAGCACCGCCCAGCAATTTTTCGGTAAAAAAGTCGTTCCAACGACTGACCACCACCCCGTAGCGACGACCTTTGCCACAAACGAGCTTTCCGCAGATCTCTTTCACTTTTGAACCTCCTCAGGCACGACATTGGTGGGAAAGATGTGTCCCATCTTGCCCCTCTTGGTTTGCAGATACTTCAGGTTGTGCTCGTTGGGCTCCACCTGAATCGGCACCCATTCCACGATCTCGATGTTGTAGCCATCGATCCCTCGAACCTTGGCCGGATTGTTGGTCATAAATCGGATCTTCTCCAGCCCCAGGTCGCTCATGATCTGGGCCCCGATGCCGTAGTCCCGCAAGTCTGGCTTGAAGCCCAGCCTTTGATTGGCCTCTACCGTATCGAGTCCGGCTTCCTGCAACTGGTAGGCCCGCATCTTGGCCACCAGACCGATGCCTCTGCCCTCTTGCTCCAGATAGATGAGAGCGCCCCGGCCTTCTTGAGAGATGGCCTGCATCGCCGACTGGAGTTGGTCGCCGCAATCACAGCGCAGGGAGCTTAAGAGATCCCCCGTCACGCAGGAGGAGTGGACCCGGACCAGCGGGGGCTCTTCCCCCTCCAGGTCGCCCCAAACCAGTGCGATGGCCGGCTGCTTCCAGATCTCGGAAGTATAGGCGTGGACGGTCACCTCGCCGTACTCCCTGGTGGGCAGTCTGGTGGTGGCGATCCGCTCGATGAGACGCTCGGTTTTGCGGCGGTAGGCGATCAGGTCGGCGATGGTGATCACCTTGAATCCAAGCTTTGCGGCGATCTGAAACAGCTCCGGGGTGCGAGCCATGGTTCCGTCGTCGTTCATGACTTCGGCCAACACCCCCATGGGTTGCAGGCCGGCCAGTCGGCAGAGATCCACCGAGGCTTCGGTATGGCCGGCTCGGCGCAGCACTCCTCCAGGAGCGGCCCGCAGCGGTACGATGTGGCCCGGCTTGGTGAAGTCGTCGCCATCGGCTTCGGGATCGGCGAGTTTCCGGACCGTGGTGGCACGATCTTCGGCGGAGACCCCGGTGGTGGTGCCTTGCTTGGCATCCACGGTTACGGTCATGGCCGTGCCCAGCCGAGAACTGTTGGCCTCCACCATCATAGGGATGTTCAGGCGCTCGAGCCGCTCCGGTGTGGTGGGGGCACAGACAAAGCCTGATCCGTACTTGATCATGACGTTCATGGTTTCGGGAGTACAGAGTTCGGCGGCGCAGATAAAGTCGCCCTCGTTCTCCCGATCCTCGTCGTCGATCACGATGATGATCTTGCCTTCGCTGAAATCCTTCAGGGCTTCTCGAATTGTGGATAGCTTTTCACTCAAGATAGAAAGCCTGCTTCCCGTAGATTCTTCATGCTTACACTCCCCCCCCGACCGGCCCGGCAAACCATGCGGGCCACGTATTTGGCCAGGATGTCGGTTTCCAGATTGACCGGTGCGCCGGGGCCTAGCTGAGAAAGATTCGTGGCGGTCTCGGTGTGGGGCACGATCCAGACGGAGAAGGCATCATCCCAGACTTCCACCACGGTCAGGGAGACCCCGTTCACGGCGATGGAGCCTTTGACTGCCACCAGGCTCATGATCTCAGTATCGGTGGAAAATTTGTAGACCACCCCGTTGCCCTCCCGGCAGCGAGAACGGAAGTTACCCGGTCCGTCGATGTGGCCGGTCACGTAGTGTCCACCGACTCGGCTGCCCACCGCCAGGGCGCGTTCCAGGTTGAGCGGCGCACTCGGCTTCAGTTCGGGAAGGGTGGTGCGCTGGAGGGTCTCCGCCACGGCGTCGAACTCCACCCAGCCGGTGCCCCAGGCCACGGCGGTCAGGCAGGTTCCATCGACGGCGATGGAATCTCCCAGTTGCAGGTCGACCAGAACCTTGTCCGCCCGGACCCGGATGCGCGCCCCGCCTCCGTCTCCCGGACAAACTCGCTCCAATCGGCCGACCTCTTCCACAAGTCCCGTAAACACGCGGGCTCTTTCCCAGCGGAATCCAGAATCACCTGCCCGGTAGGCGTTCGGGTGGCAAGCGGCGCAAGAGGCCGGATGGAGAGCACCGATTCGCAGCGGCCCGCCAAGCGAGAGTCTTTAACCTGGGCTGGTCTGGCTCTGCTCGCGAATCTGACGGCCTTCTTTTTCTGGGGAGGGCTGGTCCTGCTGGTAGCGGGTTTTCTCTATCGGGCCCAACGAGGGCTTTCCCCCGGGCGACGAGTGGCGCTTTGTGCCGCCTGGGGGTTGCTCTATTCTCTGATCTTTTATAGCTGGGCACTCTACTACGGGTGGCTACCCTGGCTAGCTCTGGGTTTGGTCCGGGGGCTGCCCTGGGCCTTGTTTCCTCTCCCGTCCGTGCTACTGGAGCGCCGCTGGCCTGCGGCCGGTTCGGCCGGCCACGCTTTTGCCGGAGGGAGCGGCTACGCTCTGGTGAGCTTGGTTTTGCTACTCGGAATCACCGGGGCTGATTGGGAAACGCCCCTGGCGGCGCTGATCGCCTGGCCGTGGCTGTTGGTTTTTTTGCCCTGGGTGGGCCTGGTGGGGGGCAGCTTTTTTCTGGGAGCGCTCTCGGTTCTCTTGGGTTCGGGACGCAAAGCCGGCATGGGGGTCGGAGCAGCACTGAGCTTTGCTCTGGCTCTGCTGAGCGCGACACTTTTTATGAATTCGCCAGACAGGCTGCCGAAAGTACCGGTCGCCCTCCTCCAGACCGGCTGGACCCAGGATGTGAAGTGGGACGAGGACAATGTGGCTCAGGCTCAAGTGCGCCTTTTTGAGATGACTGAAGAGGCGGCCGCGGCCGGTGCCCAACTTGTAGTCTGGCCGGAAACCGCCTGGCCGGTGAGGGGAATGAGACAACGAATGACCGACACCCGTAAGATCGGCCGATTGGCTCGCGCACTCGAGGTCGAACTTCTGGTCTCCTCCATCGAGGAAGTCCCCGAGGGTTGGTACAACTCGGTCAGCCAGGTTCTACCAACGGGAGCTTTCGCCACCGAGTATCGCAAAAAGCGGCTGGCCCCGTTTGCTGAATATATCCCTCTCAGCGCCGGCCTCCAGAACACTCTCCGGGAGATGGCTCCGTTCGCTTCCATCAGTCCCTATCTACCGGGTGATCAGGAGAACCGGTTCAGCGGAGGCGCTTCCTACGCGGTGCTGGTCTGTTATGAATCGATGATACCAGGCCCTGCTGCCGAAGCTGGAGCGGTCGATTTTCTGGTCGTCGTGACCAATGACGCGCCGTTTCGAGTGGAGTGGGCCAAGGAAGCTCACTTTCGCTCGGCGATCCTGCGGGCGATCGAGACCCGTCTACCGGTCTTACAGGCGGCTAATACCGGAGTGTCCGGTGTGATCAGCTCCCGGGGAGTGGTTTTCGCTCGCAGCGAGCCAGGATATTCAGGCCCCCTTGTCAAATTGGCGGCGCCTCACGGTCCCCCAGATGGTTGACCGCAAAACTTTTATGAGCCCTGGCTGTTCATAGAAGATACCGGCGCCCCGGAAAAAAGAGAAATGAGTTGGTTAAGTTGAGTAAGTTTTCCCTGGATTCCCCAGTCTGTCATCCCCTTTACGGCCTTGGTACGGTCGAAATTATTGAAAAGAAAGAAGTGCTCGGGGAGACGATCTCTCTGGCTCAGATCTTCTTTCCCAGAGAAAATCTGAAAATGATGGTCAACATCGATAAAGAGACCGAACTCTTCCGGGCCCCTATCGAGGAGCGGCAAGTCGACGCGGTTTTTGAGCACATGAAAAACCATGAAGGGCAATACCCCAGCCGCGCCAATCAGCGCCAGCGCATCAATCTCGATAAGATAAAGAGCAACGACATCTTTCAATTGACGGAAGTCATCAAGGATCTGGTGGTCATGTCCAGCAAGAAAAAGCTCTCCTTCAAGGAGTCGGAGATGCTGGAACGGGCCCGCACAGTACTGGTAGAGGAACTGTCCACGGTCACCGGACGCAAGTCTGAAACCATGGACGAACTGATCGCTCGGGCCTGCTTGCCGAGTAATTAGGGCTACCGCTTCTCCATGGCTAGAGCGGATTTTTCTTCGCCGGCGGCTCTGGTGGCCGCCTCCTGAATTTCTGCCCAGGCCCTCCCGAAGGCGGCCACCACTTCTGGATCGAACGACTCTCCGGCGCCCTCGATGATATTCTTGCGGGCCAGGTCCAGGCTCATGGCCTCTCGGTACGGGCGATCGACGGTCATGGCGTCGAAGGAGTCGACCACGGCGATGATGCGGGCCAGCAGAGGGATCTCTTTGCCGGTCAACCCGTCCGGATATCCACTACCGTCCCAGCGCTCGTGGTGAGAACGGACCGCGTCGATGGCAGGTCTGAGTACTCCCACGGAAGTGAGAAGTTCGGCGCCGATTTCGGCGTGGGCCTGAGCAGACAGTCGCTCCTGGTCGGTGAGCATACCGCTTTTTGAGAGCACCGACTCGGCCACGCCGATCTTTCCGATGTCGTAGAGCAGCAGGCTGTATAAAAACTCCGGCCTGCTGAGCAGCGTGGGGTCCAGGTGCCGGGCCACGGCGCGGGCGTAGTTGAGGACCCGTTCTCCCTGAAAGGTGCCTCCACTCATTCGGGGATCCACCATGCGGATCAAGGAGACCAGGGTGTCCACGAAGGTCTGCTCGAGGACCCGTTTCTGCTCCTCGGCGTGACGACGCCGCACCCTTTCAGCTTCAGAAAACTCGTACAGCTCCTGGGCGTAGGTTCGCAACTGCTGCACGTCGTCTTTGGCGGGGGGGAGCGGAACCGTGCGGGCAGTGGCCAGGGGGATGGTGAGTTGGGAGCGTACCGGGAGTCGCACCACCGCTTTGGTGCCCACCCCCACGATGCTCTTGAGTTCGAGAGTTCCACCGTGGCTTTCGATGGTGCGACGGGCCAGCGATAAGCCGATCCCCAGCCCTTCCACGGTGCGGGTATTAACATCGGCCACCTGGTAAAACGGGCGGAATACCCGATCGAGTTCCTCGCCTTCGATACCTGGACCGTCGTCGATGATCTCGATCTTGACCCGGTTTCCTTGCTTGGTGCTGCGGGCGGTCACGTCGACCCGGCCACCGGGTGAATTGAACAAAACCGCGTTTTCAATCAATTGATAGATGGCATCCGGAAGGCCCGCGGGGTCTCCTTCGATGTCGAGTTTGCCTTGCCCATCCAGGGTTAAATCCAGGCCCCGTTTTTGGGCCAGGGGCTGCAATTCGCCGACCACCCGGCGCAGGGTGAGGCCAAGATCCCAGCGGTCTCGGTTTTGGGGAACGGAGACGGTGAACCGCAGTAGTTCGTCGACCAGCTTCGACAACCGCTTGGTCCCCTCGAAAGCATGATCCACGCACTCGGTGGCTACCGAGTTGTCCCACTTGCCGGCGAGCTTCTTCATGACGTGGAGGTTACCGGAGATGATGGTCAGAGGAGTCCGGAGCTCGTGGGAGACCAGAGAGAGAAAAGTGTTTTTCATTCGCTCCAGCTCTTTCTGATGGCGCTGGGCTTCTCGCAACTGAGACTCTTTCTTGCGATACAGAGCGAATTCTCTTTCCCGGGCCCTCATAAACTTTAATACCGGGTCTTCCTCCGGTGGCTCGGAGCCATCCAGGGCGGCTATCAGATCGACCTCTCTAAACGGTTGTTGTACCTGGGAGGCGAAGGCCGAATCTCGGTTTTCAGAAGAGCTGTCCTCAGCCGCCACCATGAGCACCCAGCGCTCGCTTTGCATCCGACTTCGGACCAGGTTTTCATCGCTGATGGAGCAGGTGGAACTCCAAAAAACTGCAGTATAAACGGAATCGCCGGTCAGGGTTTCCAAAGGATCGGCGGGGTCGGCCACCACCACCGTGAGACCTCGCGCGGTCAGGATGGAGCGCATCAGATCGCGTAACGACGCGTCCGGCTCAACGATCAATACCTTGGCTTGCATGCTCTGCGCGTTCGACAGGCAGGCGAGGTTCTCCGTTTTTCGAATCGGATCGCCATGGCACGTTTTGATAACTTCGTGAGCCTTGTGCAGGCCGAGGCCACTGTAGCCTGCATCACTCGACCCCAGCCGCCGGGCGGGGTTCGGGCCAGCGCCATTTTGTCGGTGGCCATGCAGTGCCCCATGCAGGTGCTGGCCCCCACCGTGGAGGGGATGCGGTTTCAAGCCGAACAGCTGGTGGACTGGTTTTTTGGCGGTCCCGATCCGGAGTGGCTGCCGGAGTCGCTGATGTTCGAAGAGGTCGAGGAACTGATCGAGGAGTTCGTGGAAGAGGGGTTTGGAGACGAGGAAGAGTTCGAGTATGAAATGGAAGACGGCTATTGAGGTTTCGCCTCGTTCTGTCCTTGCTCGCGGCTTTCTTGGGCACGGCGCTCGCGGTCAGCGTGTTTCTCCCCTGGTTTCACCTACCCATTCTGGGGCTCTCCATCCCAACCCCGGCCTGGGGCAAGGCCGGGGTCGCCTGCCTGGCCGCTGCTTCCACTCTCTTTCTGAGGGCGCTGGGCGGTAGTGCGCTGCGCTGGCTGGTCCGACCGGCGCTGATCCCGGCCGCCTACTTCTGGTGGACCAGCCTGGAGCAGATGCAAGCCTGGGGAGCGCGCAGTCTGGCTCCGGCCCAACTCAAACTGGCTACCGTCAATCAAGGGCTGGGTTCTCTTGGTGGAGAACCGATCACGATCTACGAACCAGCCCTGTGGAGAGGATTGGAACCCTCCTACGGCTGGCAGGTAGCGGGCGCCATCCTCGTGCTGTCCGCTCTTTTCACCCTTTTCGACGGCCCGAGAATGCCCCACTGCGGTTCTTGCAACAAAAGGGGCCGGGAGGGTGACAGCTTCTGCTTTCAGTGTGGCCAGGCTTTCAGCGAACAGCCGGTCTGTTCCAATTGTGGTCAGACAGCCATCGAGGGTGATGCCTTCTGCCGCCACTGCGCCAAGCCTCTACCCTAGACTCACATTCGCCTTGTGCGGGTAGTCGCACTCCTCGATACAATCGCGGAAGCTGCTGAGCGGTCGAGACTGATAGGGGTGTCTGCAGTTGATGAAGAGGCGAGGTTTGTCGCCCTCCAGGCTGAATCCGAAGTCGATGTAGTCGCAGTAGCTGTCGGGGACGTTTTCCAGGCAGAACTCGTAGAGTTCGTTGTATATTTCGGGATAGCTGTGTTGGAAGAGGTGCTTTTCGCATTGAAAGATTCCCAGCGTGGAGGTGCGGAAACGACAGGGGCGGTATGACATGGGGTCCTATCCTCTCTGGTTATGTAGTGAGGTCAAGAAGTGAAGCCGACCTGGGATCGGCAACCTGATAGATATTTGAACACCTTCCAGGGTGATACCGGTACGGACGTCGTCGACCAGGACGATCTGGAACTCCAGGCTCTGGTCGGCAAGGTCTTTGAGTCGGTCCATGATCTGGAGAGATTCCAGCGCTGGCTCACGACTGGACCGGATATTGTGGTAGGGGAGATGAGCGCTTTCAAGACTCTGGGTCGTGGGAAGTGGGGTCAAGTCCTCAAGCCCGAGTTTGGTTCCCGTTCTTTTTTCTTGGCGGCGATCTTGCACAGGCAGGCCTTGAGTTCGCCCAGGGTAGCATGCTCGGAGGCAGAGACAAGTTCACCCAGCGCTTTTTTCCGTGGTGAGAGGGAGCCCTCGAGGTTGAGGGCGACGAACGGGTTACCTCGTTCGGTCAGCAAAACATAGGGCACGAGAAAGTCGGGGAGTTCACCCGGGACGAATTGAAATTCCGTCGTTCGGCGGGCAGCGACGGCACGCCCCTCTAGTCCTCGAGCGGTTCGATACTCCTCGCAGACTCGATGATAGACCGTCACTCGAAGGGTCTGGGACCCCTCTTCTAGTTCCTCTCGTCCGGTCCGAACGCTCTCCAGGGAAGCACTCCCCAGTTCTGTTTTGTCCGGTAGTCCCAGCCCGAGAAAGGTGTAGAGCGCGCATCGGGCCAGTTCGCTGGCTCCACCGGTCCTTCCCCGTTTGTGGCGAAGGCCTAGTTCGAGGGCGCGCCGGTTTGCTAATTGCTGAACATGTTCGGGGACACGAAAACGAATTTCAGGATTCATAATGCCAGCATAGAATAGGCGCGCGCAGCGGGCAAAAAAAATTAGTGCGCGCACCTGGGGCTGTGAAATTCTGGTGGAACCCTTGTCCTCTCGAGACAAGCCATGTATAATGCCGCGACTAAGAATTTGGCCAGGAAGTTATTCCTGGCCAAATTCTAAAGAGATTACACAGGAGCAATGCAATGAAAAAAGGCATTCATCCAGAATTGCATACCGTCATCTTCAAAGACATTTCGACGGAGTATGCTTTCCTGACGGAGTCTACCCACAAACCTAGAGAGACCATGGAGTGGGAAGACGGCAAGGAGTATCCCGTCTACAAAGTCGAGATTTCCAGCGACTCGCACCCTTTCTATACCGGTAAAACCCGGGCGGTGGCCGCTGAAGGTCGGGTCCAACGCTTTATGAAGCGTTACGGCAAAAAAGAGATCAACAGCTAGAAATCCGGTTTTTGCTGTCCAGGCGACAGGCGAGCCGCTCTCATTGAGGGAGCGGCTTGTTCAGGTTTTTCATGAAACATGAGAGCCATCTTCAAGAAGCCATGGAGGCGCTGGTTCCCTTCGCCTTTCTGCAATGGCAGGCAATCCCCGGTACGAGTCTGGAGGGTTTTCTTCTCAACGCGCCCTCAGCTTCGCGTCCGCTGGATTCTCAAACGGCGGACAGGGTCGCGGAGGCGCCGCCCTTCTGGGGCTTACTGTGGCCTGCTGGTTACCTCTTGTGTCGTCTCCTGGCTCAGCAAGAGGAACTGGTGCGGGGGCGTGCCTGCGTGGACCTGGGTTGTGGCTCCGGGTTGCTGACAGCGGCGGTGGCTCGGGCCGGTGGGCGCGTGGTGGCTGCCGATTGCGATCCTTTGAGCCGAAGTGCAACGAGGTTGCATTTGCAGAGGCAGGGAGTATCGGCGGAGGTTTGTCCTGAGTGGCAGGGGAGGACGGAGACTCTTTTCCTGGCCGACCTGCTTTACCACGATTCCAATTTGGAGATTCTGGAGGAGGTCCGAGCCCGAGCCGACGAGATCGTAATCGTGGATTGCCGACTGGAAGAACTGGCAATGGAAGGATTCGAATTTTTTGGGCGCCGCCGAGAATGTGCTTTTCCTGACCTGGACCCCCACAGGGAGTTTGGTGCGGTAAGCCTTTGGTACGCAGGTTCTAGAAGAGGCCTCTGGTCAGAGGCTTTGCAAGGATTGGAAAGTCCCTTCGAAGGGTAGGAAATCTATCGTTACGCCAAGCAGATAGGTCCACTGCCGAGGTTGATCCCGGTCGGTTGCGTCGACACTTAAGCAGTGCTACACTTCCGGTCACTGACTTTATGGACCCGGCACGACTCGGTGTTTCCGAACAGGGAGCCTGGGCCGGTGTAGATGACGAAAGGTTGGAAAATGGCACGTCTACCGCTACTACTATCGATCCCGCACGGCGGCTCCATGCTGCCCAGAGAACTGGCCCCGAGGTTCGCCCTTTCCCAGGCCGCTCTGTTTTATGAGTCGGACCCCTGGACCCGGGAGTTATTCGCCATGGGCGAGATGGTGCAGGGACGACTGGAAGCGGAGATCGCACGATGCGTTGTGGATCTCGACTGCGATCCCGGCTTTCGGCCTCCGGAAGACGAAGATGGGGTCTGCAAAGTCCAAACTGACTTCGGAGAAACGATCTGGCAAGAGGATGGCTTCCCCACCGCCGAAGAGATCGATCGCCTCCTGGATCGCTATCATCGACCTTTTCACGATGTTCTTTCCAGGACCGCTAACCGAGGAGCTGTAAGGCTCGGTATCGATTGCCACTCTATGCTGCCGGTGGGTCCACCCAAGGCCAGAGATGCGGGCAAGAAGAGACCCTGGTTTTGCATTTCAAACTTTGGTGACACCGAAGGGGACGGTGATGATGTCACGGCCCCTTCCGAGCTGATGGCCTCGCTCAAGGAAGCCCTGGAAAAAGAGTTCGGAGAAGACGACCGGGAAGAAGACGTCGATCTGGTCCGGATGAACGACCCGTTCGACGGAGGGTACATCCTGGAGCGGCACGGTCGGGGGTACACCCCCTGGATCCGGCTCAGCATAAACCACTGCGTTTATTTGCAGCAGACCGATACTTATGACGAGGTTCCCGATTCAGATCGAGAATTGATCGCCACGGTTCGAAGGCGCCTTCTGAAAGTGCTAGCTACTTTCGCCGAATCCATCGACTGACACGTAGAAGAATGGTTCTAGAAATTTGCTGACTGCCAGTAGATTCCTGCATTAATCCCCCTTCTGCACTGTAAGCCAGCTCTTCTCTCAGTGAGTTCTTTAAAATCTTCGCTGATCGGGGAGGATTTCATGGTATATTTTGCCTATTTAATAACAGTACAGTTACGCATTTCTATAGACTGTATCACCATAGGGGGTGTTATACGTGTTCACTGTGAAATCAACTATCGGAAAGCGGATTCACAGGCTCAGGCGAAGTATGGATTTAACCCAGCAGAGCCTGGCCGAGCGAATCGGAGTAAACGCTTCGTACATCGGACCACTGGAAAAGGGGCTGAAATGTCCGTCGATCGCCGTGCTTCAGAAATTAGCTGAAGTTCTGGAACAACCGATCTTCAGCTTTTTTCTGGATGATTCGGGAGATGACAACACAGACTCGTCCAGTCAACGAGTGGCGGCCATGCTGGCTGCCCACCCGGCCGACGAGCGGGCGTTTCTGTTAAGAATGCTGGAAGAGATGTCTCTGGTGCTGAGGTCCCGGCAGTAGCAGCGTCTTCTGTAGGTATTCTTGGCAAAGCCTTGAAGCTCAGCCATCGTGAGTACAACAACTACAGTAGATAGCCATCCGGACACCACATGGGAGATGGTCATCGGGTTGGAAGTTCACGTAGAACTCCATACCGAGACCAAGCTTTTCTGTGCCTGCCCAAACCGATTCGGAGCCGAGCCCAATACACTGGTTTGTCCGGTCTGCCTAGGCCTGCCTGGAACCCTACCGTCTCTGAACAAGAAGGCGATTGACCTGCATTTGCGGGCGGCCCGGGCGCTGGGCTGCAAGATTCAGTCGTTCTCCAAGTTCGACCGCAAGAACTACTTCTATCCGGATATCCCGAAGAACTTTCAGACCTCGCAATACGATCTGCCTTTAGCCTATAAAGGTTGGCTGGAACTTTCACCAGGGCGAGTCATCGGTATCACCAGGATCCACCTGGAGGAAGACACCGGGAAGTCCACTCACCTCGCGGTGGGGAAAGGAACGAACCTGGAGCCGAGTCGTCTGGGGCGTTCTGATCGAACCCATCTAGATTATAACCGAGCCGGTGTCCCACTGCTGGAGATCGTGAGTGAGCCCGACATGCGATTGGCTGAAGAGGCTTACCAATATGTGGACAAGCTGCGAGAGCTGATGCTGTGGCTTGGGATCTCCGACTGCCGGATGGAGCAGGGGTCGCTGCGCTGCGATGCCAACGTCTCCTTGCGGCCTCGAGGTCAAGCAGAACTGGGGGTCAAGACCGAAATCAAGAATATGAACTCCCTGCGCTCGATTCGAGAGGCCATCGAATCGGAACGAACCCGCCAAATTCAGGTGCTGGAGTCGGGTGGAGTGATCGTGCAAGAGACCCGGGGGTGGGACGAGAGCAGCAACTCCACTATCAGCATGCGGAGCAAGGAAGAGGCCCAGGACTACCGCTACTTTCCGGAGCCTGATCTGCCTTCTCTGGTGTTTTCCGAGCAAAACGTCCAGCAGGTGGACGCCGAGCTTCCAGAGCTTCCGGCAGCCAGGAGAGAGCGCTACGGCAAGCAGTTCGGGCTGGACCAGGTGACTCTGGAGTATCTCACGGCCGAGGCGTATTACGGCGATTTTTTCGAGCAGACCGTAGCCCTGGGTGCCGACGCTGGAGAAGTGGCCAAGTGGATGTCCAACACCGTCTCTCGGTTGAGCAACGAGTGTGGGATAGAGCTCAAGGCGTCAAAGCTCACTCCCATATCTTTGAAGGAACTCCTGAAGCTCATCGATTCCGGTGAGGTAGGGGCAAAATCGGGACAGCGGGTTCTGGAGGTTTTGTTTACCGAAGGGGGAGAGGCCGGGACCGTGACGGATCGTTTGGGTCTGCGACAGATGTCGAGTTCCGACTCCCTCAAGCCCATCTTGATTTCGGTGATAGAGAGTAACCAGCCTATCGTCCAGCAGTTTAAAGAGGGCAAGGAAAAAGCCTTGAATGTGCTGGTGGGAAAAGTCATGAAAGAAACCAGAGGGGCCGCCAATCCCGGTCTGACCAAAACTATGCTGGAGGAGTTGATCGGTGCGCCTAACTGAGCCCGCTCCCCGACTCAGTGACATCCCTCTCGATGAAGCTCTGGAGCGTTGGACCAGCGATCTGGATTTTCGACGCAACGCCAAGGAATTGCCTTCACAGCTCGTGGGGGTGGAGGAGTCCGTGGGGCGCCTCACTTCCGAAACAGTAGTGGCCAGGCTCTCTTCACCCAGCTACTACGCAGCAGCCACCACCGGGCTGGCGATCGCTTCTCACCGTACCGTCTCGGCCACTCCAGACCATCCGGTGGTGGTCGAGTTGAGTGGGCGTATGCCGTTCGTAGAGACGGGCTATCCTATGCCCGAAGGTTGCGACACGGTCATTCCGTTTTTTGAACTGAGTTCTCCCGATGATTCCCACCTGCACATCTGTAAGCCGTCGGCTCCCTGGCGCAACGTGCGTCCCATCGGGGAAGATCTGGCCGCCGGGGAGGTGATCTTGCCCAAAGGACATCGGGTTCGCTCGCTGGATATGGGAGCACTGATCGCCGGTGGGATTTCCGAACTGGAAGTAGAAGCCCAACCCCGGATCAGGATTATCCCCATTGGAAACGACCTGGTGGAGCCGGGCAGGGTACCGATCCTGGGTCAAAAGATCGATCACACTTCACCATTTTTGGTGGCCCTGGGACGAGAATACGATATCCTCACCAAGCGTTATCCCCCAGTGGAGGAGAGGCGTGACACCGTCTCGGCTGCGCTGGAAAACCATCAGGGCCGTTGTGATCTGCTGGTCATCTGCGCCGGTCACGACAGGGGCACCGGACTGCTGGCCGATGCCCTGGCCGAGAGCGGAGAGTGCACCCTGCGGGGAGTTGCCATTCGCCCCGGGAATTCCGTGGTACTCGGCTTCGTGGGGGATACGCCGGTGCTCGGAGTGTCCAGCCATCTGGTCCCGGCTTACTTAGGATTTTGCCTATTCGGGCTTCCGGCGATTCGAAGTCTCTCTAAGGCCCGCTTGCGTGACTACCAGGGTCCCTGGCGAAAGCAAAAAGCCAGATTGGCTCTGGGCTGCGAGTCAGCCGAGGGCGTGGAAGAGTTCTTGCGGGTCAAGATGGGGGTGGTGGACTCCCAGGCCATCGCGGTGGCGGAATCGGGAGGCCACGGGACTTTAATGAGCCTGACCAAGGCCGACGGCCTGATCCGAATTCCCTCTCAGGTGGCGGCCCTGTCCCGGGATGCAGAGGTGGAGGTGCTGTGTCTGCGGGATGGGATCAATCTTACCGGAAACCTTCTGATCCTGGGTACCCACGACATCAGCTACGATTTGCTCCGAGACCATCTTCACGAGCGCTACCCCCAGGTGAGGCTGCACACGGCGGCGGTGGGCGGGCGTACTGGCCTGGACTGCCTGGCCCGCGGGCAGTGCCATGGCGCGGCGGTTCACCTTTTTGATGAGAGTAGCGGTGAGTACAACGTTCCGTTTCTCCAAGCCATGGGCTGGAAAGAGCCGGTGGTTGTCATTCAGGTTTTTAAGCGCTGGCTCGGTCTGGCCGTAGCCCCTGGCAACCCTCTGGGGATCCGAGGCTTGAAAGATCTGGCTCGGGAGGGCCTGCGCTTTGTCAATCGCCAACCCGGCTCTGGCACCCGTTCGCTACTGGATTATCATTTGCGACTAGAAGGTGTGGATGGGGGCCAAATCAATGGCTATGATCTGAGCGCTCACACTCACATGAGTATCGCCGCAGCGGTCAAGGGGGAGACCGCCGACGCAGGTCCGACCATATCCACCGCTGCTCGCTCTCTGGGTTTGGATTTTGTTCCCTGCATCAGTGAGCGACTGGACTTTGTCTTCCCCAAGCGCTTTTTATCGCTGTACCCACTCCGAGCGGTGCTCAATGTCCTGGGTTCCAATGCCTTCCGAGAGTCGGCCACTCAGCGCTTCCCCGACTACGATTTTGCCCAGGCAGGCCAGTTGATGTGGGAGTCCACGGAGGCTTGAATCCTCCCCACTCTTTCAGCCACCTCAATGAAAAGGGTGAAGTCCACATGGTGGACGTCACCGACAAAGTGGTGACCGGTCGACAAGCCACAGCCGAGAGCTGGGTGCGAATGTCTCAGGAAACTTTTGAGGCGCTGCAGGCGGAACGGGCTCCCAAAGGAGATGTGCTCGCCACGGTTCGATTAGCAGCGATCATGGCGGTGAAAAAAACCAGTGAGCTGATCCCGCTCTGCCATCCCTTGAGCGTGGAAAAGGTAGCCTGCCAGATCGAACTTCACTCCCCGGACCGAGTCCGCATCGAGGTGACAGCTACGATTTGCGGCAAGACCGGCGTGGAGATGGAAGCCCTGACCGGGGCCAGTGTTGGAGCCCTGACTCTCTATGATATGCTCAAAGCGCTGGACAAAGGGATGACCATCGGACCGACCCGCTTGATGCGCAAGACGGGAGGCCGGTCCGGCGATTTTCAACGGGAAGCTGAGAGCTAGAAATAAAAAAAGCGCCGATTCGGCGCTCCGTGGGGATTCTAAATCCCGAAGAATTGTAGATAGATCTCCCGGGTACGGGGGCGGTCCATCTCCAGCAAGAAAATTCGTTGCCACTGGCCCAGGGAGAGCATACCATCCATGACAGGCACGTGCTCGGAACATCCGATAGTCAGGTGCTGGCAGTGGGCGTGCCCATTGGCGCATTCGTCTTCACACATGTTCACCGTGCGAACGTCGAAGTCGTTATGGTCGTACTCGTCGGCCGGGGAAGCGAGTCTCTCAAGGTATCGGTACATATCCTTGATGAGCAGAGGCTCATTTTCATTGACCACAATTCCTGCTGTGGTGTGGCGAGAGTATATGAAGACATTGCCCTCTTTGATGCCACAGTAGTCCAGATTTTCCTGAACCAGGTCTGTGATATCAATAAATTGAGGGCCGCGTGAAGTATTCATAGTGATACTGGCCATATGAATCTGAGGGATGCCGGTGGCTCGCTTCTCAGGCTTTTTCGAGGACACCACATAGTTTTTGCCATCCGGCGGAACAGTCGTGATTGTTTGGGTATCCATATTTTCCTCCATCAGCGGGCCGTAAAGCGCCCGGATCTCACGCGCTGTTCTGTTAGACGAAGTGGAATCCTTCCGGACCGGACCCAGAATATTAGTTTCCGGTCCACCATAATTCCGGAGCGGGCTCTCTCATGTTGTATCGCGAGCTCATGACCCGGCCGTAGGCTCCGGTATTGCCGACCAGAAATAGGTCGCCGGGGCGACTGTCGGGCACCAGTCGTTGGGATCCGAGAACGTCGCCGCTCTCACAGATGCGACCTACGATATCAGCCTGGACGGTACGGGGTTCGTTCAGCCGAGAGAGGTTGACGATGGTGTGGTAGGCTCCGTAGAGAGCGGGTCGGATCAGGCAGTTCATGCCGGCATCCACCCCCACAAACGTCTGCTCCCCTTTTTTCTTGATCTGGGTTACCCGGGTCAGCAGAGCTCCCGCCTGGGCCACCACGTAACGCCCCGGTTCCAACCAGATCTCCATGGCGGGGTGGGCTTCCCGGATCTCCGCCAGCCCCTCCTTGAGCCGGCTCAGGTCCAGGCCCGGCTCCCCCGGCTTTTCGGGTACCCCGAACCCGCCGCCGAGATCCAGGAATCGGGTCTCGGGAAATTTGCAGAGAAGCCCAGCCAGAACTCGGGCGTTTCGCAACCAGGGCTGCACCGACCGGATGCCGCTGCCGGCGTGGCAGTGGAGGCCGATGACTTTGCAGTCGAGCTCCAGCAGCCTCTCCCTGGTCCGGTCGATCATCTCCAGGTCGATCCCGAATTTCGAACTACGACCCGCCGTTTTTACGTGCTTGTGATGGCCCTCGCCCCTTCCGGGGTCGATCCGCAAGACCAGAGAGCGCCGGGCAAACAGTTCAGGATGATCGTCCAGGGGCGAGTGGTTGTCCAGGGTCACGAAGGTCCCCCGCTCAAATCCCCGTCGAAAATCTGCTACCGAGGCGAAGTTGGGGGTGTAGAGGATCTCTTCGCCGGTCATGTCCGGGAACAGGGTAAACAGATGGTCGATCTCCTCGGGAGAGACGCACTCAAAGCGGACTCCCGCTTGCCTCACTGTTCGGAGCAAGTCCGGGTGGTGATTGGACTTGATGGCAAAAAGCAAGCGATCGCAGCCCGAGGTGCTGGTCAGAAGGTCCAGCTGCCGCTGGATCGTGGGCTGATGCAGCAGGTAAAACGGGGTTTCTTGATGACGACTCATTCGCAGCAAGCTTTCCCGCTCCAGGACCCACCAGGGCGATCGGTCAGGAAAAGGCGCGTGGCTTTCGGGGCTCCTCTGGACGGAGGTTGGAAACAGCAGGGAGTGCAGATCGCGCATCAATCGATCGGCCTTTTCCTGCTCCACCACGAAGGTCAGGTTGCAGTCTCCCGAAGATTGGGAGATCAAAAACACGCGCTCCTCTTCGAATCTTTGAAAGACCGACGACAACTGGGTCAGCACCGAACGAATTCGTGTACCCACCAGAGTCACGGCAGCGCACGGGTACTCCAGGGCCACCTGACCCCAGGCTCCCAGCCGGGCCGTCAAGGTGTCGATGGAAGTCGCAGTGTGGGTATCTTTGTCCACATCTAAAGTCAAAGTGACTTCGGACTCGGAAGCGCTCACTTGATCCACGGACAGGCTTAGATCGGCGCAACTCTGGAAAATCCGGGCCAGGAACCCCGACTGTTTCCACATGTCGGGGGTGGAGATGGTAAACAGAGTCACCCCTCGTTTGCAAGCAATGGAGGTGACCACAGGGGTGGCCGAGTCCCGGGGAGCTTCCACCCGGGTGGTCCCTTCAAAGCCCATAAGAAGAAGAGGGATGGAGTCGGCTTTCAGTTGATGGATGAAGCCGGGGTGGAGAGTGTCAGAGAAGAATCCGATCAGCTCCATGGCCACCTCGTGGGAAACGGTCTTGAGGGCGTGGGAGGCTGGAACGATATGGCGAGGAGCGGTGAAAAGGCGTGGGTCGCGGCCGAAGAAAATCACCTGATCTGGTTTTTCCTCGAACTGCTCGAGGGTAGGGAGTTCGAGGTAAGCGTTCCAGTTGCCGGTCCATTTTTGGGCTCGGGCCGGTATCGTACCGTGGGTCCAGTTGTGCAGTTGGGCTCCGGGATAGCGTTCGACCACATGGGTGACGGCGCTTTCGAGTTCCTCCGGGGTCAGGTCGTCGGAGAAGATCGCTTCAATTGTCATCGGGCCCTCTACGAAGAGGGGTCTTTTTTGACCTGCTGATTGCCGGGGGTCGCGGTCGGGTATACGGCTGGCATGGGTTATACGTCGTTAGCTGAATGTGTGGAAGACCTGGAGCGTCGCGGAGACCTGATTCGGGTCCCGGAATTGGTCGATCCTGGCCTGGAGTTGGGAATGATCCAGCGCCGGGCCTACCGGGCGGGTGGCCCGGCTCTTCTCTTCACTCGAGTCAAGGGTACACGATTTCCCTGCCTGGCCAACCTCTACGGCACCATGGAGCGCGCCCGCTGGGTACTCCGGCACGGTCTGCGGGCGGTGGAGGCCCTGGTGGAGTTGAAGGCCGATCCCGAATCTCTCTTCCGGGCCCTGCCGAGCTTGCCCCTGAAGCTCCTGAGACTGGGGCTCGGCGGGGCCCACGCCCTGCCCGTTCCGGTATCCGCAGGCTCGGCTCCTATCCGACAGAATCGGCTGCACAAAATCGAGCTGCCCCAGATCGTGAGCTGGCCCCGGGACGGAGGGGCGTTCATCACCCTTCCGGCGGTTTATTCCCAAGAACCGGGAACCCGCTGGTGGAGCGGATGGCGCAAGTCCAACCTCGGTATGTATCGCAGCCAGCTCAGCGGCAACCATTATGGCGCCCAGCAGGTGGGTCTGCACTATCAGACCCACCGAGGACTTGGGATCCATCACCAGGCTGCCCTACAGGCGGGCCTGAGGTTGCCCGTCAATATTGTGGTCGGGGGGCCTCCATCGTTGCCCTTTTCGGCGGTGATGCCCCTGCCTGAAGGTTTGCCGGAGATCGCGTTTGCCGGGGTGCTCGGGGGCCGAGGTGTTCGTCTGTGCAGAGGCGAGAACTCCCTGCCGCTGTTCGCCGAGGCCGACTTCGTCATCGAGGGCTATTTATCCGGAACCGACACCCTCGCCGAAGGCCCCTTTGGTGATCATCTGGGTTACTATTCCCTGACCCACGATTTTCCGTACCTTGAGATCTCGAATATCTGGGCCAGAGACAACGCCATCTGGCCCTTCACCACGGTGGGGCGTCCGCCCCAGGAAGATTCGGTTCTAGGAGAACTGATCCACGAAATGACCGGGCCTGCATTGCCTGCGGTGTTGCCCGGGGTCAAGGCTGTCAACGCGGTGGATGAGGCAGGGGTCCATCCGTTGCTCCTGGCGGTGGCAAGCGAGCGCTACGACCCCTATCGCAAACTCGAACGGCCCCAGGAGATTCTGACCGCAGCCCACGCCATTTTAGGCCAGGGTCAGCTCTCGCTGGCCAAGTATCTCTTCATCGTGGCCGGAGAAGACGATCCTTCCTTGCACCCGAACGACACCCGTCGTTTCTTTGAACACCTCTTGTCTCGGGTTGACCTTCGCCGGGATCTCCACTTCCAGACCCAGACCACCATGGATACCCTGGACTACTCCGGCAGCGGTTTCCAGACTGGATCCAAGCTGGTCGTCGCCGCGGTGGGAGAGCCGATCCGTAAACTCACGGATGAAACCTGGTGGGAAGAGCACGGGTCGGAGCCGCCCCCTCCGTTTCGGGACATCCGGGTGGTGGCGCCGGGTATTTTGGCACTTTCCGGACCGGGCTTTGGTGAGCACTCAGCCGAGCAACTCCTGGGTTCTTTAGAGGAGTTGTTTCCGCCCGCCCACGCTGCACGGCAATTTCCCCTCTGGGTGGTCGCCGACGACGCCGACTTTGTAGCCGCGGACTGGGGCAACTTTTTGTGGGCTGTATTCACCCGCAGCAACCCGGCTTCGGATACGTACGGCTTGGAGAGCTTTAGCTGCCACAAACATTGGGGCTGTGCCGGGCCTCTGGTGATCGACTGCCGGAGCAAGCCCCACCACGCGCCGGTCCTGGAAGAAGACCCCGAACTGGTGCGCAAGGTGGAAGCCCTGGCCGCTCCCGGAAAGTCTTTGCACGGAATTTTCTAAATTTTTGGGAATAAGCTTTTGGCGGTTTGCGCCTACTATCCCAGAATCAATTTTTTAGGAGGGTCCATGAAAAAAGGACTAGCAATAGCCATCGCCACCGGAGCGCTCTTGGGGGTCATCGCCTCACAGAATCCGAGCCAGGCGGTTCCGCTACCCGCGCAGGTGGTCACGCCTCAGCCGCAGGTTCAAGTGGTGGCTCAGCAACAAGAACAGAATCAACAAAACGGTTGGGATGTACCCGATCTCTCTAAGAAAGAGGCCGACAAGTACAGCGTGAAACCGGTCGTCGGAGACGACGGCAAGCCGGTCATTCAGGTAGCTCTGCTGCTGGATACCTCGGGCAGTATGTCGAGCCTGATCGATCAGGCCAAGACCGAACTCTGGTCCATCGTGAATAAGCTGGGTGAAGCCAAGTATAAAGGCCAGAGCCCTCGCATCGAGGTGGCGCTCTACGAGTACGGCAAGAGCACGTTGGCCCGAGATGAGGGCTACATCCGCCAACTGGCCCCCTTTACCCACGACCTTGACGGGTTGAGCGAGATCCTTTTCGCCCTGCAGACCAACGGAGGAGACGAGTACTGCGCCTGGGTCATCAGGTCTTCCATGGACAACCTGAAGTGGAAGCACCGTCAGGGGAGCCTGCGCATGATCTTCGTGGCCGGCAACGAGCCCTTTGATCAGGGTCCGGTGGAAGTCGGTCCGGTTTTGTCGGAAGCCAAAAAGAAAGGAATCCTGGTTCACCCGATCTACTGCTCCACCGGCCACCGGTCCGATGAAGTTAGCTGGGAGTCGGCCGCCGACCTGGCCCATACCGATCTGAAGGTCATCGACCACACGAGAGTAGCAAGGATCCCAACCACACCTTACGATAAGCGGATCAATGAGTTAAATTCGCAGTTGAACCGGACCTACGTGGGTTACGGGATGGAGGGGCGGGCCAAGATGGTTCGCCAGGAAGCTCAGGATAGCAACATGGCCTCGGTGAGCGGGGGGGCAGCGGCCGAGCGGGCCGTGACCAAGTCTTCGGCCAACTACAGCAACGCGGAGTGGGACCTGGTGGATAAAGCCAAGGCCGAGGGCGGAGTCAACAACATTCCGGCCAGCCAACTGCCGTCCGAAATGCAAACGATGTCGCCTAAAGAGCGGGAGGCCTTCGTGGCCAAGAAGGCTACCGAGCGCAAGCAGATTCAGGAAGAGATCCAGTCCCTGAATAAAAAGCGCCAGGAGTATATCACCGAGCATCAGGCCCAGTCCGAGGAGGGTGTCACTCTGGGGAAAGCGGTCATCAAGACGGTGAAGGCTCAAGCTGCTGAAGAGGGGTTCTCCATCGAGTAGCCCTGAACTCACCGACTTCAAAAAAAAGAGAGCCGGAATTCCGGCTCTCTTTCTTTTGAAGTTCTGTTCATTTCTCGTTTAGTTTCTCTTAAGGATTGTTTGGTACGGTGTGGCCATAGGAGACTGACCGACATGATGACTCAGATTTTAAGTTTTTTCCAGGGCGGCATCCCGATTGCATTTTCCGATGCTTTCGTCTTCATCGCAGCGCTTCACATCCTGGCTTTCTGCCTGGTACCCCGGGCTAAAGCGCCGGAAAGCCGTTAGGGCCTTACCGTTTCAGCTGAGACAGCCACTGAGCGGCATCCTGCTGGGCCGGGTTGTATCTCAGCAGCGTTTCCAGCGTCCGGATTCCTTCCTGTGGCTGATTCTGCTCTAGATATAATCGGGCTCGAAGCAGCAAGGCAGTGTCGAGCCAGGGCTCTATAGAAAGCGCTTTATCGAAGGCTACCGCGGCGGCTTCTCTGTTTCCGGCTCTTAAGAACTCTTTCCCTTGTCGCACCCACCCAAAGCTCTCTCGAAATTTCTTTCCGTCGCCCACCAGTCGAAAAATTTGAGTCCTACCATCCGGATCTACATGGACCAACTGAAAGTGCTGGGGTAGGTAGCTCAACCGAGCTATGAGCGATCTCTCCTCCGGGTCGGGGCACACCACCCATTCAGCACCTACCAGATAAAGCTGGTCAAGCCATTCGTCGGTTACGTTCAGGGCTACATGGATGGGTGCGACCAGGGTCTTGTTCCCGGTTACCAGCCAAACCGTGGGATCGGCGGTCCCTACCGCGCCTCCGTCTTTGCTGTGTTCTTTGAGCCACTGATAGGCCTGGGGTGGGTGCCACCCTGGGGTTGAGACTTGTTGAAAACTCACCACCATTTGGGTTGCTATCAACAAGATCGCCGCGCCGGTGACCACGGCATTTCTTCGGGTCTCGGGAAACAGCTGTTCAAGGCCTTCGAAAAGGCACAGAAATAAGAGTGGAAGAACCGGCGTAAAGAATCGGGAGGATTGAAAAGGCCAGACCATCAACACCATCCAAAATATCACCAGAATGCAAGGAATAGCGAGCCTTCCGGCTTTTAGGAGCCGGTAAAGGCCGGCCGTCCAGAGCAGGAAGATGACCCCGATCAAGAGCCAGGCCAGAAGTTGTTGGTAGCCCCCTGCAAGCCTGAGCTGCTCGAACAGGGCGGGGTTTCCGGTGAGCATGCCAGGGACGTAAAGCAGATAGATTTTGGTATTCTCGAGTGCGATCTCAAACAACTGCGAACTTTCTGGAAGTGCGTCTCGATATCCGGCCAGCCTGGAGACCCATATCAAGGGGGCGATAAAGCCCCCTAAATAGAGTCCGATTAGCCCCACGGTTTTGATTCCGTAGCCCCGGCGCCAGAGATGGAGGAAGGCGGCCGGAAATAGGAAGAGTCCAGCGGAGCGAACATAAAAACTCAAGGCGAGCAGCAACGCCAAGACCACTCGATCGAAGCACCCTACTTCCTGACCCTGAAACCGCTTCTCCAATACCACCAGCACGGTAGTAAGCAGAAGGGCGAACGGAATCTCCGACATGATCTCGACGTGGTACTGCATCCAGTCGAAGTTGAGGGCCAAAAGGAGTGCGATCAGCGGGCCTTTCTCTCCGAACCGCCGCCACAATAGAACCAGAAGCAAGAGCCCGCAGGCCGCCGTGGTGGCTCTCATCAGAGCCGTGTTGTGGGGCGAAACGAACTGAGCTGGGACAAGCAGCAGAGGGTATCCTGGGGGGTACTTGGAGTCGAACCCTCCATACACGTTGTAGAGGCGGGCGTAGCCCTCTCCGGAGGCGATTCCTAAAGAACTCGCTATGTAGGATGAATCATCTCGATAGGTGCCCACGCTACTTCGCTGAGCCAGTACGACCAAAAAGATAACGGAAAAAATGAGAAGTAACGGCAGGCCCCCCTTGTTTACCAGAGGTTTTCTCAACAGCCTTTAAAGAGGAAAGGTCTCGGTGAGACCTGAGTCTTTGTAAACTCGGAGCCTGGTGTCTTCATGCTTTTGCGACTCAATCTGCGACTCCACGATCGAGACGGCGGTGTGCAGGAACATTTCCGGAGTGAAGTTCTTCTTGGTCTTGACAAAATCGCCCCCAAACTCAACGACGTATCGGAAAGGTCGCTTGTCGAGATGGGTGATGGTGGCCGTGATCTCAGCACCCAGATCGCCGGTGGGGTTTTCTTTCGTCACCTGGGCCCGGATGGTGAAGACCTCTCCGGGGTGGTTTCGAAGTTTATAGATTTTCTCAATAGCCTTTGCCATTGTCCGGTACTTTGGAGGCGTTCTTCGCCAATCCTTCCATCTCCGTATTTGCTGTTATTGATGGTAAAGTCAACGAACTTTGACTATACTTAGATATAGTCATGGAGCCCTACAACGCCAGGACCGCCGCCGAAAAGTTGGGAGTCAGCCGAGCTACCCTTCTTCGCTGGTTTCGGGAAGGCCGAATCACTCCAGTTGAGCGAGATTGGAGAGGGTGGAGAGTCTTTACGGAGCGGGACCTGGACAGGATCCGGGCTGAATTGGGCCAGTCGGTCAGTCTCGACTCCTCCAAGATTAACCCCAAAATGAGGAGCTATTTGGCCAACGTTCCGGCTTTCAGTCGTTTGCCTCCGGAAGTCCTCAACGACCTCGCCGCCTGCGCTCGCTTTCAAGGATTGCGGCGGGGGACCGTCTTTTTTTCCCCGGGAGAACGCTCCACCGGTCTCTATCTTCTGGTCAAAGGCCGCATCCGGGTGTTCCGCATGTCTCCGGAAGGCCGTGAACAGGTACTGGCCCTGGTTGAACCGTTTGAAACTCTGGGAGAAGCGGCACTCTTTAAGCAGGGTGGCAAGCACAGTTCCTATGCCCTCTGTGAGGTGAGTTCTACCGTTTTGTCGCTCCCGCTGCACAGGGTCCAGTCTTTGACTCGTAGCCACCCTCAGTTGGCGCTGGCTTTTCTGGTGGAGTTTGCCACCCGGATCGAGAGCTTGGAGCAGCGATTGGAGGAGACAGCGCTGCATTCTCTGGAGCGGAGAATCGCGACCTACCTTCTCCACCAGAAGAAGGTGGACGGTCGGGTTTCCCTACCTTCGGTCACCGCCCTGGCCTCTTTGTTCGGGGTGGTTCGAGAGAGCATCAGCCGAATCTTCAACCGCTTCGAAGAGCAAGGGTGGATCAAGCGGGAGGGAAAAGAGATCTGCATCCTGGAGCCGGAGCGATTGGCAAATGTGTGATCGTTTTCTCGACTAGAATCACGGAAGTCGCCTCTTCAATTCCGTATCTTTGAGGGGTAGCCCAAGTTCCCTGAGAGGATGATTTTTGATGACCCATGTTATCGGCCAGCCCTGTATCGGTGTAAAGGACGCAGCTTGCGTGGAAGTATGCCCCGTAGACTGCATACACTCTACCCCGGAAGATTCTCAGTTTTTTATTGATCCGAATGAATGCATTGATTGCGGAGCCTGTATCCCGGTCTGTCCGGTGGAGGCTATCTTCACCGACGACGACATACCGGAGGGGCAGGAGGATTTCCCCGCCAAGAACGAGGCGTTCTTTCGAAACAGATAGCATTCGGTTTGGCCGTTTGTCCCGTTCACTTCGGCAGGTAACGCTCCCGCTCTTTAGAAGCCCGAGCTATGTTCAAAGAGCTTGATACCAAGCAAAAGGCCCCGGACCGGGAAATGTCTACTCTGGAGTACTGGAGAGCCCAAGGCATCTTCGAGAAAACCCTGGCTACCCGCCAAAAAGCCGAAGAGTGGGTGTTCTACGAAGGTCCGCCCACCGCCAACGGTCGTCCCGGAGTGCACCACGTCCAAGCTCGAGCCTATAAAGACCTGTTTCCCCGTTACAAGACCATGCGAGGATTTCTGGTCCGTCGCAAGGCCGGCTGGGACTGTCACGGTTTGCCGGTGGAACTGGAAGTGGAGAAACGTCTTGGTTTCACCGAGAAGGCCGACATCGAAAAGTATGGGGTAGAGCCGTTTAATAAGCTTTGCCGTGAATCGGTCATGGAGTACGAGCAGGCCTGGCGGGAGATGACCGAGCGGATCGGCTTCTGGGTGGACCTGGACAACGCCTACATGACCATGTCCAACGATTTCGTGGAGAGCGTGTGGTGGTCGCTCAAGGAGTTGTGGAACAAGGGGCTCCTCTATAAAGGCTATAAAGTTGTTCCCTTTTGTGCCAAGGACGGCACTCCACTCTCTTCTCACGAGGTGAGCCAGGGCTATCGCAACGTGGTAGACCCTTCCATTTTTGTCCGCTTTCCGGTGACCAACCCCGAGGCTTACGATTTACCCCCCGAAGCGTCTCTGCTGGTCTGGACCACCACCCCATGGACACTCCCCGGCAACGTGGCGGCGGCCGTCTCGCCGAGCCTCCATTATGTTTTGGTGGATTCCGAGCAAGGCCCCGTGGTGATCTGCGAGTCCCTGGTGGAGAAGGTTCTTGGGGAGGGTAGCAAGCCGACCGGAGACTGGAAGAAGTCGGGTAAGGAACTGGTCGGCCTCACCTACCAGGCCCCCTTTCCCTTGATCCCCCTCGAGCGCCCGGGCCATCGGGTGGTGACCGGTTCCTTCGTCTCCGCCGAAGACGGGACCGGTATCGTGCACCTGGCGCCCGCCTTCGGGGCCGACGACATGGACATGGCCAGAGAACACGATCTGCCGGTGATTCTGCCGGTGGGTTCTGACGGCAAATTCACTTCCCAGATCGAGTTTCTCTCCGGTGCCTGGTTTAAAGACGCCGACAAGATGGTGGTCCGGGACTTGAAAGAGCGAAAGCTTCTGCTCAAGAAGCTGGATTACGAGCACAGCTATCCCCACTGCTGGCGCTGTCGCAACCCCCTGATGTATTTCGCCACCGAAAGTTGGTTCATCAAGAATACCTCGGTCAAGGAGCGTTTGATCGAGAAGAACGAGACCCTGGATTGGCACCCCGACCACATTAAGCACGGGCGCTACGGCGACTGGCTCAATAACCTGGTGGACTGGGCCCTTTCCCGAAACCGCTATTGGGGCACCCCGCTGCCGGTTTGGGAGTGCTCCTGCGGTCACCGAGACTGTCTGGGTTCTTTCCAGGAACTGGCCGAACGCTCCAGCATTCCTTTAGACCCCACTTCAGCGGATTTCGATCCCCATCGCCCTTATGTGGATGAGATCATCCTGGAGTGCGGCGAGTGCGGAGGGGAGATGCGTCGGGTGCCCGAGGTGATCGACTGCTGGTACGACTCCGGCTCCATGCCGTTTGCCCAGCTCCACTATCCTTTCGAAAACAAGCAGGCCTTCGAAAAAGGCTTCCCGGCGGATTTTATTTGCGAAGGGCTGGACCAGACCCGGGGCTGGTTCAACAGCTTGCACCAGTTGGGGGTGATGCTCTTCGACTCGGTGGCCTACAAGAGTGTGATCTGCCACGGACTGGTGCTCGATGCCAACGGTGAAAAAATGAGTAAGAGCCGGGGCAACGTGGTGGATCCCTGGAGCGTGCTCAACTCCGAAGGCGCCGACGCCCTGAGATGGTATCTCTACGTCTCGGCGCCCCCCGAGCTCTCTCGCAGATTTTCCGTGGAGCTGGTCAATGAATCGGCCCGGCGGTTTCTGGGGACCATCCTGAACACTTACAACTTCTTCGTACTCAACGCCAACGCGGCCAAGCCTGACCTGAGCAAGGCCGCTCCGGCCCGGGACAGAGACCCGCTGGACCGTTGGGTACTGGCCCGCTTGAATCAGCTCATCCTGGAGGTCGGTGAAGACCTGGACGGGTTCGAGTTGACTCCTGCCGCCCGAAAATTGGATGCCTTCGTCGACGACCTCTCCAACTGGTTCGTGCGGCGCTCTCGAAGGCGTTTCTGGTCGGAGGAAGTGGACGCCTTCCAGAGCTTGTGGGAGTGTCTGGAAGTGCTGAGCAAGCTGCTGGCACCATTCGTCCCGTTTATCGCCGAGACGCTCTATCAGGGCTTGCACCCGGGCGGTGCACCCTGTCCCTCGGTTCATCTGGAGGACTGGCCGCAAGCCGATCCGGAATTGATCGATCAGGCCTTGTTGCAGAGCACGGAGGTCCTGCAGAAGGTCGTATCTCTGGGCCGTGCCGCCCGTTCAGAGAGCGGGCATCGGACTCGTCAGCCGCTGCCGGAGGTGCTGGTGCGAGTACAGAGCCTGGAACAGCAGAAGTCACTCCAGGCAATGGCTGAGCAGCTTTCCGAAGAGCTCAATGTGAAATCGGTTCGCTTTCTGGGCGTGGAGGAAGAATTTCTGGACTTTGAACTGAAGCCGAACCTTCCGGTGGTGGGACGAAAGTACGGAAAGCTGGTCCCGGCTTTGAAGGAGGCTTTGAAGTCCGCCGACGGTAAAGCAGCCGCAGCGGCCGCTGCCGAGGGCCGTACTTTCGGGGTGGAAGTGCAGGGACAAACTTTGGAACTGGGGCCGGACGAACTCTTGATCGAGGCTCGCTCTCCGGAGGGATACGCTGCCGCCGAAGACTCCGGCTATCTCGTCGCCCTGTCGACTGAACTCACCCCCGAACTGGAGCGAGAGGGCTTGGCTCGAGACCTGGTACGTCACGTTCAGGAGCTTCGAAAGAGTAGTGGACTTGAAATCACCGATCGAATTCACCTTTTCGTGGAAGGGGACTCCGATATGCTTAGTCAAACCTTAAAGGAGCACGGGGATACGATTTCCAGTGAGACCCTCGCCTTGCAGTTGAGCAACGGCAGCCAGGTGCCTGACGGAGTGCCCCACAAGGCCGATGTAGAACTGAAGGTTTTGGACCTCCACTTTTCCATCGGATTGAAAAAGGTGGTGACTTAGATGTCTCAAGAGTCCAGCCTGGAAATGGATATCTCTGAGATGGGGATCGATCCCAGGGAGATGGAGGAAACGGGAGAGTTGGAATACGTGGTGACACCGCATCCTCAACTCCTTCGCCAGACGTTGGTGGTCCGGGCCAAATCTTGGGTCGGCCATCGATTTAGAGGCGATGAGAAAGAGCAGTGCGCCAACTTTATCCGGCAGCTTCTCAAGGAATCGGGTTTACGGGTCCCCCCGGCTGAGCGGCCCTTCGACTACCATCTGACCGGCAAGCTGGAGCAAGGACCATCCTATGCCAACAGCTTTTTCTCCGCCGAGAACGGTGCTCTGATGGGGTTTAGCGACCTGATGCCGGGGGATCTGGTGGCCTTTCGAGATACCTACAAAGGGGATTTCCCAGAAGGCTGTATCACCCACGTGGGAGTCTGGGTTTCGGAAGGCTCCATGGTGGATCGCGCCACCGCTGGAGAGCCGGTGCGAGAACTGGTCTTGAATAAGTGGTGGAAGACTCGTTTCGTAGTGGGTTTACGACCGAGACAGCTTTGTTAGGAAGGCGTGGAAGATAGCGGATATACCCTGTATTGCGTGACCGGTCCCCGCTCCGGGGCCGTGGTCGATCTTCCTACCCAGGGCCTGGGGATCGGTCGGAGCCACAAAGGGTCGTCGGCGATGTGGCTGCACGTACCGGATCAGGAACTCTCTCCCCATCACGCCGATCTAGAATGGTTGGAAGAGAAGAAGGTTTTTAAGTTCCGCCACCGCGATAAATCCAATCTTTCGCGCATCAACCGCCAACTCATCTCTGGCGAGATTGAGCTTCCCCCCACGACCCATCTGGGTCTTGGAGCGTCGCAGTTCATTCTGCACAAACGCCGGCGCGCAACCAAACCCCAGTCTGAAAAACATGAGCGTGATCGTGATTACGGTGTGCAACTGTTGCCCGGGGGCTATCGAGAAAGCCTGGACAAAGCCAAAGAGAATCAGGTAGGCCTGAACATCGATCTGGTTTGGGAGCCCCGCTGGGGCTGTTTCGTGGCTCGGGCTCGCGGCAAGCAACGGATCAAGATTTTGAGAGGGAAAGAGCAGGCCGAGGGGTTTCCTTTTCTAAAGCCAGTCGCGCTGGAGGTAGGAGATGTCCTACTCGCCGATTTTTGCCGTTACGAATTCGTCCAACTTGCGCAGAGCCGGTCGACCCAGGGGCAGCGAAGATTCAGGAACCCCAAAGGACTGATCCCGGGCTATCTGAGACTGGAGAAGCTGGGCCAGGGGATGTCGTCCGAGGTTTATCTGATGCTTGACCCGGATGGGCGGAAAGTGGCGGTGAAGTTCTTACTCCCCCATCTACAACACGATGAAGAGGCTAGAGAAAGTTTCGAGCGCGAGGGGCAGGCGGCACTCTCTTTTCGCCACGAGTGCCTGCTGGATGTCTTGCACGTGGGCACCAACGATGCTCAGGAGAAGTACATGATTTCAGATTACATGAGCGAGGGGTCGCTGCGACGAACCCTGGAGAAGGAAAGAGTGCTTCCTTATCCCGAGGTCGAGGATATCTGCCTGGACGTGGCCAGCGGCCTGGCCTACCTCCATCACCGTAAGGTGGTTCACCGGGACGTGAAGCCGGCCAATATCTTTCGCAACGGCCGGCGCTGCGTGTTGGGCGATTTTGGGATCGTGAGGGGGCTGAGTGTCGGCACCGATGAGTCCTCGGGTTTTACGGTTGGGACGCCTCGATACATGGCTCCCGAGCATTTTCGAGGTCGCACCGAACCTCGCTCGGACCAGTATGCCCTGGGAGTGGTGCTTTTCGAATGCCTCACCGGGCGGCCCCTGCTGGAGTCGGATGATCCCATGAAATTGGCCCACCTGAGCCCGCAAGAGCGACAGCAACCGCTAACCTGTTTACCTGGCGACCTGCCCGAAGTTGCGCGTGGGGCCCTCGAGAAAATGCTCCGAGCGGACCCGGAACAACGATTCCCGGATATTCTTTCGGCGGCCCGCGAGTTTGCGAGTTGACCCATGCTTGGACACCTCAGACCGTATGTGAAATGGCTTAAGAATCTTCTGGCCTGGCCTTATCTCTGGCTGGGAATGACGCCCACCCAGGTGGGGGCTTTCGGGGTGGTAGGCTCGATTTTGGCTGCACTGCTCTTCCGGTACGGATTTCAAGAAGTCGCTTTCTGGGTCGCCCTGGTCGCAGTGCTCACCGACATGGCAGACGGTGAGGTGGCCCGGCGCACCGGAGCGGTGACGCCCCTGGGCAACTACCTGGACGCCCTGGGAGACCGGCTACGTGAGTGCATTTTGCTGATAGGACTCCTGCCGGTTCATCCGGATCTTGTTGGTCTTGCGATCCTGGGCACGTGCCTGACTTCCTTTGCCAAGGCCCGTTGCTCGTTGGTGGTGATCATGGACAACAGCGACTGGAAGGGACTGGGAGATCACGCCGACAGGGCGGTGCTCATCTTGCTCTGTTATCGATTCGCGCCGTCGTTGTGGCCGATCGCGATACTGGCCGTGGTGACCTGGTACTGCTTTGGGGTCCGCGCCAGAGCAGCGGTGAGGAAAATCGACCGGGCCGGACCGGATCAGTTGCTGCCTTACCTCAAGTGAGGGCTTGTGCCCTGAGTTCCTTCAATTCCAATTCGTAACCGCCACTCAGAATGGGAAACCGACACCAGCTCTTGGGGTCCAGGTTCTGGTCGTCGAGGTGGAAGGAGGGGGCGTATCTTTCCCGTTTCCATTGGTTGCGGGCAAAGAGTCGGAAAAACCGCTCTACCCAGGCCAACCGCTCTTCGGCGCTGCTTTCTGGGAAATGAGTTCCCAGGCGAGCGAAGATTCCGGCGGGTCCCACTTTGTCTCGGATCGCCAAACGCTCAATGCGATCCAGGACCGCATACGGCATAAGATCGTCTTCGTCGGTCTGGGAGGCTTCCCGGGGCCTCAACTCGGCCGTGGGTGCCTGCACGTTGACCGCTCCCAGGGCGGGGAGAGGTTGATAACCGGTCGGTCCGGTGCTCTCCATCCAGCTCAGCCAGTGCCGCAAAAACGCCTTGTCTATTCCAGCGATGGGGGCCAGACCCCCGGAGGTGTCTCCATCCATAGTGGCATACCCCACGGCCGCTTCCGAACGGTTGGAGGTGGAGAGCAGGAGGGAGCCCAGCACGTTGGCCAGCATCCAGGGGCCGGGGGAGCGCACCCGGGCCTGGATATTTTGCAGGGCGATGTCGTCTCGTTCCCAGGTCAAGCCGCGCCCCAGGGCCGCTTCGGTGCGCTCCCGGTATCCCGCCACCAGGTCATCCACGTCGAACTCCACGTGCCGGGCTCCGATGGCCGAAGCGATGGCAGCGGCCGCTTTGCGGGTGACTTCGCCGCTGTTGCGAGTGGCTTGATATACGGTGGTGAGGAGAGCTTCCGGGGAGCCGTTGAACGTGGGCCAGTAGTCCAACCGAGCCTTCTGTTGGGCCTCGGAAAGCTCCCTTTTGAAACGTTCGCCCATGAGGTGGATGAGTACCGCGCAGGCGGCCGAATCGGCGCCCCCCGAGAGCGACAGCACAAACCCTCGGGAGCGACTTTTTCTCATGTAGTCGAAGAGACCCAGAGAAACCGCGCGGCTGAACTCTTCCTCTTTGTGGTCAGGACCGCAATCCCACTGGCAAAGAGGGGCCGGAGCCAGTGTGGGCACGGGATGATGGCGGAACTCGAAGGCCACCTCGACTGAAGCTCCGGGTTCCTCGAACCTGGGCTGAAAGCTGGTGGTGCGGGCTCTTGTGACCTGGTTTCGAGCGATATCGACCACCGCGCTGGTCAGATTCCACTCGTCCAGGGTGAGCCTTTTCCCCCGAGTCACGATCTCGCCCCCTGAGGCGATCAGAGCACCTCCGTCGTAGATCGCCCGTCCGGCTTCATTTCCGTTGAGATTGGCGTACACGTAGGCCAGGGAAAAAGCCCGGGAGCCTTCCACCACAAAACGCTCCCGGATCCTCTGTTTGCCGAAGGCGAAGTGACTGGCGCTGGGGTTCAAGAGCAGATCGACGGCCAGACCCGCCAGGCGGCCCCCGGGGCGATCCGCCACCCAGGCGTCTTCACAGATCTCAAACCCCAGTCTCAGAGGCTGCTCCTGGTGGATGAAGTCAAAGACCAGATCGCCCAGGGGAAGAGGGCCGCAGGGGGAGGGCCAGGTCACCTGGACTCCGGCGGGCCAGGATTTGAACCAGCGGGGTTCGTAGTGGATCCCATCCCCGGCCAGGTGTTGCTTGGCCACCAGCCCGACCGGCCGGCCGTCCACCACCAGCACCACCGCGTTGTACACAGCACCCCCGTGCCAGACCGGCAATCCGAAATTCGCTATCAGTCCCCTGGTCTTCGGGAGCAACTTTTCCAGTACGCGCCAGGCCATGGTGGCCGTGGCGGGGGAGTGAAACGCATCTTCACAGCCGTAGCCGCAGAGGCACAACTCCGGACAGCAGACGACGTCCACGGCCTCTCGGTGGGCCTGCTCGAGCACCCCTTCCAGCCGACGGAGGTTCCCCTCCCAGTCCAGGGGAGTCTGGTTTAGCACGGCCGCGGCCACTTTCAGATTCATGCTCTTCCATTCAAAAACGGACCCGAGGAACCTGCGACCGGCAGGCGCTCTCGCCGGAGTCTCGTAAGCCTGCATACCATGACGCACCTATTATCCGTTTTATCTCTAGTGCTCGCCCTCACGCTCTCGGGAGTTTGCCAGGAGCGGGACGCTATGCTGCAGTTTCAGCTAAGCGATCAACTCAAGCAGAGTGCCACTCGTTGGAACAATGGCGATCTGGAGGGGTTTCTGCAAGATTACCATCAGAGTCCGGACATGACGTTCACGTCCGGAGGCCGGATCCTCAAGGGCTTCGAGGCCCTGGAGCAGCGCTACCGCAAGAGTTACGGCGATCAGCCCGGGTCGATGGGTAATCTCACCTTTTCTGATTTCGAAGCCTGGCGACTGGGCCCTGATCAAGCCCTGGTTCTGGGGAGGTGGACCTTGAAGCGGGAGCAAGCAGGGGGCACCACCGACGAGGGGGTCTTTTCTCTGGTCATGCTCAAGGTTGGTGACCGTTGGAAGATATTCCACGACCACACCAGCGCCAGTAAATAAGGCTTAAGTACCCGCTTTAACATGATGTTCATAAAAACCGCCTCTCGGTTTGTCACAATATGGGCGGAAAGATAGATGTTCTAGCACACGGGGCGGGGAATGCTGTTTGTTCGTAGTTAGGACTCGTTAGGAGACATAAATACATTATGTATAAAGTTAATAGCAAGGTGATGCATGCTCTGCACGGCCTTGGCTCTATCGAGAGTATTGAAGAGAAAGAAATTCTGGGAAGCGTGTCTACGTTCGCCGTGGTAGCTTTCGAAAAGATGCAAGTTATGGTTAACTTGCAGAGCCGAAATAGCTCGATCCGTTTACCGATTTCCGCTGAAGAGGTGGAAGGCGTGATGGATCACTTGAGAGACTGCCAGCCGGAATTGCCCAACAATCACAACCAACGTCACAAGATGATTCTTGAGCTCATCAAAGCTGGTGATGTCGAGAAGACCTGCTTGGTCGTCAAAGGTCTTACCCTTCTCTCCCAAAAGCGTGACCTGGCAGCCCGTGATGCCAAAGCCTTAGAGCAAAGCATGCGCCTTTTGTCGGAAGAACTGGGTAACGCGGTAGGTTCGGAGCCCGAAGCACTGCACGAGACACTCACTCAAACTTGCCTTGAGAACGAAAAAGAACTCGTCACTGCCTAAGAGCAGCTTCACGACAGTATAGATACCCCCCCCGAAAGACCAGAAGGCACTCGTTGCCTCCTGGTCTTCCTCGTTACCAGACGTTGGCTTCCTTTTTGAGATAGGTTCGAACGTCCCACAAGAACGGAAAACACCGTCGACCCGTGGTCGACCGCAGGTAGCCCACTCCACTCGAACCGCCCGTTCCTTTCTTAAATCCGATACTTCTCTCCACAACACGGACGTGGTGTTCTCGCCACAGGTCGAGCTGGAGGTCAAACTCCACGAAGGCTTCGCTCAGCAGATAGAGTGGCAGATTGCTATCAGGGTTTTGGTAGATCTCGATGAGACTTGCCATAACCTGATTGTGGTCGGGGTCTTCGTCGGCCTCCAGTTCCACTTTGGAAGCCCTGGTGACGGTCTCTGGCAGAGCGTAGCCAAGATCCCTGAGCATCTCAAAATAGGCCTCTCGCAGTGACGGTTCGTCCAGTCGCTTTTGTAGGCGCGCCTGAAGCTCCGGTTGGGCAGCGAAGCTCTTCATGTACTTGGCTTGCTTGAGCCCAGCCAGAAACTCAATCTCTCGGAATTGGAGAGACTGAAAGCCGCTGGCGGGATTCAACTTGTCTCGAAACTGGAGAAACTCTGCCGGGGTCATGGTCTCCAGGATGTGGATCTGCTTGACCAGCAACTCCAGGATGGCGTGAACCCGCTTCATGGTATGAGCAGCCCGCAGGATCTTTCCTTTGCTCATGCTGGTGCGGGTGCACTCCATTTCGTGCAGAATGAGCTTGAACCAGAGTTCATACGCCTGGTGGATGATGATGAACAACATCTCATCGTGATGAGGCGGAGATGACTGGCGCTGCTGCAGGTCGAGCAGTTCAGGGATTTTTAGATATTCGCCGTAGGATAGGCCCGTCTCGGTACGTGGCACGGTTGGTGTGGTTTCCATGAAATGTTCTTTCCCGAGTGCTGAAACTAGAAACCCTTCTGGAAAAATGCCTTTGATCTGTGTTATACCCAGTCGGTGCCGAAAAAAGAGCGAATAGATAAGCTGCTGGTCGAGCAAGAACTGGTGGAAAGTCGGGAGCAGGCCCAGAAACTGGTGATGGCGGGTCTGGTGTTTGCCGATGGCCAGAAGATGATCAAGCCCGCCCAACTGGTCAAGGCCGGGGCAGTGCTGGAAGTTCGTGGCTCCAACTGCCCCTACGTCTCTCGAGGAGGCTTAAAGCTCGAGGCCGCCCTGGACGCTTTCGGAATAGACCTGACCGGCTTGAACTGTCTGGATCTGGGAGCCAGTACCGGGGGTTTCACCCACGTCATGCTGGAGCGAGGTGCTCGCTGCGTGACCTCGGTGGATGTGGGTAAAGGACAATTGCACTGGAAGCTTCGCAATGACAACCGGGTGGTCGTCATGGAGAAGACCAATGCCCGGTACTTGAAACCTGAACATTTTTCGGAGCCCTTCGATTTTTTGAGCGGCGACTTGAGCTTTATCGGGCTCCACTTGATCCTTCCAGCGGCCTTTGCTTTGGCTCATTCGGCCGCCCAGGCGGTCTTTTTGATAAAACCGCAGTTTGAGGCAGGCAGGGAACAAGTAGGAAAAGGTGGAGTTGTAAAGGACCCGGCGGTTCACCGGGAGGTTCTTTTAAGGGTCTTGGGTCAGGATTATAGCGAGCAGGGGTTCTATCCCCGGGGACTGATCACAAGCCCTCTTAAAGGACCGGCGGGCAATGTAGAGTACCTGGTCTACTACGCAGATTTGGAGAAAAGTCAAGGATTTGACCTGGCAGGAAGCGTGGAGAGCGCCCTTTGTCGAATGGAAGAGCTAGTCGGATGAGTAAGGACGCCAAGATAGGTTTGTGGACAGTCTTTGTGCTGGTTGGCTTCGTGTTGTTCAGCACCGTACGAGAGTCCGGTCTCATCGACTTCAATGACGAGATCGGCCTGCTCTTTACCCAGGTCCACGGTCTGCGAGCGGGCGACCCGGTCACCATCGGTGGGGTGCCTTCCGGGCGGGTGGTCGAGATCGATTTCGCCCCCCCTGAAGTCCAGGAGTCGCTGGCTCCGATCACTGGCGGGACGACCCTGGTGCGCGCTCTGGTCAGTCTGGACCGACTCATTCCTCAGGAATCGACTTACTCCGTCAGGGTAGACCTGAACGGACGTCGCTGGCTCGATATCACGCTGAGCCCTTCTTCGGAGATGATCGGCCCCAACGAGCATTTTTTCGCCGAGGTGGAGGTGGGTCAGGAAGATCAGCTACAGCGGACCATCCGTACTTTTAACACCCTGAGTGATCAAACCGAAGAGCTGAGGGCTGAGCTCACGGCTCCCGATTTTCTTCTTCGCACCAAAGACACCGCTTCAAATCTTCGCTTCTATAGCCGAGAGTTGGTGGCCGCCAGTGAAAAAGCGCCGGCTCAGCTGATGGAGTTCGAAGATCAGATGGACAAGCAAGAGTTCGCCCTGCACCAGCAGATCCAGGCTTTCGACGACAAGACCAGAGAAGTCTCCCGAAGAATGGTGGAGATGGCGCCCCAGCTTTCGGAGAACCTCAAAGGCTGGACCTTGCGCATGGAGCGTCAGAGCGATCGTCTGGGGGCTACCCTGGAGAACGCTGTGGCCAGAAGTGAAGAGTATGAGAAAATTCTGGATGACGCCCTGGCCGACCGCCTCTCTCCGGAAGGGGTTGAGAAGCTTGTCAATCAGACCAAGAAGTGGGCTCGTCAACTCGAGGAATATCGCTATATGGCCGAAGACCTCCACTCTCTAACCTCCGACCCCACCATCCGGGCCGATCTCAAGAAAGCGATCAGCGACTTCCGGATAAAGTCCGAAGAGCTCAATGAGCGGCTGCTTAAGCTTGAAGACATGTTAAAGTCGAATCCCCTCACCGGGCCCCTGGTGGAGAGTGACGAAGAGGATGCGGATCAGCCAGAATAAAACGGCAGGAGGTCCTGAACCCGGTAGAGGCAGTCGATCATTTCTTCGGAAAAGTGCGAACCGGCTTGCTCGTTGAGATGCTCCAGAGCCTGGGAGTGGGAAATCGCCGGGTCGTAGGGGCGGTGAGTGACCAGATGATCGTAGTAGTCGGCCAGTCCTACCAGCTGGGCCAAAAGCGGAATATTGTTTTCTGCTAGTCCGTGGGGAAAACCACTACCGTCCCACTTTTCGTGATGGCTCAAGATGATTGGGTGAATGGTGATACCGTCGGGTACCACAAACTTGGGGATGGCCTGGGCCCCATCCTCCGGGTGACCGATCAGCATGTCGACCTCCTCGTCACTGAGCAGATCATCGGCTTTATCAAAGATGTCGTCGGGTAGGCTGACCTTTCCCAGATCGTGGAGCAGACCACCGATGCGCACCGATTTGATCTCATTCTCGCTAAGCTCCAGGTCACGGGCAAAACAGCGAGCGATATCAGCCACTCGCAGCGAGTGCTGGTAAAGGGCGTCGCTATAGCCTTGTAGCATCCGCAACACCAGTTGATAAAAATCTTTCTCTTTTTGAGTGAGGCTGGAATCTTCCATCTCGGCGCCAAACTCCACCAGGACCTGGCCGCTCTCTTTCTGGTCCCGCCCCACTGCCCGGGCCAGGGGAGTGAGTCCGAAGAAATCACCGGTGTTGGGGGAGGCACCGTTTAAGAGTAGAAATTTGACCACCTCTAGATCATCGTTCTCCACCGCGATGTGCAACGGAGTACGCCCGTCAATATCAGGTTTCTCAAAGTTTGCTCCGGCTGCGGCAAGGGTCTGAATGATCGGCTTATTCCCGGTCCTTACCGCCGCGTGAAAGGGGGTAACTCCCAGCCGGTTTTCGGAGTCTGGTCTGGCCCCGTTGGCCAGATGTCGCTGAACCTCCGGGAGATCTTCAGTGAGTACCGCGTGGTACAGCCTGGTAGAGCCGAACTGGTCAGTGGCAAGCGATGCCATGCGAAGGACGATGATCAGCTCGTCGCGGCTGCTCTCCAGGAGTTGGGAGAGTTCTGGGGAGAGGAGCCCCGGAGGGCCTGAAGTTTTTAGCCCATTTTCGCGCACGGTTAAACGGATTTTGGACTTCTCCAGGTCTTCCACCAGGTCCATCAGCCGACCGGCCTGTACGTGCAGATGAAATCGGTGAATCAGTCCGTTGGTCATAGATTGGGCTTTTCTGAAGAAGACCGGCTCGGCCCTCTTGTGCACTCTTCACATAATGGAAATCTTTATGGCTGGAGCCTGGAGTAAACTTTCTGTGTCTTGATTGAAATTTTGCTTTGGATTCTACTTAGCCAAACGGAAGGCGACTCGATGTCGACGATTCGAGAAACTGCTCACTATACCTATTACCACCGGGGCTCCGACCGGGATGTGACCACCCCGACCCGAGGGGGAGCGGCCCTGATGGGAGGCTCCACGGACCTGGACGAAGCTTTCCGCTTTCTGGCCGAACAAGGCGGCCACGGCGATTTTCTGGTCTTGCGAGGGAGTGGCGCGGACGGCTATCAACAGTACGTGGACGAGGTCGCCGAGGTCAACTCCGTGAGTACCCTGGTGCTCAAGGACGCAGAAGCAGCTCAAGATCCCTTCGTGCTAGAGAAGGTCCGAAACGCTGAGGCGGTCTTTTTCGCCGGGGGTGACCAGTGGAACTACGTGGGTAAGTGGAAGAATTCACCGCTCCTGGTGGAATTGAACCGAGCCCTGCTTCGGGGAGTGCCCATGGGCGGCACCTCGGCGGGGCTTGCTATTCTGGGTGAGCGCGTCTTTACCGCCGAAAATGGTACGGTGGATAGTGAAGCGGTTCTCCAAGACCCCCATCACCCGGCCGTATCCCTGGATAGCGATTTTCTCAAGGTCCCGGGACTGGAGAACCTTATCACCGACAGCCACTTCTCAGAGCGCCAGAGACTGGGCCGTCTGGTCACTTTTATGGCCCGCCTCCAGGACGATCAAGAACTCGACCGGGTTCGAGGTCTGGGGGTGGATGAGCAGACCGCGGTGTTGCTCTCCGCCGAAGGCCAGGGCGTGGTGGTGGGGGAGGGCAAGGCCCACTTTGTGGAAGCCCTCCAGAAACCCGAACGAGTCGAGTCGGGGCAGCCTCTGACCCATCGAGCGCTCACTTTGCACTCGTTACAGGCGGGTCAGACCTTTAGCTTCTCCACCTGGACCAGCGAGCAGGTCTCGCCTGAGGCGATCAGCGTCATTGAAGGTTGTTTGGAGTAGAGATGTCGGGGCCGTGCTACTGTTGATGTGGTCGTACACAAACGGGCATTATTATGAAAGGTGCTGGTGCATATATAGCCCTATTAGGCGAGCATGGCCTATCACGAGAAAAGGGATAGCGGGAATGAGCAATACAATCCCGACCACTGTGACGCACAATAGCATCAAAATTAACCACGCCAGGAAAGGATAGACCACCAGAAAGAGATACTCTCTTACGCATAGCAGGGCTTTGCCCAACACCTCTTTGAGCTTGAACATCGCCAGCCATCCCGACTCGGCGTACTGCATGCAGAGTGCCGGCCAGAGGAGCAAAGCGGCTAGCATGATGGAGAGATGGATTCCAAAGCAAAGGAAGAACAGAAAGCCGGGCTCGCTGTCCTTCGATAAAAAAATATTGATTGCGAAGACAGTAAAATTGGGGAGGCCCGGTATCAATTGCAAAAAAGCAAAGCCTGCATAAAGGGCTATGCCACTAAAAAAAAGTTTATCAAAACGATTAAACCCCGGCACTTCTGTCTCTTGGGGGTCCTGGAAGCTCTGCTTGATCACAGAGACATAGTGGCCTAATAGAGCTGGGGTCGTAAAAAACAGTAAACAGAAAAGCCACCATTGGCCTACCTTGCTTACCCGAGTCGGATCGGTGGCCGGATACAGCAAAGCGGCTTTTAAATTTTTTAGCATATAGGGGAATTCAATGTTGCAAACATTTATCCTACGCACTTTTTGCTTGTGATGAAAAGCAGGTGAGCGGCTACTCGATATGCAGGAGCACGTATTCTAGATTTGGTCAGGGTCCAGGCCGAGTGACCGTAGTTTCTCTTCGAGCCGAAGATTTCGTTCTCGGACCTCGTTGGCCCGGCCTTGCTCTTCATCGGCCCGGCGTTGCGCTTCATCGGCCCGGCGTTGCGCTTCATCGGCCCGGCGTTGCGCTTTATCGGCCCGGCGTTTTTCTCCATCGGCTCGTTCGCGGTCTGTCGCCAGTAGCTCGCCTTGGGGAGTGCGAAAGCGCACCCACCCCTTTTCGACCCCCAGGTACAGGTCCAAGGAGCGGACGAAGTACCAGTCTTCGCGGTCGGCAGTCAGGGGAACGTAGTGGCCGCGCTGCCAGGTAAAACCTTCGATAAAGAGAGTTTCGGGATCGACCAAGAAATAGTCGTCCGTTTTAAACACATCACGGTAGATACAAAACTTCTCTCCGCGGTCGCGCGTTTCGGTGCTCTCCGAGAGAAACTCGATCACCGTGGTTGGTAGCAAGCCCCCCTCTTCGTGGGAGACCCACTTGGTTTGGCCGGCCTGAACACCACCGCGTACTACGTAGAAGTCAGGGCCCAGATTGCGGAGCTTGGAAGTGCGAGGGTCCACATAATAGACGAAGGAGTTCCCGCCCACGAAGGCGACCACTTTTTCCTGAGCAAGGTAAGCTTTCAGGGGGTTGACCAGGTAATCGCGGGTCTGTTCGACCACCCATTCAGAATCCATCGGCTCTCCATCGGTATCCGGCAGTAGATGCCCGGCGGGCAGTTCTATCGGTTGCTCTAAGGACATAGATTAAACTTTCCCCTATCTGATGGCTTGTCCTGTTTAGGGGGTCAGTGTACACCGCACCGCCTTTGCGCTATATTGAGCCCGGATGCAGTGGAAAATCACAGAAAATGCACGCCGCAAGGTGTCAAACGAGATCGCCCTGGTAGAACCGGCAGGCGGTGGGGATCTTCATGTAGCGTTGGGCTATCCCAACACCTATCGAGTGGGAATGTCTCATTTAGGCCTACAGCTGATCTACGGTTTTTTGAACCAGATCCCCGGGGTGGTGTGCGAGCGGTTCTTTCTGCCTGACGAGGAAGAGATGGCCTGGTATCAGGCCACCGGGACACCGCTCCTTACTCTGGAAAGTCAGCGTCCGGTGGCCGATAACGACCTCATCGCCTTTACCTGCAACTACGAGCCCGATTACGTCAATGTCCTGAAGATGCTCGAAATGGCGGGACTTCCCCTGTGGCAACACGAGCGAACGGACAACCAGCCACTGGTCCTATTCGGCGGTGCGGTCACCCTGCTGAACCCGGAGCCGGTCGCCGATTTCGTGGACTTCATCTGCGTGGGAGAGGGGGAGCAGATGATGGAGCCCATGGTGGAGTGCCTGCGCGCCACCCGAGGGCAGCCCAGGGTGGACCGCTTGAGAGCGCTGGCCGAGTCTGCGGGGTTTTACGTCCCCAGCTTCTACACGCCTTGTTATCAGAACGGACGCTATGAGGGGCTGACCCCGGCCCCGGGTCTGCCGGAAAAGGTCGAGAAGAACTACATCGACCGCGATCTCTTTGCCAGTCAGGATACCCACTCGGTGGTGCTGACCGACGACACCGAGTTCGGTAAGTCGTTCTTGATCGAAGTTTCCCGGGGCTGCCCCTACATTTGTCGATTCTGTACCGTGGGGTTTTCCTATCCCAAGGTGCGCTGGCGTTCTTTGGAGCAGCTCTGGAGGTCCATCGAAAAGGTCAAGGCTCATCATCCGAAGGTGGGTCTCATCTCTTCCACGGTGGGCAACCATCCGGAGATCAAGGAGCTCTGTCGAAAGTTGATCGAGGCCGACATGGCGGTGGGATTTAGTTCGCTCCGGGCCGACCAGTTGCCGGATGAAATGATCGAGGCCATGGTCAAGAGCGGGGCGCGTTCCATGACCTTGGCGCCAGAGACCGGTTCCGAATCGTTGCGGCGCTCGGTCAATAAGAAATTTAGCGACGCCACCTATCTCGATGCCGCTGAACGGGCCTTTGACGGCGGCATCACGAACCTGAAAATGTACAGCATGGTGGGTTTACCCAATGAGACCGAGGAGGATATCGAAGCTCTGGTCTCTCTGGTCCAAACCACTCGCGAACTGCAGCGTCGGCGTGGCAAGGCCGGCGGGCGGATCACCCTGGGCATGGGACTCTTCGTGCCCAAGCCTCTGACCCCGTATCAGTGGACCCCTCAACTGGGGGTCAAAGAAGCCAAGCGACGCATGCTAATAGTGAAGAAAGCTCTGGGTGGAGTCGGTGGCGTCCGGGTGACCTCCGAAAGCCCCCGGGTGGCGACCCTGGAGGGGCTGCTGGCCCGAGCCGATCGTCGCATGAGCAAGGTTCTGGTCGACGTTCGTTGGGATCCCAGTTACGGGACCTACAAAAAGGCCCTGGCCCGCCATGGGTTGAGCTTCGAACAGGAGAACTACCGAACCCGAGACCCCGATGAAGCTCTGCCCTGGGGGCACATTCAGGCCTCCTGGCCCAAGGACCGGCTGCTAAAAGATGCCCTTCGGGCCAAGCGGGAAAAGGCTAGAACGTAGAAGGCTGACCTAAAACCCCACCCCCGGCTGCCCGGAGATGGGGTTTTGATTAGCCGCTGATCAGATCTTCCACCGCTGCACGCTCTTCACGCAGCTCTTTCTCGGTGGCTTTCATCCTCTCCCGGCTGAAGTCGTTGATGGGAAGGTCGGGCACGATGCTGTAAATGCCGTTCTGGCAGGTACACGGAAAGCTGTAGACCACGCCCTCTTCGACCCCGTACGAGCCGTCGGAAGGAACCCCCATGGAGACCCAATCCTTCTCCCCGGTCCCGAAAACCCAGGTGTGCATGTGGTCGATGGCGGCCGAGGCGGCCGAGGCCGCGGAGGAGGCTCCCCGGGCGTCGATGATGGCGGCCCCGCGCTTTTGCACGGTGGGGATGAAGGTATCGGCGTACCAGCCTTTGTCCACCAGATCCATGGCATCCTTATCTTCCACCTTGCAGTGGTGAAGGTCCGGGTACTGGGTCGAGCTGTGGTTGCCCCAGATGGTCATGCGCTTGATGGAGGTCGAGTGGACACCGGTCTTTTCACTGAGTTGAGAAAGGGCACGGTTGTGGTCCAGCCGGGTCATGGCCGTGAACTGCTTGCGATCCAGGCGCTTGGCTTGGCTGGCCGCGATCAGGGCGTTGGTGTTGGCGGGGTTGCCCACCACCAGAACCCTTACATCGGAAGAGGCCCTTTGATCGATGGCCTTGCCCTGGGGGGCGAAAATTTTTCCGTTGGCGCCGATCAGGTCGTTGCGCTCCATGCCAGGTCCCCTGGGTCTGGCCCCTACCAGCATGGCGAAGTTGGTTCCGTCGAACCCTTCCTCCAGATTGTCGGTGGCTACGATTCCACGCAGCAGGGGGAAGGCGCAGTCGTTGAGTTCCATGACCACTCCGTTGAGGGCCTGCAGGGCCGGCGTGATCTCGATCAGTTGCAAAATGACTGGCTGATCCGGGCCCAACATATCTCCGGCTGCCACCCGAAATGCCATGGCGTAGCCGATGTTGCCGGCAGCTCCGGTAATGGCTACTTTGACAGGCTTCTTCATCTCTTTTCTCTCCTTTTATTCGTCGTACTGGCCGGCAAGATTGTAGAAAAACCTCATCAGACCGTTCTTGCTACCTTTGGCGCGCTTCATCAGGACTTCCAACTCACCCGCGTCTAACCAAACTCCACCACACTTGGGGCATCTATCGATCTCGACGTTGTCCACCTGCACGACGTCCATGACCGTGTTTCCACAGGCTGAATTCAAACAATGGCGTTGCTCGTCGCTTCTCGTTTCCCGTTCCTTCTTAAGCCGTTGGAGAGTGATCTTCTCCTGTTCGGCAAAGTAGGCGTCCTCGTCGGTGAACGGCACGTTGCGAAACGCGTCTTGGGGAAGTGGGTCTTTGGCACTATCGCTCAACTCTTTACTCCTAGGATGGCGATCTCTCGCCGATTTGATCTCTACCTTGAAAGGCAAGCGGGCCTTTCCGTGGGCTGGTTATCGGATCCTTCATGAAGGGAACTCAGAGCGTCGTGGCGCAGGCCGGTAGATGACTCTGCGATATCGCCATTTCCTGAAATTGCTTGATTTTTCTCCAGCCGAACTCCAGCAGAGGATCGAGTCTGTTCGCACCCTCCGCGACCTCCGAGGTTGCCGCCAGGACAAGCCCGTTTTGCGGGGAAAAAATCTGGCCCTTCTGTTTTGTGAATCCCACAACCAGACCCGCTGGACGACCCAGTCGGCCTGCTCCCGTCAGGGGGCAAATTTCCACTTTTTTGGGCCCGGCGAAAGCGGACTTGAGGAGGGAGAACCGGTCGCTTGCACCGCCTCTCATTTAGGCCGCTTGTTCGATGCTCTGCTGATCCACGGGGTCGACCAGGAGACCCTGGAGGAGGTCGCTCGACTGGCCGGGGTACCGGTTTGCAATCTTGGCAGCAAAGAGTTCCAGCCGCTCTCCATGCTGGCCGATTTTGCCACCATGCTGGCTCACTCTCCCAAGGCCCTGTCAGAGCTCTCGGTAGTAGTGCTGGGCGACGGCTCGACCAGCCTTTCTCAGAGTTTGTTGGTGGGAGCCTCTAAGTTGGGGCTCGATATGAGGTTTTGTGGTCCGGAAAAGCTTCAACCCGAGGCCACTCTGGTGGAGACCTGTCTGGCCCTGGCAGCCGAGACAGGGGCCCAGATCCGCCTCTACACCGACCCGGATGAAGCCGTGAAAGGAGCAGACTTCGTGTACTCACAGTCCTGGGATACCAACAAAAAAGTGGTCGAGAGTTTGCTTGCTTATCGCGCCACCAACGGGTTGCTCTCTCGCAGCGGAAACAGTAGCTGCAAGCTTTTGCATCGCCGGGCCTATTTGGCAGAGGGGGGGCTGGACCAGGAGCTGGGCCTGGACGGTCTGGAGGTCAGTCGCGAGCTTTTTGAATCGGCCTCCAACCTGGTGTTCGAGCAGGCGGAATACTCCCTCTACGCCCACGAAATGGCTCTCATTTCATTACTGGCGTGAACTGGAGTCGAGAGCAGTTGACCGCCCTGCAACGTTTGCTGCGCTTGAAGCAGGTCTTACGCCGGGGCTGGACTCGCCACCCCATTCCCGCAGACCAGGTGGAGTCGGTGGCTGACCACAGTTACGGATTGGCTTTGCTCTGCCTGTTGCTCTGTCCCGCTGACTTGAATCGAGAGAGGGTCCTGGAATTGGCTCTGATTCATGATCTTGCTGAAGTGGAAACGGGTGACGTCATCCCCGCTGACGGGGTTCTTCCAGATCTGAAAAGGCAACAGGAGAAGAAGGCCCTGGAAGAACTACTGCGGGAGGTTCCAGGTTCGGAGTACCATCTGGAAACGCTCCGGGAGTACCAGCAGGCCGCAACCCCGGAAGCACGCTGGGTGAAGGATGTTGATAAACTGGAGATGTACCTGCAGAGTTTGAATTACGAGGCTGATTTTTCGGTCGATCTCCAGGAGTTTCGAGACTCCTCACAACGAGCTCTGGTCAGTCTTTTCAGTCGTGAAAAAAACGATCGCGCTTGAGGCCGGTGACTTGAAACTCCAGCAACTGCTTGGGGGTCAGATGGAGCGCCTCCACGATGGGCTGCAGCCGTTTCCAGAAGTGGGGCCCCAGCGAGGGATCCTCGAGGGTAGAGAAGGAGCCATCGAGGTGGAGCGAGAGCTCGGCTTCAGGGCATGCCAGGACCATACTGCCGTTTTCTTTCGGCTGCTCCAGGCGAAAACTGGCGTGAAGAGGAAGGCAGTAGAGTCTGCCTAAGTTTAGGTTGAAACCACAGCAGCGTGCCCATCCCGTTTTGACTCCTGATTTGGAGTCCAGAGTGAGGAGTGCCTGGGGAAACAGAGGGCCTTTGCGGATCCGGTGGAAAAGCTCCGTGTTCTCCGCCTGGTTTAATAAATTCGACACTGCTTTTGATTCTTTTTTTAGGAGAGCGATCCTTTGAACCCCAAACCCTCAAACCCCCGGTCGACGTCCTGGAAGCCCGTTCTCTTTTCTATCCTGGTGATACCTTTTGCTTTCTCACTGTTGCTGACGAGCTGGATGGGGGTTCCCAAGGAAGAGTATCAGGCCCCCAAGCTCTTCGAGCAACTCGAGCTCTCGGAGGTGCCCCTTAAAGATATGCACACCCTGCAATACGGAGCCCTATTCTTTTGCCGCTTGCGATTAGAACCCCAAGCTGTTAAACCGTTTTATGACCAACTGGAAGGGGTGGAGACGAGCCAGGGCAAGGCTGAGCCTCCCATCGCCTTGAAACTGGAGCGGGAATGGTGGGACCCCGGGGAAACGGAGATCGGCACTTACTGGCGCTATGGTCCGGTCACCCTGTGGAGTCCGGACCCTCACCCCGACCTGGTCTACGCGGTGGTGAGAGAAGGGGATGTGAAATAGGGTGCAAACAATGCACCATGATTAGATTTGCCTATTTTTGTGGCCACGAGCAGTGGCATCCCGAACAACTCTTGCAGCATGGAAAACTGGCCAAAGAGTCCGGTTTCGACATGCTGGTGGCTTCCGAACACTTTCACCCCTGGGTGGATGATGCTTCGGCCTCCGGGTACTGCTGGTCCACCCTGGGAGGACTCACCCAGGCCGCACCAGGGTTGCACCTCTCTACCGGTGTCACCACGCCGCTGTGGAGGTTTCACCCGGCCCTGGTGGCGCAGGCGGCGGCCACTGTGGATCGTCTGTCGGGTGGTCGCTTCAATCTGGGAGTGGGCACCGGTGAGAACATCAATGAAGGGCCCCTGGGCTTTCATTTCCCCAAGTACAAAGAGCGCTCCGAACGGATGGAGGAAGCCCTCGAGATCATGCGTCGTTTGCTAGACGGTGAGAAACTGACCTATCAAGGCAAGTACTACCAGACCGATCGAGCTAAACTCTACTCCCCGCCCACCGGACCTGTGCCCATCTGGATGGCGGCCGGAGGCCCCAAGTCCGCCACCCTGGCCGGACGCAAGGCCGAAGGGGTGATCGTCTCGGTGAAAGACCCCCAGGACATTTTCAAGCAGGTGATCGAGCCTGCCCGCAAGGCTGCCTCGGAACTCGGTCGGCCGGAGCCCAAAGTGATGGCCAGCCGCTGGACGGTGCTCGCCCAGAACGACGAAGAAGCCTGGAAGGCTCTCTATTCCTGGAGAGGGCTGCGAGCCCCCGGGCGGCTGGAAGCGGTGGACCCCCAGACCCTGCGAGAGCGAGCCGACGAACTTCCCCGAGAAGAGATTCTGGGCCGCTATTCCCAGTGCAAGAACGCCGCCGATATCATCGAGGTGTACCGGCCGCTGGTGGAAGTGATCGGGGCCGATGTGGTGACCCTGCAGATGGCCTCGGTGGACCAGGAAAGGCTGATCCGGATGCTGGGTTCAGAAGTCCTGCCGGAGCTCCGCAAAATGGCCGAAAAACGTAAGTCAGCGACGGTTTAAAGCCGATCAGGCTTTGACCGGGCCGGCCCAGCGGCTCTTGTTGCGCCGGCGCATCTTGGGATCGGGCAAAAAGCTAGACTCTGCGGCTGCCTCGAAGGAGGCTTCGAGCTGCTCCGGCGAGGCGGCTCCGGCGTCGAGCAGGAGCTGTAGTTCGCTGGCCAGGGTGGTCTTTTGCAGGGCCGGTGCATCGGTGCTGAAGGTGTACCGCACTCCGAACTGATCGAACAGCTTCAACAGTTTGCCGTAGGTCTCAATGTTGTCCACGGCCCCGGTCAGGAGGTTTGAAACTACGCAGAGTTCAGCCACAATGTTGTGCTCCTGCAGAAACTCCAGGCCGCTGGCGTCCCCATCTTCCCAATAGGAGCGGGCGGCCACCAGGGGGTGGCCCACTCGATCGGCCTTCAAGCCCTTCAGAGTCCTTTTAAACGTTTCCAGGCTGACCGCGCGCGTTTCGCCGCAATGCACGGTTCGACCGACCTTGGGGCCGGCCAGTTCGTATAGCTCGGACATCTCTTTCAGATCTTGGGGGTCCTCCAGGGTGCAAGCCGATTCGGGACCGGCCAGGTCGAGTCCGATGAGGGGTAGCCCTTCTTTGGACCAACGGGCCACCTTTTCGGCCAGGATGCGGTTTTGGTCCATGGGCAGATCCCGCCCCAGGCACACGATCAATCCGGCCTGCAAGGTACCTTTGTAGGCCGTCCGGACCTCACTCACCCCGGAGCAGGCGGCCAGGATCACCCGGTCCAGGTCCCAGATACCGCCGGAGTTTCGCTTCATGGGGTTGAAGCGCAATTCTAGGGCTTTGATGGGAAGTTGCGCCCGCAGGGGAGTCAGCGCTTCTCCGTCCAGGCTGATGGTGGTCGCTCCCTGGGTCCGGGCCGCCCCGTTGAGCGCGATCAAGACGCTCTCTCGGAGAGCCACCGGTCCGGACTGGATCCGCTCGGCGACCTCATAGATCTCAAGATACTTTTCCAGGGTCCCGGAGTTGTCTTTCCGCCGGTGCAAGAGATTGCTGAATTCAGTAAAATTCGTGACTGGTAAACGGATCCCGCGATCCACGGCCGCCTCGAACAGGCGGTGAATCGGAACCGCACCACCCAGATGGACGTGCTGCTCCACCACCCCTTCTTCGGGGAAGCGAAGTTTCGATGGGTCCAGGGCTCCGGGGTCGTTCATGCCACGAGCTTCGTAGAGCAACCCTCGAACCCTACCCGCGTCGTGAAAAGGTGGTAACCTCGCTCGTGGTAAAAATAGAAGGGTCATGAGCGAGAAAAAGTATCGTTTAACCCACTACGAGATCGATCCCGTCAACGGCCCGGGACAGATGGTCACCAGACAGTACAACCTGAGCGGCAATCCTTTTCCCGTCTTTTGCAACAACAAAGAGTGCGAGCATTTCGTGGAGCGACCCACCGCCATCCCGCACTGGTCCGAGGATTGCCAGGAGTATCTGGGCGTTTTGCGCTGTCCGGTGTGTAAGAGTCCGGTGGTCCGACCGCCCCGCGATTAGCCTCGCCCAATCATAGATTTTATTAAGGGAATTTGTTTTTTGTCATTTCGCTATAGCACGGGTAACAGCCAACTGGACCTGTCCATTCAAGATATTTTGCATCGTGCAGGTGCTTCGGACAATCAAGATCTGCTTCACCAGATGATGGTCACGGTGATCAAATTGGTGCAGGACGGTGCCGATTCCGGGGACCTCAAAATCATGAACTCCACCCTCAAAGAGATGCGCTACGCCTTCAAGGTCATGCGGCCCTATCGGCGGGTTCGAAAGTGTGCCATTTTCGGATCGGCAAGGTGCCAGCCACAGACCGACGACTACCGCCAGGCGTGTGAATTCGCAGAGCAGATCGCCGACCGTGGCTTTATGGTGATCACAGGGGCCGGCCACGGCATCATGGAAGCCGGTAACAAGGGGGCCGGCACGGAGCGGAGCTTCGGGTTGAATATTCGCCTGCCGTTTGAGCAAGTCGCCAACCCTTACATCGCTAACGATGAAAAGCTCATCAACTTTAAGTACTTCTTCACCCGCAAGCTGGCTTTTATGAAAGACACCCACGCGGTGGTTTGCTGCCCCGGTGGGTTTGGCACCCACGACGAGGGACTGGAAGTCTTGACCTTGATCCAGACCGGCAAATCCCACATGGTTCCCATCGTTTTCCTACATCCCGAAGGCTCGGAATTCTGGAGCGACTGGCATCAGTACAACGTGAGTCGACTGTTGGAGCGGGGAATGATCAGTCCCCAGGACCTTTCCCTCTATCGGGTAACTTCCTCGGTTTTTGAGGCCTGCGATGAGATCGAACGATTTTATCGGCGCTACCACAGCATGCGCTACGTTCGCGACGAGTTGGTGGTGCGATTGGAAGCAGCCCTCTCCGATGAAGAGGTGGACCTCCTCAACCAGGAGTTCGGAGACATTTTAAAGTCAGGCAAAATTGAACCCACCCTGGCCCTGGCCGAGGAGCACGACAAAACCATCGCCCACCTTCCTCGAGTGAAGTTTCACTTCCGGCGACGGGCCTTCGGGCGTCTCCGGGAGTTGATCGATCGGCTGAACTCGTTCGAACTTCCCGGATACAGCTCCATCGAAGTTCCGGAAGCTGGGGCCGGCGGTCTGCTTCCCAGTGAAATGGATGAAGGAGCCGATGGCTAGTCAACCTTCCGATCAAGCCGGTGAGTTTCAGCTCTTTCTGTCTCAGGTGGCGTCGCGCTTGCGGCACGATCTAAAGGGAGGGCTGATCACTTTGAAAATGGGCCTGGAGAGTCTGCCCGAGGAGGAGGCGCTCAAGCCGCTGTTGCTGGAAAAAAGTCAAGAACTGGTAGAGCTCGCCGACAAGCTGGTCCTACTGTTGCGAATGGGTGGGCTGAGCCGGCAGAAGGTTCGCCCTCAAAGCCTTTTTCAGCAGGCCGCCGGGCAGGCTGAAGACCTCTACGCTCCACTCCAGGTACGGGTGGAGAGCGGCGAAGGCCTGGAAGAGTTCTGGTTGGTGGATCCTGACGCGGTGACTTACGCGGTGCTGGAGATTTGCCAGAATTCACAGTTGGCCGGGGCCGGGGAGGTGGTTGTCCGAGTGGCCCCCGGGGGGGCAGTTTTTCTGAGCGACAACGGGAACGGTGGGGAGGTTGAGGCTCCCATGACACTTGCCCGGGTTGGGGAGAGCCGCTGGGGTAGGGGTGGTCTGGGGCTGGCCGTGGTACAGCGATGCATGGAAGAGCACGGCGGCACCCTCACTCTGAGACCGGAAACGGACGGCTTCACCGTAGTGCTGGGGTTTGAAATCGGGGAGGCAGGTTGATGGCAGTGGATGCAAAGCAGCTTCGTTCAGTGTTTGGAAAGTTTGCTACCGGTGTCACGGTGGTGACCTTCGAGCGTGACGGAGAAGTGTACGGTATGACCGTGAACTCGTTTTCCTCGGTCTCCCTGGAGCCTCCCATGGTTCTTTTTTGTCCTGCCCTCAACTGCCGCTTTGCCCAGAATGCGGAGTTGGGTAGTCATTTTACCATTTCCATTCTGGCGCACAACCAGAAAGACATTTGCTTTCACTTTGCCGGACGACCCAGCCTGGAGTCATCGCCCTGGGCCGACGAGGCCCGAGTGCCACCGGTGGTGGAGGGGAGCATCGCTTATCTGCGTTGTGAGCTAGAGGCCCTTCACCCTCACGGAGACCATTTCGTTGCGGTGGGCAAGGTCCATTCCTGGGAAATCACTTCTCACGAGGCTCCGCTGATGTTTTTTTCCGGCGGCTATCCGAATCTGGTATGAATTCGATCCTAAAGAACTCATAAACCTCTTGCTTACGATCGCCTTCGGCTATAGAATCATGATTGCGGAGGGAATCAATGACGCGAGCCCCACAAAAAATCACCCTTACGATGGTCCTTCTGACCTTGCTGGTCGTGGCGATCGCCGTGGCCGAACACGCCCACCCCATCGTGGGAGCCTGGGAGCAGGCCGATAAGGGGACTCACTGGACCTTCCGAGCCGACGGCACCGGGCTTATGGAGCGTACCGAGCCCAAGTACACCGCCCGCTTTAAGTGGACCCTCCGGGGAAATACTCTTTCCCTTTCCACCGCCGGTCGGGTGGTGCCTTACCAGATCATCCAGCACGACGCTCACAATCTGGTCATCAGAAATCCTCAAGTCTCTCAGATCTATCAACTCAGCCGCCTATAGCAAGCTAATTCTAACGTAACGCTAACGGTCTACTAGAGTGTCGCCAACGCTTCAACGGGTAGACTGTCTCAGTCCATCAAAGATTTTGGGCTGAGCTCTATTGGGCTGAGCACTGGTAGGAGAATTCGATTGAGCAAAGTTGAAACCAAAGAATTTCAGGCCGAGGCCAAACAGCTCCTGGAGCTGATGATCCATTCGGTCTACAGTGAAAAGGACGTGTTCTTGCGGGAGCTCGTCTCTAATGCTTCCGACGCGCTGGATAAACTGCGCCTGGAGTCGTTGCTGAACAAAGAGGCCGAAGTCGACACCACCGACCTTCACGTCTTCCTGGAAGTTGACAAAGAAAAGCGCACCCTCACCATTCAAGATAACGGAGTGGGGATGAGCAAGGACGAGGTGGTCCACCTGATCGGCACCATCGCCAAGTCAGGCACCAAAGAGTTTCTGCAGTCCCTGGAACAGAATAAGGAAAAGAAAGATTCCGAACAGTTGATCGGTCAGTTCGGTGTGGGCTTTTACTCCGCCTTTATGGTGGCCGATAAGGTTGAACTTCTGACCCGCCGAGTGGGTGCTGATGCGGCGGTTTTCTGGAGTTCGGAGGGCGACGGGACCTACTCCATCGGAGAGGGTGATATGGAGGGACACGGAACCCGAATCACCCTCTTCTTGAAAGAGGTTGACGAAGACGACGGGCTGCACGACTACACCGATGCTTTTAAAGTCAAGCAATTAGTGAAGCGCTACTCGGACTTCATCTCTTACCCTATCCGGATGGAGATGGAGACCACCAAGTACATCGAGGACAAGCCTGTCAAGGAGCAGGAAGTTCAGACCCTGAACAGTCAGAAGGCTCTTTGGGTCAGAGCCCAGGACGAGGTTGAGCAGGACGAGTACGATGGTTTTTACCGTCACATCGCCCACGACTGGAACGCTCCCTGGAAGACCGTGGCTTTCAAGGCGGAAGGCACCTTTGAGTATTACAGCCTGCTCTTTTTGCCGGAGAGAGCCCCCATGGACCTGTTTCATCCTGAGGGGCACCACGGCTTGCAGCTGTACGTCAAACGGGTCTTCATCATGGACGATTGCAAGGAACTCATCCCGGCCTACCTGCGCTTCGTGAAAGGCGTGGTGGACGCAAGCGACCTATCGCTCAACGTGTCGCGCGAGATCTTGCAGAAGGACCGTCAGATCCAGTTGATCCGCAAGCGCCTGGTGCGGAAAGTCCTGGATACCCTCAAGGAGACCCTGGAAGGCGACCGTGATGAGTATCGCAAGTTCTGGTTGGAGTTCGGACGTGTGGTCAAAGAGGGCATTTATCACGATGCCAAGATGCGGGACAAGATTCTAGAGCTCTCTTTGTTTCGCTCCACCAGGACCGAAAAAGACCAGTTCATCACCCTGGACGAGTACATCGAGCGAATGACCGAAGGTCAGGAAACCATCTACTACCTGACCGGAGACGCTCGGGAGTCTCTGGCTCAGTCTCCCCACCTGGAGGCCTTCAAGAAAGAAGGGATCGAGGTCTTGCTCCTCACCGATTCGGTTGACGAGGTTTGGATTTCCGCGGTGGGAGAGTATTCGGAGAAGAAGTTCGTGAGCGCCGCCGAGGCTGGCCTTGAGATCGGAAGCGAAGAGTCTCGCAAAGCCGCCGACGAAGAGAAGAAAAAATCCGAGAAGGAACTGGCTACCTTCATCTCCTGGCTGCAAAGTAAACTCGACGCCAATGTGAAGGAGGTTAAGGTCTCTACCCGCCTGGTGGATTCCCCGGCCTGCCTGGTGGCAGACCCCGGAGACATGAGTGCCAATCTGGAGCGATTGATGAAAGCCATGGGTCAGGAGGTACCGGTGACCAAGCGGATCCTAGAGATCAACACCTCCCACCCTCTGGTCACTCACCTGGCCAGTCGCTACGAGAAAGACAAGGACACCGAAGAGTTGGCCGGCACGGCGCAGATGCTCTACCAACTCTCGCTGCTGGCTGAAGGAGGCGAACTGGAAGACCCCGCCGGCTTCGCCAAACAGGTGGCGGGCGTGCTCGGACAGAGCCTGGCCTAGGAACTCTCGGAGGAAAAGGGCCGGTATCGCCTTGGCGGACCGGCCCTTTGTCTTTGGGCGCGGGAGATCGTCTCGTTGGCTACGAAGTAGGGCCTGTGCAGCGGCACATTCAGGAGAGAAATTCGACGAAGTGAAGTGGGGTCTAGGAGTTTTGTGTCTGATCGGTGCGGCTGCGGCAGCACCGGTCCCCACTGATCACATCGTAGGCGCCATCCTGTTGTGCGCCACCTTGTTGCTCAGCACGCGGGCCGTCGAGACCCCCGGTGGCTTTCTTTTTTCTTCCTTTCCGATCCCGATTCTGGTGGCGGCCGCCCTGCCCTCGGTGGGTCCCTGGTGGGCACTGGTTGCGTTGATCCTGGAGACCGCTCTGAGTGTAGGGCGAAAGCTCGAAAATCGAAGTGAGTTTTTCTTTCGCTGCGCGCTGGCGGTGGCGGGATGTTCTGGAACCCTGCTGTTTACCAGGTCGTACTTCGAAGGTCAGGCGGATTGGGGCCTGGACCTGCGGGGCTTGTCGGCTTATCTCTTAGGAGCGGTACTGTTTTCGGTGAGTCGACGCTCCCAACTCCCGGCCGGCAAGGCAGAAGATCCCGAGGATCGTCTACTCCGGTTGCGCTCTGAGGCGGCCTTGCGACCTCTCCGGGTGGGCCAGATTTTTGCCGGGTTTTTCCCTTTTTACCTGGCTCAGTTGGGAAGCTGGCCGGTTCTGCTGCTGTTTCTTCCTCTGTTGGCCCTGTTTGAGCTCTCGGCTGAGAATATCGTTTTTCGGGTCAAGGCGGAGCTGGCTGAGAAGGCTCTGCAGGAAGTGGCAGAGACCAGAGCTGAGCGACTCGAAACCCGCCGAGCTTTGGACCAGAGCGATCAGGAAAAGAGACTTCTCGAACAGCTAACCCGGGCCTTGAGAGACATCAAGAGTGAGAAAGAAGGGGTAGCTCGCTTGATCAGCTTCGTCAATGACTTGCTTCCAGATGCGGCCGTGGCCTTCTTTCCTCTGGTCTCCCGAGACGATCGGATGACCCTGGATCGTCCGGTCGGGGGGCGGGGACTACAGGCTTCGGCTTTAGCCAGTCTGGCTTCCCTGGCCCGAACCGCCAGTCGCGACGGTCGCCTGATCCACCGCAGTCGGCCCACCGAGAAGATCTACGTGCTGGCCGCTCCGGTTATCGATTACGGCGTTTTCTGCGCGCTCCGGGAAGACGACCCTTACACCGAGACCGAGGCTCATATTTTTGAACAGATTTGCCGTCGAGGGAGAGACCTGCTGGCGGCCGCCAAGCAGCGGGAAACGGAGCACGGAAAGCAACTCAAACTCATGTCCCAGGTAGAACTCCTGGACGTTTTGAGTCGGACCGGACGTCAGCTTTTCGATGCTCGAAACCGCAACGAGATCCTACAACAGTTTATCGTGGGTCTGGGGCGCATGGTTCCCCACAGTTTCGGGCTCTTGCGTTGCCGAGACTGGGTCGTGCACTGGGACTCCGAGTTCAAGCCTCGTCATGCTGCCCCGGATTCTTACGAAGGCAGGCTGGCAACCAATCTCCGGCTGCCCTCCGACAGTGACCTCTCAGCCCGCTATCTCTCCAATAAGTTTTTCCAGGAACATCACACCTACCACTTTCATTCCGGCCTTCTGCTGGCCATTCCGTTCGAAGGACAGCGGACCGAGGAGTTTGTTCTGCTCGGCTCCGAGAGCCCCATCGGCTATGGCCAGGAACACCGGGATCTCATCTCCACTCTGGTGGGACAGATGGTCTCGGCTCTTCTCAAGTTAGAACGTCTGGAAGCACTGCAGCGCGCTCTGGAGGAGTTGGCCGAGAAGCAGAATCAGCTGATCCAGTCCAGCAAGATGACGGCCCTGGGCACCATGGTGGCCGGGGTGGCTCACGAGATCAACACCCCGCTGGGGGCCATCGCCCTCTCGGTGGAAGCGGCGCAGATGCAGATCAAGAAGAAGCCGGAGCAGGCCCGGAGTAAGCTGGGAGTGGCTCTGGAGGCAGCCGAGAAGATCCGCAAGTTGGTGGACAGGCTACTGGTCTTTAGCCGCAAAAGTGGCAATCAGCACAGCGCGGGCATGGCCACTTCAGACCATCGAGAGAAGGTCTGCCTGGCCGATGTGCTTCAGGAAGCACAGGCTCTGACCATCGCGGAATTGCGGCAGCGAGGGGTACCCCTTGCTGTCAATTCAAAGGCCAAGATCTACGTTCAGGGGACCCAATCGGAACTGACTCAGGTCATCATGAATCTCATCCTGAACGCTGCTGCGGCTACCGTGGATAAGCATCCGGATGGGGAGAGGCCGGCGGTTTCGATCAGTTGTGGGTTTACCCAAACGGAGGAGGGGAGGCGGGCCTTTCTCTCGGTTTCCGACTGCGGTACCGGGATGGATGAGGAGACGGTGAACCGGATCTTCGAGCCGTTTTTTACCACCAAGCCGGTGGGGGTCGGAACCGGCTTGGGGCTCTCCATCGCCCACGAGATCGTGGCCGCCCACGGAGGCCGGATCAAGGTCGATTCCAAGCCCGGCCGGGGCACCACCTTTTTTCTCTACATCCCAGAGCTTAACCGATGAGCGCCCCGGTACCGCCGGGCGCCCCCAGGCGAGCGCGGTACAGCAGTTCGATCAATTCTGTATTCGGTTCCAGGGCGAAGTCCACTCGGAGGCTCTTTTCCACCCGTTGAAACATCTCCACCGCCTTCTCCGGTTGAGAGGATTCGGTCAACGCTTTCATGCCGATGGCAGCCGCATCCTGGCGACACGGATCCAGGCCCAGGGCCTGGTCAACGGCTTCGTTGGACTCCTTGTACTCTTTGGCTTCCAGGGCCAGGACCGCCAGACGCACCAGGGCGTCCACGACCTGCCGCTCTAAACTCTCGCGATAGCGAACCGCCCAGTCCATGTAGCACCCTTCTAAATAGGGGCCGCGGTAGAGCCTGGTCAGGCGGCGATAGAGCGGTCTTGCCTGGGGGGCTTTCCCCTCTTTCTCCAACTTCTGAGCCTTGGCCAGGAGTCTTACAAACTCTTCCAGGTCATGCCAGCGGGGAGTCTCCGGATGCAGACGGAGGGTCTCTCCCTGTCTTTCCAGGACCTCGAAATCACTGTTTGATTCGGTCTCACCCCGCAAGCAACGACGGACAATGGAGGTAGCCCAGTAGACGTTCTTTCGACCCTTTTCGGCATTCTTCGGCCAGAACAGGTCACGCACGGTCTCTTCAGGAACGGCGCGACCCCAGCGAGCAGCCAAAAAGGCAAAGAAAAACTTGGCCTTTTGAGTCTTCCACATGTTGCCGGAGACCTCTTCTTCACCCACCGAGACTTCCAACACCCCGAACGAGCGAACTCGAATGACCGACCCCTGATCTTGAGCCTCTTCCATGCGATCGCGCAACGACGCAGCCCGGTCGGCCACCGCCTGGCGCTCGTCGGACACCAGCAGCTTGATCAGCTCTTCGGGGGCGTTGCGGGCGCCCAGCCTGATGGCTTCAGCCAGGTGGACCGAACTCTCTTCATCAAACTTGCCGTCCTGAAACGCGGAAGTGAGAGGATGGCCGAAGCGATCCACCAACTGACCCAGCAACGGATACAGCTCGTCGATGTTGGAATCGGGCAGCGATTTGAACAGAATCGGCAATATCCAGGGAGCATTGTGGCGCATCTCCTGGTGTTCTTCGGGACTGGATAGGGCGCGCACCAGACGAGGGAAGCGGCTGTCCGGAAACTTTACTCCCAGGGATACCAGGGGGATGGCAGCCCGGGCAAGCGCCCCTTCGAGACCTAATTTTTCCAGGCTCCGGGCTGCCCCCATCAGAAACTCCCTGGCCCCTTCGTCCTTGCTTCGAAAAAGGATATGACCTGCTTCCAGGGCGGTGAGGGCTGCGGTGACGGGACCCAGCCGGGCCGCCTCCCGACAAGCTTCCCGCAGACTCTCGCTGTGGTTTCCTTCGGGATGGGAGCGGGCGATGGCCAGACGGGACTCCAGCGACTCTCGGGTTCCGGGATGGCGCTCGATGATGGTCTTGTAGGCTCGGGTCGCTTCGTTCTTGTCTCCCGCTCGCTCCAGGGTCTTGGCCAGAGCAAACAGGGTTCTCTCTCGCTGGTCTCGCTCTCGGGGAGAGAGGGCGGCCGCGGTGGCCGGCTGATCTCCCTTGAAGCTTTTCAAGTAAACCTCGATGAGTTCGGGGTCCACGTGAGGGGATTCGTTGGAGAGTTCCTCGACGCTGGATTTGTGCTTGGCCAGATTGGGGAGTGACCACAGCGAAGCGGCGTCGCTCTCGCAACGCACCGTGGTCAGAATGAGAGCGGCTAGACGCGCCTCCAATGGAGGCTGCGGGTTACTATCGTAGGGCTCTTCATGAAAAGCGACCACCGAGCGGAAGGTGGCCAACTGCTCCGGGGGGCCAGTCCATCGCTCCAGATCGAGCTCTGCTCCCACGCACAGCAGAAAGCCGCAGGCTGCGGCGATCTCCCGCCGCATGGCCGCCACGATTCCGACTTCTTTCCCCAGGGTATCGGAAAGCTCGGTCACCCGCTTGAAACTGCCTGCCGGAACTTTTCGTCGGGGACGATCGAGCCCGCTCAGACACTCCAGCAACAGGGTCACGGAATCGGTTCC